>JBDREB010000417.1:0-22316 GCA_043820325.1 Planctomycetota bacterium | reverse complement strand
GCATCTGGTGCATGACCAATCATCCTGAAGTCTGACCCCAGAAAGGATAGCCGCCGCAGCCCATTTGTCACGCGGAAAATGCGCCAAACCCGTTCCGGAAAACCATCAGTCCACCCCACAGGGATCAGGAAATCTGAAGTTGGGGAGTGGTGAACCAGCTAAATAGCAGGCGGCGGAAAGCGCTTGACATGAGCCATGGGTGGAGTAGAATGATCGCATGCCACGAAGAGCACGGATCGACTATGAGGGCGTTGAAAACCTTGAGCGGAGTCGAAAGGCCCTGCATCATGTCATGGTGCGGGGGCTGGAGCGTCGGGAAATATTCCGCGACGACCAGGACCGCGAATCATTCCTCAACCGCATCGAGATCGCCCTGGAGCAGACCGCAGCCAAGTGCCGCGCCTTTGCCCTTATGCCCAACCATGTCCACCTGCTCATCACCTCCGGTAAGCCGTCGACATGCAGCCGGAAGCCCTGCTGCGGCGCGGGCATGCCAACGCCCGCTCCCGCGGGCGCGCGCTGGTGTGCAAATGGATGACCGTGGATCTTTGCGAATCATATGTCCGTGTCGGCGCCCGGCTGGGGATCAGTAGGCAGTCGGTGGCCCGCAGGGCCGATATCGGCCGGCGGACCGAGCGGGAGCTTAAGGTGTCATTGCAGGAACAGGCGGGATCATGAGTGGAGGTCGCACATGCGGATCGGAACGACCGGCGGCGGTATCTTTCCCGCAAACATTTCGGGAGAGATAAGGTGCAAAAGTACCACTGTCCCCAACTCTTGGCCATGCTCGGGTAGCGCGCAGACCTCACAGACGGCGATAAACTCCCGGTGCCGGTCATCAAGCTCGCCCAGCTCGTCTTCCAACATGGGAAAGAGCCAGGTCTGAATCGTGGACCACAGCGCGCCCAATTCCGCCCGTCCGCTCATCGCATGTCTCCTTATGATGGCCGATGTTTTGCCGGATGACAGGATTATGGTGCAACTGTTGTGCCACAATGTATTGTAAACAAACGAATTGTGGCGATCGGTAAAACTGTGTCGTGGGATGGGTCGATGTGTTGACCGTTCGAATGAAATTCAGACGCAAGAAATCTTTCGGAAGCAGTCGCCCATCGGCGGATGATTCCGCCGTGCTCCGGAGTGTTCGGGCAAGCGGCTCAAGTGGTTTTTTTGTGTTTTTGTCTGGATTTCGATTCCTTGACTCGTATCATATACCAACGGTGCAATTGGCCCGCACGCCAGTCGTAAGTTCGGCAAAGCTCGTTTTTGTGGAAGTGCCGATCATCCGGAATTTCAGAGAGGTTTTGCAAGTCCCTCACTTGACAAACAGCCGGGCATGTTATACTTAAAGCATTGATATGGTAAATATTGCACATGTTTTCCATTGACCGGCAACATATGAAAGGGTGCGCGATGTTTTATCTGGATCGGTCTGCCGCCATATGGTCGCTCTCGATCGTCCTTGCTTTGGTCGCGTTCGGATACGGCGAGGGCGAGGGCCCCCGGTCGGGTGAATTGTTCGTCCCGGAAAGCGGGGATACGATTCCTCCCGAACCGGCCACCGGTGTGACGGCGGTATCCTGCAACGGCGGCCTATCGGTGCAATGGACCGGCAGTGCCGACACCTGGGGTGACCTCGCCGGTTATGCGATCAGGATCAAGGAGGAAGGCGGGGCCTATCAAAGCCCCATCCCGGTCGGAACGGATACCGCCCGGCTTTTGACGGGGTTGTCCAATGGCATGGAATACACGGTGCAGGTCCAGGCATTGGATACTGTCGGCAACGCCAGTCTGTCGATGGAAACGCACGGGGTACCGGTCAAACTCATGGAGGCCATTGACCTGTGCGTGTCAGGCGACTCGCTGGGGCAGGACGATCCATATGAAGAAGCGTTCTGGGGCGTGCTGCTTTTAGGCTCGGAATTTAATTTCCGCCCGGTTTTAGCGGGGCAGACCCACACCATGACCTACGACGGACTGGGATTTTATACGCTGACCACTCAGGATGGTCCGGGCACGATCAAGATCAATATCCTGCCCACGGTCGTCATGGATCGCGGTGCACACGAGATCGGTGTCAACATAAGAGGCCAGGATGGCAGAACCCGTGCCGCCCTGGTGCCGGTGGTGAACACCGATTTGACCGACCCGCTGTATTATGAATGGGATGCGGGACCGCCGATAGCGCCATGGGCTGATTTCCCGGGCGAAGTGCTTGTCGATCAAACCGATGGCGGGTTATGTTCCATTATTGACCTCAGGGGCCGGACAACCTACCGGATAATCACCGATGCATTGTTCGGCGGCCGGACGGTGGAACCGGCGCGGTTTGCAGGGGGGGCATTGACGATTGTGGCCACCGATGGCTCGAATACCGCCTGGGTGCTCGATTTCACGGACAATACGATGACCGAAGTGATAAATGGTGTAGCTACGGTACCGGTTACACTCACTAATTATATAGTTAATCCATAAAGGGGCGGCCCATGAAAAACAATTGGTTTGTCTACACATGTTTGGGGCTTTCTCTGGCCGTATATCCCCTGTATGGGGCGGGAAAGTGCATAGACGGGGATGGGTATGTCATCAATGTCGAACCTGACGGAACGCCCCGGATCACCATCCCGCTCTTTTCGTCGGCATCGATGTTCCCTTGGGAATTGGGGCTGTTCTTGAATGAAGAATTGTTCCAAGATTCGGAAACCGGTTCAATAGGCTTGACAATTCCCCGTGTTTATAATAGTTATCGGGGCAATGGCGGCATTATGTATCTGCCGACCTTGTGGACGGGTTCCTTCGAAAATATGCCCCAGGGGATTTGGTGGGATGTATATTCAGAAGAAAACTCTCCGGATAAAACCATTTACCGGGGATTCATTGAATGGAACCAGGGCGGGATTTCGGGAGAGGTGCAATTCATCAAATACGCCACCCCCCGCACCCTTTACGGCATGATGAGCATCGGTGAAACACAAGTCACATTGAGGCAAGGCGATGTAAGTTATACATGTGTTTTTATCGATGCGGGGGGATATTTTCGACCATCAGCATTTGAGATCATAGGTTACTACGCACCAACCGGGATGCCCGTGTCAATTACGGATGGATACGGGAACCAGACTATATATGAATACGAACAAAGGCTGCTGGGAGAAGGGGCGACGGCATATCCAACCGGTACCGTATCCTATACAACATACGGATATTATATTTCTAAAATCACCTATCCGGACGGGGATACGGTCACATTCACATACCAGCATGAAATAGTAGCATTTACCGAAGGTTATGGCTGGTCGATATATCATTATTATTTCTTGAGTCAGGTCGCACAAGGGACGCGCACATGCACTATCAACTATAATGAGTTCGTGTCGCAGTCTTGGCATGGCTTCATGAGTGGGCTCAATGACATACACCTGCCCGACGGGAACACCCTTGCATTCACCGGGAATTTCTCGCAGTCCATATTTAGTGGAGGGGCAGGGGGCAATCCTAGCCAGGTGTTCTTGGATTCAGGGGATTACACCATCACCGGCGGCGCCCGGGGGACCGGGCACACATTGGTAGTGCCGGTCAAAAATTTGGTGTCCAAGGTGACCACCAGTAAACAAGCATTCGCCACGCCGTGCGAATGGAATTTCGAGCCCATGACCGAAATATCCAGGATCACAGAACGGAATGGACTCATCCGGGATACAACCATCTATTCGAGCAGGTCTGATGTTGACATCGATGGTGTCGGCAGTGAGCCACCCACCTCGGTTCATAAAATATCCGACTATGATCAAAGCCATTTCCTCCCACTCCGGGAAATATTGGGAGGGGCGTCTGCCGTGTATACAAGGGACACCTCGGATGGTAAAGGCTACCAGTTCCCTGCCTATCCGGTACAATCATTCGGTTATATATACCAGAACGGTCCTGGGATGATACCGGTGGTCCCCGTCCAAGAAGGGGCGGACACCGAGTATTTCCAGTACTTGTTCTATCTCCCGTCTTTCACGGGGCTTCCAATATCCGTTGTGTATCCCTCCCCCGGCGCCCATTTCCTGCCGGGCGAAGACGAGGAAGACCACATCCAGACATATGTCGATCCCAACACCATGGCCCAAACGGACCAACCGATGCGGACTATCGAGTATTACCCGCTTGAGCTGGTCCAGGACGGGCCGTTCAAGGGCGGGCCCACCGTGGCCGGTGAATTGTTCGGCTTGGTCAAATCCGAAAAAGACACCTTGGGCAACGAGACGGTGTATGAATATTATGTGCGCAATACGGGCGGGACATTCAACGCTGACGGCCATCCGCGGCAATTGAAAAAGGTGACCAATGTGCGGGTGACCCAAAAGAACGACCCCAACCCCGACCCCGTTCCTCTGGTGGAATACAAGTACAACAGCCAGGGGTTGGTGCGCGAGACATGCGAGCACACAGCGGCCGGGCTCCATATAACGGAATATCTGTATTACGGGATCGACACCCTTCTCTCCGAACTGCTGGCGACCGATGGCCGGGTCGGCAAGCTCGCGATCACCAAGTCCGGGCCGGACGGCGCTCCTGAGGCGGGAAAGCGTGTGCATACCTACAAGTACGATGCGGATGGCCATATAAAATGGGAGATGGATCCCCAGGGGTTCGTTTCCGAATCGGAGTATTATCCGTTGGGTGACGGCGCCGCCTACGCATACCATGGATACCTGCACACATATACCGAGCCGTATAACCCGGCCATCCCCAATGTTAATGACCAGAAACGGGTGATCCACACCAACACCTACACGACCGACGGGACCTATTTGAAGCAGACCGTAGTCGTGGCGTGCAATGGTGTCGACCTGTCGACCACGACTTGGGTGTATGATGAAGACGACAATCTGGTTGAGACCCAATACCCGGATCCCGGTGTTACCGGGCATACTCTCACAGAGAAGTGGGAGCGCGACCCGGAAGGCCATGTGGTCAAGTGCATTGACCAGTATAACAATGTCACGGAATACGAGATCAACGGCCTGGGCTGGGTTTTGAGTTCCGCGACATATGCAGCCGCAGATGCCGTGACCAAGGCCCGGCCCCTCAATAAAGTGGCGTATAAGTACGATGTGTTCGGCAATGTGATCGCCGCATGTCCCCAAGGGGGCACTCCCACCTATTCTGCGTATGATGATTCCGGCCGCAAGACCAAGGAGAGCGCGTATCCCGATTTCGGCGGCACCGACTCGGCCAAGCACCCGTCCGAATGGTTTTATAATTCCGAAGGTCTGGTGACCAAGCAAGTCGACAAACGGGGCAATGTCGTCATGCAGGATGTGAAATACAACGAATACGGGAACCTGTTGAGGTACCGGCGGCCCTTCCAGAACAACCGCGGGGTGCGGGATTACATCCAGGAGGAATTCGAGTACGATGCCTATGGCAATGCCGTGGGGAGCAAACTCGACATGGACGCCGCGGATGGCCCCGACCGCATTGCCACCACCGATTTGAACACTTTCGGGGAGGCGGTCGGAACCGGCGACAACCAGTACGATGCCACGGGCGTTTATGACAGCCTGGGCCGCAGGGTCGCCGAGGACATCGGGCCCGTGACCTACTGCACCGTATACGACGACCAGGGGCGTGTCCAGCAGACCTTTACGACCGAGACCTCCGTAACGGACGCCAGCCAGGTGGAGGGGCTGGCCGCTTCCGGCCATTTCAAGAGCACATCCACCTATGACGGTCTTGGCCGCGTGACATCTTCCGCGGCGGCATCCGGGGCCAGGGTGTTTTATGAGTACGATGCCATCGGCCGCCTAACCGGCGTGCAGGACGGCAGGTTCGGGCAAATCGTCTTTGAGCCCGCCACCTTCCATGCCGACATCGAATACTTGACATCGATGCCGCCTCTTTACGGGGACGAGGGCTATGCGATCGTGAAAACAACAACGCCCAACGGGCAATTTTCGGCCCGGTTCACCGATGCCGCCGGGCGCGTGGTCAGGGAAGATGTCAACGGGAAGGCCACCTCGTATTTATATATGCCCGACGGCAAACTCCAGTGGATCGTCCGTCCCGCCGAGACATTGGTCACCGATCTTGACAACGGGACCGCAGTAGCGGTGAAGCCCTTGGTGCGGTACGAGTATGACAATGCGGGCCGGCCGGCCAAGGTTTTCAGGGGCATGCTCCCCGCAGGTTTGACTTTAAATCCTGACGATACAAGCTGGGCCAACGAGTGCGTGGCCGGTTATACATACGACGGCAACGGCAATCTGGAGACCGTTCGTGCCGCCAGCCCGACCGCCGGATCCGACCCAGGGCACATCGTTGCCACCAACACCTTTAACGAACTCAACCAGACCACCATTTCCGAGAACCAGGCCGGGCACAAGACGGCCTCGGACCATACCAAGGCCGGCGAGACCCGTAAAGTGACCGATGCACTGAACCATCCGTCGAGTTTCGGACGCACATCATCCGGCCTGCCGGAGGACCGCCTGCTGGCAAACGGGTCGCGGGTTGTGAATTCATACCGTACCGACGCCCCGTGGATTGATGCGACCCATGACGGGAACACAAGCACCATAACGCACCACCGGGATGCGGTCGGTCAAATGGATTATACATCGATCCAGCCGGGGAACGCGTATGTGTCGGGTACGACCCAACGGCTTATAATGGGCCGGGACGGCCTGGACCGCGTTACGGCGATATGTGAAAACAACGGTAGCGGGGCCGATGTCGTGACGACCTATGCTTATGTCCCGGATTCGAGCATCATCCAGTCCGAGACCACCACAGCCAATGGCGTATCCAAAACGGTGGGGTATGTCTATGACGCCAGCAACCGCCTGTGGCAGATCACCTTCCCTGGTTTCGGTCCCGACGGCGTCACTACGATCGAGTATGTGTATAATCCCCAAGGGCAGGTTGAACAGATCAAACGCAATGCGTCGGTCGTCGTTGAATATGGATACGACAACCTCGGCAATATCGTATCCAAACACGCGGGGGAGGACATCCTTCAATCCGCACGGGCGACCGATTATCGGGGGTTCCTGTACCAAGACGAAACGACCGCCCTGGGCGGGGTGAAGAACGAGGTTTACAGGCGTCATACGGACGGCCGATTGGACTTAATCAAGAACCTCCAGGACCACACGCGTTCCGTCAAATATCTATATGACAACCTGTACCGGTTGATACAGGTCAAGGTGGGGACCCTGAATGCGGAAGGGACTGACATTCCCGCCCCGGTCCGTTCCGAGTCATACACCTATGATGCGATGGGCAATATCGAAGACGCCCCGCCGGTTTGGAACATCCTTGCCCTGCACGATGACTTCAACGACGGCATTATCGACGTGGCCTACGACATCCTCACCGGGCACTGGTGGGAAAACATGCGCGGGGCGTCCCTCGCTGCGCTGGGCAAGAACTTGGCCGACATCTGCCTCGTCACGGGGTACAATGATGTGGAAAGTTTCACCACCACGGTGGAACTGGCCCCGGGCAATGTCTATGCGGCGCCGTTGATCGCCCGCATGTATTTTGCCGCGATGGAAGGGGATTATTTATATGCGGGTGTGCGCGCCACGATGGTCGCTGTGGCCGGTGTCGACGGTCCCCCGGCGCTCCGCCGTAGCGTGACCTTTGAGATCGGGCATAACACCGGTGATAGTGATGCGATCCTGGCTTCCGATACCCGCATATTTGATGCAAGCGTTACAACATTTGCCCTCGACCTAGCGATACCTGTGGGAACGACCCGCATGGCAACCCTTGCCTGGCATGCCGGTACCGAGATGGGGGATATAACGGCTGTTCTGGGTTACACGAGCAAAGGATGCGCTGGTTTCAAGGTCACCAAGGATGACGGGGCGTTCCATGTTTCCTTCAATGATGTCGACATTGCAGGCAAGGAACTGGATATCGCGTCCCTCAATGTAAATCCGGTATATCAATACGGCTCCTATAATGGGGTTGGTTGTATTTGGGACGGCAACGGCAACCTGGTGCAGTGGAATTCAGCCTATCGGTACGATGCGTTTAACCGGATGGTCAGGGCCGGCGACACCATGTATCTATACGATGCGCAAAACCGGCGTGTGGCCAAGGCGGATGCCGCGGGGACCATTACAAGAATGTACCTGTACCATGGCTGGTCGCTCATCGCTGAATATGATGGTTCGGGCAACCTTATCCAGGAATATGTGGATGGCATCGCAACGGATGAGCACATCTGCATGGTCAATTCAGGCGGCCAGAAGTATTTCTATGTTCTTGATCCAAGGAATGGAGTCGAGAAGATCACCGATGCAACCGGGGTTGTCGTAGAATCATATGAATACACGGCTTATGGCGAAACGACAATAAAAGACGCAGGAGGGGATGTAATTACCACTTCTGCGGTGGGCAATATTTACGGCTTCCAAGGGCGCCAAATTGACAATGAGTCAGGACTCTATTACTTCCGCAATCGGATGTTCAGTCCGTTGCTGAAACGGTTCATTTCCATGGATCCCCTGGGCTTCGGCGGCGGCTCCATGAACCTCTACGAGACCTTTGGGTGCGATCCGGTGAATAATACGGACCCGATGGGTTTAAGTGTCGCCGATATTCAGAATGCGGCTCGGACCTTTGGGGCCAACATGGCCTTTTTTGATGAGCCCGAATATTTCCTCAAGTACTCAACGCCATGGAGGACCCTGGGTGAAGGCCTTTGGTCAATTGGGTCGGCCGTTGTAAAAACCCAAGGTGAATTTGCCTCGGAAGTGGCCACAATGGAATCTTTCCAGGATGATTTGAAATATCTTGACCGCATCGACAGGCTAATCGCCGTGGTGGGGGGGACTGTTACACCTACATTGGCCCCATTCCCCGTCTCGACAGATGCAACGAATCTGGCATTGGCAGTTGGGGGCAAGGGATCGGTCGATGTGGCGGGGGCCTTAATGAAAGTTGGGACGGCACAAGCGGTTGCGTATGGCATGCAGTATGGCAATCCGGCTCAATATCCTGGGTTATTGGCAGCCAAACAGATTGCTTCATTTGAGAATACTGTCGCGCTCCAACGCCTAACGGAAATTAATTATTTATACGGGCTATTAAAGCTGACACAAGCTGCCGGAGCGGTGGTAACCCTTGGCCGCGCATTTCAGTCTCAAGACGCACTGGCGAAATCTGCGGGGTATTCAGCATCCATCTTTAACTTGACCAATATTGCGGCCGGAGTTGGCGCAAAAGCCATGGGTAAATTTGGCGTGATATCTTTGGAGCATGCAGCGGCCATCGTTGCCAAAGGTACTAACCCCATCGGTTGGGCAATATTCATTGGTCAATTGGGCCAATGGGAAATCCAATACTTAAACAAAATAAGCAACGAGAATTTAACGCGACTTGGTGAAAATCGCGTTCTTTTCATGCTTCAACAATATCGGGAACAGATGTTAGATCAACTCCGCGATAAAATTACGCATGGTCTAAACAAGAGCGGTTTGATCAACAATATGACTCAAGGTGCAACCTGTGACTAAATGTAAAAAGGTCATAATCATTACAATCTTTATTGGTTTTGTGGCTATCGGTTTTGCGTTGGGTATATTGGGGAGCTTTGGAATACTGAACGATAAGATGGCTTTTTCGACAATCACAATTTATGGTGGGATTTGCACTGTGTTTACCTGTGCCGAATTGGTATATTCCCTTTACAAGAAGAAGGGGTTAAGTGATCCATTTAGTCCAATCGCTGTTACAATCATCTTTATCGCCTTGTTGGTTTATACCATCAAGGCCTGGCATACATTCCAGTAATATCAAAGCTGTTCTTTGACAACCAGTCTCTTCCTGGCGGCGCGGGCTGAGTCGTTTGATGTTTCAGGTTGAATATTAGGGAAGGTAGCTGTCCCATCAACCTGTCTAATCGCCCTCGATCGGCCCAAGCCGCTTCAAGCAATGATCCAGAAAACGGATGTTCAGTCCGTTGCTGAAACGGTTCATTTCCATGGATCCCCTGGGCTTCGGCGGCGGCTCCATGAACCTCTATGAGACCTTTGGGTGCGATCCGGTGAATAATACGGATCCGATGGGGTTATGGACGAAGAGCGGGCTATATTCGACCTTCTTGGAAAAATACGGTACGGAAGGCGTCGAACTGCTCTTGCTGATGTCTTACCAAAAGTTTACAGTTAAAAAATCTCATTTGTCGTTGAACGACTTCAAATGGGATGAGGGGACTAACAACCTTCTTTTGGCCAGTGAATGGTGGGAGTGGGGTTGGACCAATTCGGACGAAGAAGCTACGGAGCAGCTATATAAAGCCTTACAAAGCCGGTATGGGAAATTCACCGGCAAGGTATTTGAGGGCATGTTTGTGGGGGGTGTTGGTGCTTCTGCAACCATGGGCAACAAAATGGGTCTTGATGAAGACTTCCTATGGTTAAGAGACGAGTGGAACCAAGCCCGTGCTGATCTCCGACAAGGGGGAAGCCTCTTACAGGCGAATATCGAACAAGATGTTGCCATAGCCATTACGGCCTACTTGGGGGTGGCCGCAATTTCTAAAGCAGTTGATGTAATTGCAGATGTCCGGTCGATGAATCGCCTAAAAAGCTTTGGGCGGACAAAAGTCTATCGTGTCGAAGGCCTCCCCAATACAAGAATCTTAATCGGTGACAATGGCCAAGTCATCATCAAAGGTCGTCAGACATTATTTGTTAATTTTGGGAACAAAGCAAGGGCTGAAGAGTTTCTGTCCAAACGACTTCAGCAAAATATGCGTGGCACACAAATCAAGTCATTTGATGTACCGACATCATTTGTTGAAGAACTTCGCGCTTTAGCTGTACCCGAAAGTATGGCCCGTCAATTCCCCAACAGGCCGATCCTCGTCGATATCACAAAAGCTCCTGACCAGTTCGGGCTACGAGCAGATCAAATTGAGGCATTGGAAAGAGCAATTTTGCAGGGTAGCGGGAGTACACAATAATGGAAATTGTCAGGAAAGATATTCTTGCCGAGAGAAGGCGCCTTATTGAACCGCCCCACCCCAATCAACCGATTGATGGAATGGGTGTTATTCGGTTCAATGTTAATGGCCACGGCAATATCGACTTGATGCTGACGAAAGTTAAAGAGGTTTTATTGATCGTTTCGCGCTACAGCATTGATAGCAATTGGCCTACAGAATTGGAATGGAGAGCCATATTGCCCGCATGGTTTGTCAATTCTTGTGCCCCACCAATGAGCGATGCGGAAGCCCAGAAATGGCTCCAATGGTGGCGTGGGTTATCAGCAAGAGATCAGGAGCTTGCCGAAATAAATAATAAATGGAATTTGGCCAATTGGCTTTATTGGATGGAACCTACTAATCGGCAGTGGTTTTGGTGGGCAGCCCGGCCAACCAGCAACCACGATTTGATTATTGCTGTCGAAGTTCGGGACTGGCCATTTCCTTGGGGTGCGTTGCGCTGGTTATTTATAACATCCGGGGCACATGATGTTGTCCCCGAGAAATGATCTGATGTTATCGAACCGATTGTTCTTTGACAACCAGTCTCTTTCTGGCGGCGTGGGCTGAATCGTTTGATGTTTCAGGTTGAATGTTAGGGAAGGTTAATAGCGAAATCCAAATTGGTAATCCTGGAGCTTCGTATGAGACTGAATAATAAGCGGTTCTTAATTGCCTTGTTAGTCGCCATATGTTCTTTCCCGTTTGTTTTGGCAATCTTGAACGCTTTCGGTATGCTCAATGAAAGAATGGGGTTTCTCGTCACCACCGTATATACTGGATTGGGGTGTATTGGAGCCTGGTGGTTCAATTGCCTCAGCCTGTATCGCAAAGAAAAGATGGACCATCTTTTGGATGGAACATTATTGTTAATACTATTTATATCTCTCCTGTGGTTTACGATATCAACTTGGACCAAACTACATTGATCCATAGCATTGCTCTTTGACAACCAGTCTCTTCTGACGGCGCGGGCTGAGTCGTTTGCTGTTTCAAGTTGAATGTTTGGGGAGGTAGCAGCCCCCATCACCCCGTCTAATCGCCCTTGACCGGCCCAAGCCGCTTCCAGCAATGATCCAGAAAACGGATGTTCAGGTCGATTTCTCCCCCCACCCCAGACAACGGTTGTTTTCTTGGAAGAGACTTGTGATTGATACATTGATTCATCATGCGCCCACGGGGCATGTATGCTTCCGGGGGTGCGTTCTTTCTTTATCAGAGCACAACGATAGTTTCAATACGGGCCGCCGCAACGCTCGGAACTTCCATCTCATTCTGTTGTAGCATAGGCGGAACAGTGACTGGCCCCAAAGAAAGGGGCAGGAGTTGGGGACAGTGGTACTAAAGCACCTTAACTCCTGTAAAAAGGCTTGACAAATCCTCCCGGTGTGAATATCATATACGGCATGGCACGGCGAGCACGGATCGACTATGAGGGCGCCCTGCACCACGTCATGGTGCGGGGATTGGAGCGGCGCAAGATGTGCCGTGCCAATTTTCTGTCGTATGAATTCCCGAATTAATCATCGTACGATTCGGGCCGAAAAATCAGCCATTTCCCACGCTTTCAGAAATTCCGGAGAGAATTTCTCCAATTGACACCGTGCGATTTCCGCGCTCCGGTCGCACAAGATCGCGCCTGTGATCTGACCCGCCCGGCCCGCCGGCGCCTGCTTTATACTCCTTCAGCCATTTCCAGAGCAGTGCCACCGCCTTTATGAAATCGTATCCCAGCGCCAGCAAGAGATCGATATTGTTGAAATTCCTGTGACAGCAGAAGCAATGGGCCAGGTTGTTCTTGGGATTGACCGTGGCCCTGATCTGACGGCAGTGGGGGCAGACAAACCTGAAAAAGCACTCGCTCATCTTGCCATAGGGACCGTCTGGCGCCAGGCAACCGATGGTGACGGGCATGGGCAGATCGTTGCGAATGGCCCGTAAGACAAAAGCGGGGATCACCATATAAACCTCCCGGCACAAGGAAAAAAGACCTGCCGGCATGCGATCACACCGGCAGGCCCGTGCATACACGCATCAGAAATCGGTCAGATCGCACTCCTTGCGCCAATGCGGCTGGATCAGGACGCGGTTGACGATATCGATGTCGATATGCTTCGTGCGGTCCCTGACCGCCTCCAAGAGACAGCTCAGGCAGAGATTCCTGGCCCAGCGCAGGATCCCGTCGGCCGAGCGGGTGATAAGCTCAAGCGCGCCCTGGCTGAAAGTATTGTGGCCCAGGCCGGCCCGATCCAATTGCGACAGGATAAAGGCCTGCATGCGGTCGGGATCGATCCGCCGGGCGATCGCGGAATAGGTGACCCTGCTTTTGATGTCGGCATTGACCGCCAGGGCCAGACTGCTCAGGAGGACCGGCTGACCGATCAGGATGACATTGTGATTCTTGGGAAACTCCTCGAAAAGGAGCCGGAGGCGGCGGCGGGTGGTCATCTCCATCAGATGGGCGTCGTCGATGATCGTGACCAGGGACTTGCCCAGGCGGTTGAGGCCGACCGCCTCCTGGATCAGCCGTTTCTCGCAGGCGAAGGGGGAGCCGTCGGCATCGATGCGGAAGGCCTGGCAGAGGATCTTGATCGTATTGGTATAGGTGTGGAGCGTGCGGTTGATCGCGACAAAAACCTGGCGGGCATCGGCCGCCTGTTCCAGGTGGGCCTTGATCACGCTCTTGCCCGTGCCGGGGACGCCCAGCACCAGACACAAGCCGCCCTGCTGGCAGTGGACCTTCAGGGCGTCGCAGATCTCCTGCTGCGGGGGGAGCAGCGCGAGGTCGCGGTTGGCAAACGGGTCATCGGACAGCCCGAAAAATGCGCGGATCATGGTTTGGTCTCCCCTCGTTTCAAAAGGCCGTTGGCGACCGCATCCAGGGGCTTGGCCGGCCCGATACGCGCGCCCTTGTAATAGATGACCACCCGGTCCAGCGACCCCCGCTCGTAGCGGATGGTGATCGGCTTCTCATGCAGGTCCACCGGCGTCTCGAAACGGACGTTTTTGAAACTGAAGGTATTGTCCTTTTTGACCTTGCGGGTCTCCTCCGCGAAAAAGAGTTCGTCGTTGGCCTCGGAGGGCGGCAGGAAGCGCAGGCGCGCGAGGTCCAGGCCGAAGCGGTCGATGGGCTTCATGCCGAGGGCCGCATGGCTCGTGGCGTTGTATTCGTCCTCGACCCAGGCGAAAAAAGCGCGGTTAAGCGCGTCCAGGGAGGACAGATCGAGCTGACGCGTGAGAAACCCGTCGCGGACGGTCCTGAAAAACCGTTCCACCTTCCCCTTGGCCGAGGCGTCGCGCACCGGCGTATGCCGCTCTTTGGTTGCGGCCGCAGGCCGCGCTAAGATGGATTATGTGCATCAAGCTTGTTCTTGTGCTGTCATTGCCCGACAAGCCTGTCCTTCGGCTTGACCGGGGGAATCGGGCAATCCAGATCTCCCATGATCGTTTCACTCGGGTAAAGTGTAACTATTTTTCCATTCATCTCTCCCCGTTGAAAATTGATGAACTCGCAAAAAGTCGTTTTCAAGGGTCCGATTCCACCTTGGAGGGCCACGCTCTGTCGTGGCCGGGGATGCCGTTCATAGGAGGAACAGGAACGGACGCGACGAAGCGCGTCCCTCCAGAAGAGGGGGACAGGACTATTTGCGAGTCCGTCAAAATTGAGAATTGAACATTGAGCATTGTGCGGTTATCTTTGTTCCGCGCCCTTTTTCCCACATCCCCCTTGACATCTCCCGGCCCTGCCATAGAATACGGGCGGTCGCATTGCACGGGAGTTACGCGTGTCATACCTGTGGGCCGGTCTGGTCGCTGTGGGCGCCTACTGTATCGGGGCGATACCGTTCGCCCTGGTCGTGGGTGTTCTGGTGGGCCGGCTGGATATCCGCAAGCACGGCAGCGGCAATGTCGGCGCCACGAATGTGGGCCGGCTCCTTGGCCGGGGCTGGGGGTTCGTGGTCTTCATCCTCGACGCCGGCAAGGGGTTTCTGCCCGTTTTCCTGACGGCGCGGTTCCTGGTGCCGGTGCTGGGTTTCTCCGAAACGGGCAAGGCTGTGGTTGAAGTGCTCGCAGCCCTGGCCACGATCATCGGCCACACCTTCCCGCTCTACCTCGGCTTCAAGGGCGGCAAGGGGGTCTCCACGACCGCGGGTGTGTTCGGCGCGCTCCACTGGCCCACCATGGTCTGCGTGGTCGCCGGGTGGGGCGTGCTGGTGCTCGTGACGCGGTATGTTTCCGTGGCGTCGATCATCGCCGCCGCGGGCCTGCCGGTCATCTTCGCGCTCTTCAACCGTGCCGTCGTCTTCAACACCCGCCTGCCGGTGTTCGTGGCCTGCTGTGCCATCGCCGGCCTGATCATCTGGCGCCATCGGACCAACATCGGGCGCCTGCGCGCGGGCACCGAGGCCCGCGTGGGCGCGCCCAAACCGCCGGTCGATATGACCGATGCCACCGCTTTGAAAGGCTGATGCCGCCATGCTGATCTGCCGCGACTTTTCGTTCGATGCCGCCCACCACCTTGTCGCCTACCAGGGCAAATGCGAGCGGGTTCACGGCCACACTTACAAACTGCGGGTGTGCGTGGAGGAGCCGGTCGGCGCCGACGGGCTGGCCTTCGATTTCGTGCGGCTGAAGGCGATCGTGAACGGGCGCGTGATCGATATTCTCGACCATACCGATCTCAACGGGCTTTTCCCCCAGCCGTCGTGCGAACTGGTGGCGGTCTGGATCTGGGATGCGCTCAAGGCCGATCTCCATCTGGCCGAGATCCGGCTCTGGGAAACCCCGGAGTCGTTCGTGGTCTACCGGGGGGTGTAGCCGTGTTCTGCAGGCAGTGCCGGTCGCAGATCGACGACGACAGCGCGTTCTGCAAGGCCTGCGGCGCGCGCCAGGGTACGACAGCGGGGCCGGGCCCCGAACCGGCGGGCCCCTTTGCTTCGCCTCCCATGGGGCCCACCACACCCGCGCCGGAGCGGGAACTCTGGCGCGGGCGACGCAGCGCCAAACGGTATGTCCCCTGGTATACGCTCGCGGCGGTGGTCATGATCGCTGGCCTTTGGGCGGCGGTGACGGTGGACCCCGCGAAGGCCATGGCCGACTGGCCCGCGGTGGGCCCAAGCCTGGCCGCCCACGCGGTCTATGTCCGGCTCTTCCCCGTGGCCGCGGTGCTGGTCCTTCTGGCCGGGGTGTGGCTGCGGGCCCTGCTCTTCGTCCACGGAGAGGCCTACCGGCTGACCAGCGAGCGGTTCTTTTTCCGGCGCGGGATCCTGGTCCGGCATACGGACGAAATGGAGCTCATCCGCGTGAATGATGTCACCGTCCGCCAGAATCTCCTGGAGCGGCTGCTGGGGATCGGCACGGTGACCGTCTTCTCCAACGATAAGACCACGCCGGTGATCGCCATGGCGGCCCTGCCCGGACCCGAGGCGGTCAAGGAGCACATCCGCGGCGCCGCCGCCCTGAAACGCAAGAGCGGGGTCTATGTCGCGAACATCTGACCGGCGATTCAGCCGTGGTCCCGCTGTGCGCCGGGCGCAAGGGGCGGAGGCATGACCGACACGAACGGGGACGAAGGGGTCATCCGGGCGGCCGGAACGGTCAGTGCCCTGACCATGCTGAGTCGCGTCCTCGGCCTCGGGCGGGACATCGCCAGCGCGATGATCTTCGGCAGCGGCATGTTCTGGGACTGTTTCGTCCTGGCGTTCACGGTGCCCAACCTGTTCCGGGCCATCTTCGGGGAAGGGGCCCTGACCTCGGCCTTCCTGCCCACGGTGGTGAGTTCCCGCAAGGAACAGGGACCTGAGCATACCGGCCGGGTCATATCGGCGGTGATCACGCTCCTGGTGCTCGTGCTCACGGCCACGGCCACGGTCATTGCCGTGGGGTGCCTGACCTACCTGGCCCTGCGGGGATTCAATTTCCGGGCGCATCTCACCGCCACCCTGCTTCTGATCCTCATTTTCTACCTGCCGCTGATCTGCGGGGCGGCCGCCCTCGGGGCGGCCTTGAACGCGGTGAAGCATTTCGCCATGCCGGCCCTGGCGCCGGTGCTCCTCAATCTGCTGTGGATCGCCGGGGTCCTGGCCGTGGTCCCGTTCGTGGCCGACCCGTTCCACCGCATCCTCATTCTGGCCGCGGTGGTCCTCCTTTCGGGCGTCCTTCAACTCGCCGTCCAGTTGCCCGTGCTGCGGCGGTACGGGCTGCGCGTGCGGCTGACCCGGACAGTGAACCTGCCCGAGGTCGGCATCGTTCTGCGCGGCATGGCCCCGGTGGTGGTGGCCCTGTTCTTGATGGAACTCACCGTGCTGGTGGACCGGATCATGGCCATGACCATGGTGCCGGGCTCGGGCGCGGTCTCGGCCCTGTTCTATGCCAACCGCCTAGTCCAGCTCCCCCTGGCCATTTTCGGGGTGGCGCTGGGCGTGGCCGTTTTCCCCGCGTTCCGGGAACTGGTGGTCGACCAGGCCTACCCGCGGCTGTGGGCGACCCTCAACCTCGGCATCCGGCTCCTTCTGTTGCTGGTCCTGCCCAGCGCGGCGGGGCTCATCGTACTCGGCGGCCCGATCGTCGACCTGCTGTTCAACTGGCGCGCCTTTGCCGTGGAGCCCGATGCGGCCCAGCGCACCTGCGCCGCACTGGCGGCCTACGCCACCGGCCTCTTTTTCTTCAGTCTCGGCATCCTCGTCACGCGCGCCTTTCACGCCATGAACAACCGGCGGTTCCCCGCCCTGGTGGCGGCCGGCATGGTGGTGGTGGACATCGGGCTCAACATCCTCTTCCTCAAGGCCACGCCCCTGCGGGAAACGGGGCTGGCGCTGACCACTTCGATCACCGCCTGCCTGAATGTGGGCGTCCTGCTGTGGTACCTGAACCGGACCCACGGGTTCAATGACACGCGGGGCATCGGCGCGGCCCTGGTGCGCACCGCGGCGGCGGTGATGGTGATGGTGGTTGCCGTTGCGGTCACGGCCGGCATCCCGCTGCCGGCCGTCATGGGGCTGCAGCTTCCGGTCGTGACCTGGGACCCCGGGTTCATGGGCAAGCTCCTGCGCGTCCTGGCGGGCGTGGGCGCGGGCGTGGCGGCCTATGCGGGCGCCCACTTGGTCCTGCGCACGCCCGAACTGGCGCAGCTTGGGCGGCTGGTCCGCCGGGGAGGCCGGGCATGATCGGCGGGTTGCTCTACTTCATCACCGCCCTGGTCGCCCTGCAGGTCATGAGCGCCATGCCGCCCTACCTGACGGCCTGGACCCTGGCCGGCACGGCGGGATTCATGGCCGTGGCGCTTCTGGGCGGCTGGCTCAGGGTCCGGGAGATCCTGCGCAAGGCCGGACCCGCGCTCACGCCCGGCCACCCGGTCGCCCTGCAGATCTATGACCGCTGGAAGAGCAACTACCAGCTCATGGCCGTGGCCTTCTACATCGGCATCGTTTCGTTCTGGCGGTGGGGAGCGTTCGTCAACCAGACCCTCGGCCTGAAATACGCCGTCCTCGTCGACGAGTTCCTGGGCCTGGCGCCTTACCTGGCGCTTGTGGCGGGCGGCTGGGTCATCGGGCACCGGCTCCACCGGGCGGTCACCCGCGATCCCTGGCCGCTGGGCGAATATCTGCGGTTCAACATGCATCTCACTTTTACGCCCCTGGCCCCGCTGGTGATCTTCATGCTTGTGAGCGATCTCCTGCCGTATCTGCCCTACCCGCTCGACCTGTGGTTTGCCGGCGGCGGGGCCGGGGAATTCGCCGTGGTCCTCGTTTTTCTGGTCCTCATCCTGATGTTCTTTCCGCCCGTCCTCATGCGCCTGTGGGGCTGCCGGCCTTTGGAACCCGGCCCCGTCCGGCTGCTTATGGAAGGCGTCTGCCGCGAGCAGGGGATCACCGTGCGCAACATCGTGCTGTGGAACATCGGAGCGGGCCGGTTCCTCAACGCGGCCGTGATCGGTTTCCTGCCGCGGTTCCGCTACATCCTGTTCACGCGGCGGCTCATCGATGCCCTAGCGCCGGACGAACTGGTGGCCGTCCTGGGCCATGAGATCGGCCACGCCCGCCGGCACCATCTGCTCTACCACCTGCTCATTTCGCTGGGGTTCGTCTCCTTCTTCATGCTCGTCACCGATATAATCCTCGCCCTGGTGCCGCTGGCAGGCATGGCGGGCATGCTGGTTTCGTTCAGCCTGATCATCGGCGTCGTGGTCTTCTACTGGCGCGTGGTCTTCGGTTTTCTTTCGCGGCGGTTCGAACGGGAAGCCGATCTCTTCGGCATGCGGGTGGCGGGCGGCGCCGGCCCCATGGTGCGGGCCCTTGAAAAGCTCGCCCGTCTGAACGACCGGCCGCGGGGATTGCCCGACTGGACCCATTACAGCATCGCCCGGCGTGTGGCGTTCCTGGAGCGGGTGGCGGCCGATCCCGCCGTGGGCGCCGATTTCAACGCGGCCGCCCGGCGGACGATCCGGGGGTTTGCCGTGGCCGCCGCGGTCATGCTGGCGGCCACGGTTTTTACGATGGTCCGATCGGGTGCGCCTGAAGCGCCGCTTGAACGGTGGTTCGACCAGGGGCGGTATGCCCGCATCGAACGGCACCTCACGGCCATGCGGGAACAGGCGACCGTCGGCGGGCCCGGGATGGCGGCCGTCAGCAACAACCTGGCCTGGCTCTATGCCACCAGCCGCGACGCGGCCTACCGCCGGCCGGCCCGGGCGCTCCGGTACGCCGAGGAGGCGGTCACCATCATGACCGGCCTGATCGAAAGCGGCGAACTGCGGGGGGACGATCCGCGGGTCCGGGGCATCCTGGCCTCCTATCTCGACACCTACGCGGCGGCGCATTACGCCGCGGGCGACAACGCGGAGGCCTTCCGCCTCGGCCGCATGGCCGTGGGGATGTGCCCGGCCCGTGATCCGTCCTTCACGGAGATCATGCGGTCGTTTGAAAAATACCGCCGGGCCTTGGAACACGGGGACAGTTACATTTAAGTACACCGCCCCAACTCAACTTTCCTCGTCACCCTCGTCGTCCTTGACCACCGGTTTCGGCGCGCGGCGCAGGCGGTCGCCGAGGATCACCACCGCGGTCTCGGCCGCGAACCCCAGCACCAGTACGGCCGCGGCCGTGACATGGTTGAGCCGGCCCAGGCTGAAGAGGGCCCACGCGGCCAGGTAGGTCATGGCATTGCGGCCCACGGCGCCGGCGCCCATCGGGCCGGTGCGGCGGCGGACCATGGCCAGGCCGTGGAAGTAATTGCGCACCGTTACCAGGATCGGCAGGAGGCACATGACCATAAGCACCTGCCGGGTCATGGCCAGCACCGGGCCCTGCACGCCGATCAGGTCGTGGATCACCACATGGGCCAGCGGCGTGAAGACCGCGACCACCATGGCCGTCACTACCACGGCCGTGACCCGGAACATGAACCGCCGGATGCCGGCCGTGTCGCCGGCACCGAAGGTGGCGAAGAGGTGGCGGAACTGGTTTAAAAAGTTGTGGAAGATCATGGCGCAGTCGAACCCCACGCGCATGGCCGCGATCACGGGTTCGGGCTCGGGCAGGCGGCCCAGGAAGGAGTAGAGGATCGGCCGGCTCAGGGAGAACATGACGCTGGTGAGCGCCACGGGCCAGAAGAAATCGAACACTTCGTACCAGGTGACCGTGGGCGTATTTTCGTTCCAGCCCGTACCGGCGCACCGGGCGGCCACGACATGCAGGGCCACGAGGCTCGCGACCGAGGCGGCGAGTTGGGCGCCGCCGATGGTGATCACGGGCAGCCACCCGGCGTGGAAGCCAACGAGGAGCATGCCCAGGACCACGGCCAGATGCATGACATTGATGGCCGTCATCACGCCGGTGCGCTGGGCCTGGACCACCAGGCCGGAGTAGTAGAAACGCAGGCCGGCCATGACGATGTTGGGTGCAAGGAGCGCCATGTAGAGGAGGACCGCGGCGCGCACCGGGCCGCTGATGTTGAAGACCGCGCCCACAAAGGGCCCACCCACCTGCGGTATGGCGATGATGAGGACCGGTACGGTGAGTATCAGGCACACGCCGAGCACGAATCTGCGGCAGATGGCGGCCGACGCCCGGGAGCGCGCCAGCACGGTCACCATCTGTGGTACAAAGGCCAGGGCGGCGTCGAAGAGGTGGAAAACGCCCGCGGCCAGCGCGAAGGTGGCCAGTTCCCGGGCCGCGTCGGGGTAGCGCGCCAGGGTGGCGTTCTGGAGCTGCTGGGTGAAGAGGGATACCAGGCTGGTGAGCGCGAGGGGCCAGTAGAAGGACCAGTATCCGCCGCGCGGCAGGGGATGTGTCGTCTGTGCCATGGGGGCCATGGTAGCGGGGGAAGGGGGCTTGTCAACAGAAAACGGAAGTCGGAAAGTCGGAAAGTCGGAAGGTCGGAAAGCCGGAGAAGGCCGCGCCACCGGGGACTGGGCGCGGGAAATAAGACGAATGACGAATATCGAACACCGAATTTCGAATGACGAAGGGAAGAATGAAGAACGCGCCACCGGGGACTGGGCGCTTGAAGACGAAGATAATGTACAATGCTCAATTCTCAATGTTCAATGTACAAGTGAAGAAGGGGAGAAGAGAGCGCGCCGCCGGGGACCTGGGCGCGGGGAAGAAGACGAATATCGAACACCGAATTTCGAAGGCTGAAGGGAATTGGCGTCGATCCGCGGTTAATTCCCATGTTCCCGGAGGTAGACCGCGCGGCTTCAGCCCGCGGGATCGGGATCCTGCCGCACGCTGAAGTTGCCCCGAACCCCGAGCTCGGCCTCGGGGCATGCGGCCTACCGGATCGGAGGGAATATTTTACAATCAAGAGCCGAGCCGGCGCTCGGCGTTCCCAGGTGGGCCTTGAATCGGTCCTTTTTCTTCCTCCCCAATCGGTCCTCCGTCATCGGTAGTCGGTCCTCCCTCTTCTCCGGCCCTTGCGACTGTGGGACTGTGCGACCATTGCGACCAGTTCCCCAAGAGCGACTGTGGGACTTTGCGACCGGTCTTCCTCCCGACCCTGCCGCCAATGATTCCTTGCATTCCGGTTGAGGCGCGGTACAATTGCCGGCATATTTCCCGGTCATTAAGGACGGCCCATGCGCACGCTTGACGATCTGATCACCGAGGTCGTGCCTTACATCGACACGGACCGGCTCTTTGCGGACATCGGCGAACTGGGCGACATCGAACTGCCCACGGATTTCGATTCATTTCAGATTTCCTGATCCCTGTGGGGTGGACTGATGGTTTTCCGGAACGGGTTTGGCGCATTTTCCGCGTGACAAATGGGCTGCGGCGGCTATCCTTTCTGGGGTCTGACTTCAGGATGATTGGTCATGCACCAG
>JBDREB010000416.1:0-8455 GCA_043820325.1 Planctomycetota bacterium | reverse complement strand
GCATCTGGTGCATGACCAATCATCCTGAAGTCTGACCCCGGAAAGGATAGCCGCCGCAGCCCATTTGTCACGCGGAAAATGCGCCAAACCCGTTCCGGAAAACCATCAGTCCACCCCACAGGGATCAGGAAATCTGAACTTCTGTCGTCATCTCGGTATTATACGCACTACAGCCCAAGTTGCAACAGTTATGCGCGGGCCCTTACGAGGCCCGTATCGGCAAGGGTTACGGTGACGGCTGAAGAAGAATTGTGGGACGGTTGCCCCGAGCTTCAAAGCAACTCGGGGTAAACTCCGCTCGAATCGTGGGGCGGGGGGCGGTTGCGGTTGAGGATGAAGAACGGTTGCGGCGTTATGTCTGGATGCCCAGCTTTTTCTTTAGGGCTTCCAGCGGAATACCGGGGGCTTTCTTTTCTTTGGCTTTGGCCTGCCGCAGGCATTTCAGGTTTTCGTAATCATCGAGTTCTTCCATGACCTGGTTGTACTCTTCATACGGCAGGACCGCAAACTGCCGTTTGCCGTTGACGGTCAGGATCTTGGGATGCAGTGTGTTCACGACGATTCCTCCTATTTCCGGTATGCTTCGCGCCTGTGTCTGATGCGGTATATGGCGATCGTGGACCCTTCTATTTCAAAGAGAACCCGGTAGTCGCCTACGCGCAACCGGTATTCAGAGGTTGCGCTGGTAAGCCGTTTAACATCACCTGCAAGGTCATGGCTCATATACTCGATCTTCCGAACGATCCGTTTCTGAACGATGGGATCCTGGTCTTTTAAATCTTTCGCGGCCCGAGGTTTGAATTCGACTTCATAATCCATGCCGGTCCCCGGTCAGGTATTCCTCAATAAGTCCCATCAAGAGAATGCAATACAGTACCAATACACACGGATTATAGCATATCCCTGCCTTAAAAGCAACACAAAATCGTCCTCCGTCGCCGCAGCGCTATGGAGGACTGGGTTTGGCGGAGGACGGCGCCTTTCGACTCCGCTCAAGGTCCGTGACCTTTCGGCCTGATCTCATGAATTGATAATGATATGGTAATGTAGGGGCAGGGTTTTAAACCTGCCGCCTTGCACGGAACGCACACACGAAGACGGGCGGGGCACAGACCCGCCCCTACCCATTCGACTGCGTTCAGGGTCCAGACAACAGCGGGGGCGGAAGAACCCGGATAAAGACGAAGACAAGTCACAATGCTCAATTTCCAATGCTCAAGTGAAGAGTAAGAGGCGGGGTCCCTTCGACAGGCTCAGGGTTCAAAGCAACAAGCCCCGCGGCTACAGATCCCAAGGCCGTAGGACTGTGTTGTAGCTGCAACCCTTGCGGTCGCCATCCCCCCTGGGAACCTTGATCAGTCCCCCGCACTTTCATCTTGCACGCTGACCGCGACGGTCAGGACGGCTGTGTTCTGCCTGCGCTTTTTGCCGTCGCTGTCCGTTACGGTGAGTACCACGGTATATGTGCCCGCTTCAGGAAATGCGTGGGTCACGATCTGCCTGCCTTTGATGACTGTATCCCCTATGGTCCAGTCGTAGGATATGATTCTGGCCTGGGGGTCGAGGGTGTAGGCACTGGATGCATCGAACACCACTTCCTGCCCCGGGGCGGGGTGCGGGGGTGTGCTGGTGAAGGCCGCGTACGGGACGAATGCGGACGGCATGATGATCAGGGCCTGGACGCGCTCGTCGGCCTGGAGTTCGCGGTTGAGGCTCAGGTCGCCGGCAAGGACCACGGCCAGGATCCGGTTGTATTGGTCGTACGGGCGCAGGTCATCCACCATGAGCGTCACCGGTCGGTTCAAGCATAAGGTTTCCATGCGGGTTTTCAGGGCCTGGCCTTCGGGGGTGTCGAGTTCCGGCGCATCGATCCCCGTGAGCCGGACGGCCTGGACGCCGGCCGCTTCCACGGGGCCGATGTAGATGGTATCGCCGTCCACCACGCGGAGCACGGTTCCGATCCGTTGTTGCCCCTTGGCCAGGGTTTGCAGTTCAAAGCGCCAGTCCGGGTCCGCGGCGCCGGGCGCACCGCGCCGCACCCAGAAGCGGTTGTCGTTGTCGCCGTCCGAGGTCACGGGCGTCCGGTCGATCTCCCGGCCCGCGGCGTCGCGGAGGACGATGGTTTCATCTTTATTCCTGAGCCAGGACGAAGGATGGATATGGGCCCGGCATTGCCCGGCCGGTATGGTGAAGCCGTGGAGCGGGTGGTCCCGGCCGGAAGAGTCGGGGTGGAACGACCAGCCCTCCAGGTCGGCCGCCGCATTCCCCTGATTGCAGAGCATGACCCACTCGATGCCGCTGTCAAGACCGGCCGGATTGGCATCGAAACTGAGGATGTACACCGGGGCGTTGTCGGCCCGGGCAAGAGCCAGGGCGGCAATGATGAACGAGAGCGCGATCATGCATCCCCGGCGCATCATAGGCCCGCTCCTTGTGTCTTGGGTCATGAGGGGATTATATGAGCAGACAGGCCGGTGTCAAACACAATATGGGGGGGGGTTACCCTTCTGGACTTTTGAACGGCTACGGTTACGATGCCCGTTTCGGCGAGGGTTCGGGTTACGGTTATAGACGAAGACAAGTCACAATGCTCAATGCTCAATTTTCAATGTTCAAGGGAAGAACAAGAGGCGACGGGGAAATGTCGAATACCAGCGGGGACAGATGGCGCAGGTTATGGTTTGCGCCCCTTCCGCGGGCGGCGGTACGAATACTTGCCGGCGGGTTCCTGGACATGGAAACCGATCTTAGGCTTGGGCGGATCTTCCGGGGGTGGTTCCATGAGTTTCCGGATGGCATCGAATACTACCGCGAATTGGCGGTCATACCTTTTCCGGGCCCAGCTTGGCCTGCCATTGCCGATGACGCCGAACGGATTCGACTTTCCGTGTGACCGGCAGGGCAAGGAACCGGTTGGTTTCCACAGGGCCAAGGTTGTCCATCAGTACCTGCACCCCCTCTTTGATCAGTTTTTCTTCATTGAGCATCTGAGATTTTTTCATCGGATCACTTCTCCAAGCATCATTGTAGCCCCTGCCGATGATTGTCAAACGAATTCTTCGGTTCCTGGAAAGCAGTTGTCTGGTTGGATCGACTTCTGGTGGGCGTAAACTTCAGCTTGTGCTCCTCGTTCGGATTTTGATGCTCTCTTCCATGTTGCATATCCCCGTAGCCGCGGGGCTTGTTGCTTTGAACACTGAGCCTGTCGAAGGGACCCCGCCCTCATCACCTGCGCCATGGGTCATGCCCGCAAGAGGGCGACCACAAGGGTCGCAGCTACAATACCGGGGAAAGAGCGCAAGTTGCATCGGGTTGCGGTGGTCGCTGTTCGTGGTATCCCTCCCGTAGCCGCGGGGCTTGTTGCTTTGAACCTTGAGCCTGTCGAAGGGACCCCGCCCGCCGCTTTTTCACTCATCAATTCGACACCCGCGATGCCCGCAAGAGGGCGACCACAAGGGTCGCAGCTACAATACCGGGACGCAGGCTGAAGCCTGCGCCTACCGGTAGAAAAAGCTTCTGCCCTTTAGAATAATTCATATTTCACCAGCCGGCCTTCGAGGGGGCCATTGAAAACAACGACCTTGCGCGAGGAGCGGAGGCCCACGCATTTCACAAGCGGGGTGCCGCCGGCGATGAAAATGTGGGCCGTGGAGCCCTTGCAGTTCTGCTTGAGCGTGTCGCCGAATTGCTTGTAGAGCCCCTTCAATTCCTCCGGGTCGCCCATCCGTTCGCCGTAGGGCGGGTTGGTGACAATGAGGCACGGTTCGGCGGGCTTGAAGTTCATGGCGTCGGCGACGCTGAGCTGGATGAGGCCATCCACGCCCGCCGAACGGGCGTTGCCCCGCGCGGCGCGGATCGCCTCGGGGTCGATGTCGGAGCCCTGGATCCGGCAATCGGGTTTGGGGATCACCCTGGCCTCGGCCTCTTCCACCAGTGTGCGCCAGAGCCGGGCGTCGAAACCCCGCCAGCGCTGGAAGCCGAACTGCCGGCCCATGAGCCCCGGCGCCATGCGTTTGGCCTGGAGGGCGGCCTCGATGACGATGGTGCCCGTGCCGCAGAAGGGATCGGCGAACGCGCCCGTCTCCTGCCAGCCGGCGTGGGCCAGGAGGCCGCAGGCCAGGGTCTCCTTCAGCGG
Organism: Planctomycetota bacterium; assembly: GCA_043820325.1. GTDB lineage: Bacteria > Planctomycetota > JBDREB01 > JBDREB01 > JBDREB01 > JBDREB01. Next base: position 4,320 of record JBDREB010000416.1, on the reverse strand, counting down.
CGCCTCGTTCACGAGCGTGCGGTACCCGCGCATGTGGAGGCTGACGCCCGAGGAGTCGAGGCTCAGCACGCACCGGCCGCGGCTGATGTGGACATTGATCTTCAGGGTGGGGTTTTCGGGGTCCACATTCGGGCGCTGGCCGGTCTTGTCGCGGAACTGGTCGACCACCGCGTCCTTGACCCGCCGGGAACCGTACTGCGAGTGCGTGACCCCGGGGGTATCGCGGACATTGCAGTCCACGGCCAGGGTGTCCGTGAGCGTCATGAGTTCGCCCCAGTCGATGGCACGGGTGTTCTCGTAAAGCTCGTCATACGAGGCGCAGACGAACTCGGCGATGCGCATGAGCACGCGGATGGCCGTGCGCAGGTGGAGGTTGGCCCGGTAGCAGGTCGCGCGGTCGCCGGTGAAGGCCACCCCGCCGCTGCCGACGACGACATTCCCGGCGCCGATGCCCGCCAGTTCGGCGGCCAGGACCGATTCCAGGCCGAGGCTGGTGGGGGCGAAGAAGGTAAGATCGGCCATACCAGTCTACAGCCTGTAGTCGACGGTTGACCGTCGGGAGGTATAAGGGTCGGAAAGTCGGAAGGTCGGAAAGTCGGAAAGCCTGATCATGACCTGCGACTTGCGACTTGTGACCTGCGACTCTTCATCTTCAACCGTGCATCTGTGGTTACGGCTCATATCCCATCCGAACAATGATCTGTGCCGATCTGTGGCGGCCCTCCCTCTGGTCGGGAGTTACAAGTTACATGTTGCAAGTTGCAGGTCCATGAGGGCACGGCCCCACGACCGAGCTCGGGGTTCAAAGCAACATGCCGTGCCCCTACAATATCACATCTGTGTGCATCAGTGTGCATCAGTGGTTGCATCCTCATCTTCTTATCCGCACTATAATCTGTGCGATCTGTGAAATCTGTGGCCGCCCTCCCTCCGGTCGGTAGTCGCAAAGTCGGAAGGTCGGAAAGTCGGGAAGCCCGATCATGACCTGCGACCTGCGACTTGTGACCTGCGACTCTTCATCTTCAACCGTGTGGCATCTGTGGTTACGGCTCATATCCCCATCCGAACAATAATCGGACTAATCTGTGAAATCTGTGGCGGTTTTATCCGGTTCAATTCTTCTTGCGTCTCAGCCGGATGGTCTTGATCTCGAACGGTTTGAAACTGAGGCGGATCATGCCGTTTGTGCATACCAGCGCGCCGGTGCGGCGATCGAGCATGTCCGTGGCGTGCGCCGACGCGACCGGCAGGTTGAGCATGAGTCGGCAGGCGGTGGCCGCCCGTTTGGACTCGTAGAGGCGTAGGACCAGGTCGCCGGAACCGTCTTCCGCGGGTTTGACCGTCTCGACGATGATATTGGGCGCGTCGACATTCAGGAACGATCCCGTGCCGGCCGCCCCGGCCATGGTCCACAGGGGCGCGTTCAGGGCGTAGGCCTCGCGGACCACATCGCCGGCCCAGAAGGTGCCGTTCCACGCATAGAGGGCATAGGTGAATTCGTGCACCCCTTGGTCGGCGCGCATATCGGGCGCCTGGGGCGCCCTGAGGAGCGTAAGGGCGATCTCCCCGCCCAGGGTGGAGAGGCCGTACTTGCAGTCGTTGAGCACGGCGAATCCGCGGTGGGCTTCGGCAAGCGCGCTCCACTTCTGATTGGCGACCTCGAACCGGTCGGCGTCAAAGGGCCGCGAACGGTGGTTGGGCCGGGTCAGGTGGCCGAACTGGACCTCGTGCACCGCTTCGTTGGTGTGGATGGTGGTGGGGAAGGCGGCCTTGAGGAGCTTGTGCTTTTCGCGCCAATCGATGCGCGTGACGAAATCGACGCGCCGGCTGTCGCGGGTGAGGCGGATGGTCTGGACGAGTTTCGACCGGTTGAGGGTCCGTTCGACCCGGATCTCGGCCACCAGCGGGCCGGCGGCCCGCAATGTCACGCGCGCCCGGCCGGGCAATTCCACGGGGGTCCGTTCGTAGGTGGAATCGATGTCCCAGGCGTCGAACCAGCGCGGCACATCCTTGTACATGCGCATCTGGTTGAGCGGCGCCGCGGCCAGTTCCATGCCCGAGGCCTTGTCCACGAGGCTCACGATCTCGCCCCGGTTGTTCAGCTTCAGGCGCAGGTGTTCGTTCTCCATTCCGGCCGTGGTGGCCGAAAGGGCCGAGGCGGTCCGGACCGGCCGCGCGGCCGTGAACGAAACGCAGCCACAGGCGGGCACGGCCGCCTCCACGCAGGCGCGGCCGTCGACCACCTGGACCGGCATAGGCGTGCCGTTCATCGCGGCGCCGGCCATGCCCTTGGGAAGCGGCACGATCTCGCGGCGGAGCCAGTTCATGGAATTAAAGACCGTCACCGCCTTGGGCGCGCGGCGGGTGAGGGTGCGGGCGGCCGCTTCCTTCACTTCGCCGGCCGTGGCCAGGACCTGGGCGTAGAGCGCCTCGGCCTCGGCGTAGACCCGTTCGATCGACGACCCGGGCAGGATGTCGTGGAACTGGTTGAGGAGGACGCCCTTCCAAGCCGCGTCGATCCGTTCCAGCGGGTAGCGGAACCGGCCCAGCCAGCTGCCGACCGCGCCCCAGAGTTCCGTTTCGCGCAGGGCGAACTCGCTTTTACGATTGCCCTGCTTGGTGCGGGCCTGGGTGGTGTAAGTGCCGCGGTGGGCCTGGAAATACAATTCGCCCACATAGACCGGCCAGGCCGTCTTTTTGCGGGTCTCGCCGCGCCAGCCCGCGGGCGCCAGCAGGATGTCGGCGTGCCGGCCGTCGATGCCCCCCGCCTCGCGGCCGTTCACCAGGCAGCGGCTCTCGCCGCCCGGTTCGGCCCTCAGCACGATGCGCCGGCCGCGGGCCGCGGCGGGCAGTTTGACCCGGCCGCGGAACCAGGCGTATTCCCACTTCGCGCCCCAGGCCGTACCCTCGGGCATGGGTTTGAAACGCTGGCGCTGCGCCTCGCGCGGCGTCAGTTGTTCATGTGTGGTGAACCCGGACATGGCCACGGGACCCAGGGGCTCGTAGGCCAGGGTGAGGAGGGCGTTGCGCCAGTGTTCGATCCGTCCGCGCCATTCGGGGGTGAGGGCCATGCACGATCCTTTCGAGGTGCTTCAATCGACGGCCGTTCATTGTAACCGGCCGCCGGCCGTATGCAAGCATTAATAGTGATGAGAGACCGCTCTAAACCTGTACGAATCTTTGCGATTTGAATACAACCGGCACTTTAGCCGAATGGAATAACTGGGGTGTGGTTCGCCATGGAAAGCGCGGGAATTCACGCCCAAGACTGGATCCCCCGGTTCCCCCGGTCAAGCCGGAGGACTGGCTCACCGGGGGATGACAGAAAATGATCGATATCGGCCATTATCCCCTTTGTTGCTTTGTGGATGATCCTGGTCGCGGGGTCAGATATGGAGCATGAAATCCTCGGTGTCGTCGGTCTTGTAGGAGGTCATGGCGCCGGGCGCGGCCGGGTCCATGCCGGCCTCGTGGCCGTACGAGTCGCGGATATCCTTTTCGATCTTCAGGCGGAAGAGCCCCAGGTCGACGCCCGCCGGGCAGGCGCGTTCGCACGCGCCGCAGTCGACGCACCGGCCGGAGACATGCAGGAAACGGGTCATCTGGAATATGGCCGTATCGGTGGGATCGTCGGTGAGCCCGACCCAGGGCGGGTCGTTGCGCTCGGCGAAGCACCGCTCGCAGAAACAGACCGGGCAGGCCTGGCGGCAGGCGTAGCACCGGATGCACTTGGCCATTTCGGCCTTGAATTTTTCCCAGCGCTCCTTTTCGGGACGGGCCGCGTGCGCGGTGACGGCCGCGTAGGGATCGGCCGCGGACTTGACGGTCTCGGGCATGCCCGCAAGGACGATGTCGGCGAGCGGGGGCGTGCGGTGGCGGCACCGTTTGCACGCGTCGGCCGCCTGGTCGGCCGCGCCGGCTGTCGCCTTGCGCGCGTCGATCATGCCGCCGCAGGCGATGCCGATGATACTGATCCGGTCGCGCGGGACCTGGGTCTGGCGGATGAGTTCCACCAGGCTGCGCGAAACGCATCCCACGGCCGCGATGCCCACCCGTTTGCCGCGCTTCATGAACCGCTTCACATAGACGGCGAGGTTGTTGGCACAGGTGGTGTCGAACACCATCGTGTCGAGGGATGCCGCGTCCTTGAAGAATTCAGGCTGGGAGCGGTGGGGTACGGTCCCCGCCTTGAAGCCGATGAAGACATCGATCTTTTTGCCCTCAAAAAGGGCCCGGGCTTCGCGTTTCAGGTCGTCAATGAGTGCCATGTCATTCCCCGTACGACAACAACATCTGCCACAAAGACACCAAGTCACAAAG
>JBDREB010000415.1:0-7732 GCA_043820325.1 Planctomycetota bacterium | reverse complement strand
CACTCTGCACCGCACGCGAAATGGATAGGTTATTTATTTACGGGCACTAACCACCCAAACCGGCCTATGGTTGATTCACGCGCCTGGCTGACGCCAAAAAGTGCCAAAGCATTTTCCGCCGGGATCAGGAAATCTGCAATTGCATGGGTCAACCCTTGGGGGAGTCGCAGGTCTCAAGTCGCAGAGCTTGCCCCCCGGCTTGACCGGCGGGGGCGCGGGTCAAAGGCCGGGAGCGAAGTGAACCTGATTTTATCATCCTGAACCCGGCAATCGGCCTTCACACCCCGGCCTTTCGGCGGGGTGGAATCAGTTGCCCCGGGCGGCCCCGTTTGCCGCGACGGCCGCGGCGTATTCGCGGGTCAGGGCGGCGAAAAGCTCCTTGACCGAGACGATCTCCTTGGTCTGCCAGGCATTGGCGCCGGCGAACGCGAAGCCGTGTTCAAACCGGCCCAGCTTGGCTTCGACCAGAGCGTTGGCGATGCAGTAGGGCGAGTTGACCACATCGCAGGTCCGCAGGCACTTCCATGGGCAGGTGTAGGGGACGCGGCCGCCGGCCTCGACCTCTTCCAGGAAGCGGTTGCGGATGGCGCGTCCCGGCAGACCCACCGGGCTCTTGATGATCATCAGGTCTTCGCGGGTGCAATCGATATAGGCCTTTTTGAATTCCGGGTCCGCATCGCATTCGGTCGTGGTCACGAACCGGGTGGCCATCTGCACGCCGGAGGCGCCCAGGCTGAGGATCCGGTGGATATCGGCGCCGGAGAATACGCCGCCGCCGGCGACGAGGGCGATCTTGCGGCCGGCTTTGTCTTCGTACGGCTTGAGGGCCTCAAGGATCTGGGCGACCAGTTTTTCGAGGGCGTAGGCCGGGTCATCGATCTGTTCGGGCCGGAACCCCAGATGGCCGCCGGCCAGCGGGCCTTCGACCACGACCATGTCCGGTGTGTACTTGTAGCGGCTGGACCAGCAGCGGAGGATGACCTGGGTGGCCTTGGCCGAGGAGACGATGGGTACGAAGCGCGTATGGAGGGAGTTCAAGTCGTCGAGGGGCAGGCTTTCGGGGAAACGCTGGGGCAGGCCGGCGCCCATGAACACGAAGTCGGCCTTGGCCTCGACGGCGCCTTCCACATGGGCGTCGAAATCAGTGAGGGCCACCATGATATTGACCCCGATCGCGCCGCCGTTGCCCGTGGCGCGGGCTTTTTCGATCTCACGGATCAGGGCGCGCTTGTGGGCCGCATTGTAATTGGTCTTGACATCCAGTTCGCCTTCGCCGATGCCGACCGAGGAGATGACGCCGATGCCGCCTTCGCGGGCGACGGCCGAAGCCAGGCCGGCCAGGGAGATGCCGACGCCCATCCCGCCCTGAATGACCGGCATGGGAATGATCCGGGTCCCGAGACGGAGGCCCGGCATGGTGATCATGCTCATTAGGATTCCTTAAACGGCCCCGGATCAAACCGAAATTTGAATGATCGCCCTGGTGCTCGTTCCATATTCCGGGCCGATCCGCCCACCATTTTACAGCAAGTGCGGCGGCAAGGCGACCTGATGCTCACCCGGCAAGAGCCCGCCAGCATATCAGGAAGCGACTTCTGATGCAGGGCGATTACCAAATAGCAGAACAAACCCCACTATATGATTTTTTGGGCCGATATCAAGAAAAATAATACTTTTTTTGGTGGTTGCGCGCCCTGTCGATCGGGGTGATTTGCCTTGACACGGGTGCCCGGAACCATACAATCGCAGGGGACGCACGCATCCTTTGTTTCCGGAGTCACCGCTGCGATGGACCCGCTCGTACTGCTGAATTGTTTGATCGCGCTCTGTCTGGTCTTCCTGAACGGTTTTTTCGCGCTCACGGAATTTTCCCTGGTCCGGGCACGCGAGACCCGGCTTGAACTGCTCAAGGAAAAATACGGCCGGCGGGGGGCGCTTGCGCTGGATATGCACCGGCGCATGGATCGTTTTCTGGCCGCCACCCAGCTTGGCGTCACGGTCTCGAGCCTCGGGCTCGGATGGGTGGGCGAACCGGCTTTTGCCGCCCTGCTCACACCGCTCTTCCGGCCGCTGGGGCATATTTCCGACGCCCTGCTCCATACGCTCGCCTTTGCCACGGCCTTCGCCGTGCTTACGGGGATCCATATCATACTCGGCGAACAGGTCCCCAAGTATATCGCCATCACCAAAGCGGAAATGGCCCTCCTGGCATCAGCCCGGACCATGCATTGGGTTTACCGGATCCTGTATGTGCCCCTCATGGTCCTTTCGGGGATCTCGAACTGGATCGTGAGAATGCTCGGCCTGCCGGCGGTGACCGAAGCGGAGACCATCTTTTCCAAGGAGGAACTGCGCCTGGTGCTCAGCAATTCCCACCAGGGCGGCACGATGAGCCTGACCAAGGTGCTCCTCTGTGAGAATGTGCTCGACTTCGGCGATTACACCACGCACTCCATCATGACCCCGCTTGAGCGGGTGGTGATGCTCGACCTCGGCAAACCCTGGGCGGAGAACCTCAAGCTCATCCAGGCGCGGCGGTTCAGCCGGTACCCGGTGTGCGAAGGGGACCCGGCCCGGATCACGGGGTTCATCCACTTCAAGGAAGTGATGCTGGCCCATCTGCAGGCGGGCGGCGAAGTGGACCTGGCCCGCAGCCGCCGCGACCTGCCCAAGGTGGATGTGGATATGCCGATCGAGAAGCTCCTGCCCGCGATCCAGCGTTTCCCCACGAACATGGCCCAGGTCGTTGACAAGGAGGGCCGGACGGTCGGCATCGTCACCTTCGAGGATGTGCTTGAGGAACTGGTCGGCGAGATCGCCGACGAATTCGAGCGGGAGGGGGTGTGGCGGCTGAGCGACCACCTCACCCGCGAGCGGATCATTCCCGTCCTCCAGGCCCGTGACCGGGATGGTGTTGTCCGCGAACTGGCGGGGGTGATCGCTACCCAGATCCCCGGACTCGACGCCGCGGCGGTGGTCCAGGGGGTCCTCAAGCGCGAGAAGGAAATGTCCACGGCCGTGGGCGAGGGACTGGCCCTGCCTCACGCGCGGCTGGAGAACCTGCCGCAGACGCTCATCGCCTACGGCCGGTTGACCGAGGGGATCGATTGGAAGGCGTTCGACAACAAGCCCGTGCGTCACATTTTTATGATCCTCACCTCCCAGGACAAGCCCCGCGAACAGCTCCGGGCCCTAGCGCGGATCTCGGCGATCGCCCAGAGCGAAGTGCTCTTCTGCAAGCTGGACGAGGCGGCCACGCCCGCCGATCTGTGCGACATTTTCCGGGCGGCCGACGCGTTCACGCCGCTGGATGCCCGCTGAAGTAGACTCCGGCAGCGGTGATACCCGCTTGACAAATGGGGCGCGCGGCATATAATTCCGCTCTTTCCGCATCAACAGACGCGTGTAACAGGCTGTAAAAATCAGGAGATCGGCAATGCGTGCGATGATGATCGGTTCCCTGGTCCTGCTTCTGGTTCTGGTGACCCTGCCGGCCCTCTCCGGCCAGGAGCCGGCGGTCCCGGCTCCTCCGACCGCGGAAGGGCCGCAGAAGGTCATGGTGGGCATCTATATCCTCAACATGGGCAAGCTCGATGTCGCCACCGGGTCGTTCACCGTCGATTTCTACCTCGACCTCAAGAGCGACCGGCCGATCCCCGAGACCTTCGAGTTCATGAACGGCCGGGCTTCCAAGGAGAAGATCCTCGACGAGGCCAGGGACGGCCAGTATGAAAAATACTACCGGGTCCTGGCCGGGCTGGCGAGCCCGATCGATTTCAAGCGGTTCCCGTTCGACGGCCAGACCCTGCAGATCCTGATCGAGGACACCAAATTGACCACGGCGGAACTGGTCTTCGTCCCCAAGATCGAGGAGAGCGGGTTCGACCCCTCGGTCAATTTCCCCGGCTGGCAGATCACCGACTCGAAGCCCACGGTGGCACTGCACGAATACAAGGTCTACGGCGAGACCTATTCCCAGTATGTCTTCAATGTGGACATCGCGCGCATCAAGTTCAACTCGTTCCTCAAGACCTTCATCCCCGTGCTCCTGACCATGCTCATCATGGTCTCGAGCTTCATCCTCAATCCCGCCCAGATCGTCACGCGGCTGGCGACCATCAGTTCCGCGCTCGTGGCCTCGGCGATGTTCCATGTTTCCATCGCCGGCCAGATCCCGCCCGTGGGGTACCTGACCTTTGCGGACAAGTTCATGATGCTCACCTACCTGATCCTCCTGGTCTCCTTCGGTCTGAACATCTCCATCTTCGTCCTGCAGGGCAAGCAGCGGGAGGATCTGGTCAAGAAGCTCAACAACTGGTCGAACAAGATCGTGTTCGCGGGTGTGCCGCTGTTGTATGTGGCGCTCTTCCTGTTCGTGAAATAACCGGCCCCATCCACCCCTGCCGCTTTGCGCTTGACCGGCGCCTGCCGCCATGGTATAATACTTCGCCAACACCTGCCCGGACAGGGGGTTGATCCTTGGTTCATGGGAGCAGCATGTCGAGCGCTGGGATCCTGTTCGTCCTCAAGGCCGCGGGGCTGGCAGTTTTTGCGGCCGCCCTGGCAGTGGTCCTGGCGGCCGAGGTATATGCCGCCCTCATCGGCACGGCCGGCCGCACGCCCGTGCCGGACTGGCTGGGCAATCACGCGTCGAACCTCGACCGTTTGCGCGAAGGCGCCGGCGGGGACGCGGCGTTCACTTTCGCCGTGGTCGGCGACACCAAGAGCTACGGGACCTTCGCCCGGCTGTGCGAACCGCTGCGCCGGGAGCCGCCGGCTTTCATGCTGGTCCTGGGGGACATGGTCAGCCGGGGCACGCCCGCGCACCACGCTTTCCTCCATCGCCAGGCGGCCGGGACCTGGGGGGTGACCTGCCCGGTCCTGTGCGTCCCGGGCAACCATGACACCAGCGCGGATGAATTTCCGCTGGCGCGCTGGGAGGAAATGTACGGACCCTCCCTCTTCGCGTTCGAATACCGGCAGAATCTCTTCATCGGCCTCCGGCTGATCGAACGGCAGTCTACGGCGGAAAGCCTGGCCTTTCTCGAGGCCACGCTCAAGGCGAAGCGGGCGCGCAATCGCCGGGCTTTCGTCTTCTTGCATTGCCCGCCGGCATTGACGGGCCGCAGCGAGAACGACGGGTTCACGGGCGACCAGGCGTTTATGGCGCTCTGTGCGGCCCACAAGGTCGATCATGTGTTCGCGGGTGACTACCACGGCTATCTGCGCGCCACCACCGGTACCACGGTCTACCAGACCATCGGCACCGGCGGGATGCACCTGCGGGACCGGTACCTCACCGCTCATATGCTGCTCCTGGTGACCGTGGAACCCGACCGGGTGTGCGAACAGCTTGTCTCCACCCCGCCCGTGGTGCGGGTCGGCGAGGTCGCCGCGGAAGCGGCGCTGGCCGATGTGTGGCCCTGGCTGCGCGCCCATTGGATCGCCGCGGTCCTTATGAATGTCGTGCTTGCGGCGGGGTTGGGCATGGTGTCGCGCACGCTCTTCCGCCTGTTCTGGCCGTCGGCCGCATAGCCGCGCATGACCGCCCCCGACGCATCCGACGCTCCCGCCAGACCGCCGTTCCTGCATCCCAACACGGCGGTCGCCGCGGCGGTGATCGGCCTCAACCTCCTGCTTTTGTCCGCCGTCCGCATTCTCTTTCTGGTCAAATACCACAGCCTGCTGACCGGCCTGGGGGCGGGGCGGGTGGCCCTGGCCCTGGTGCACGGCCTCCGGTTCGACCTGGCCGTCACCGGCCTGCTTTTGCTTTTGCCCGGCCTGGCCCTGATCCTGCCCGGCCGCTGGACCGTGCGGCCGGTGACCCTCCGTGTCGTCCGCGCCGTGCTGTGCGTCATCTTCACCTTCGAGCTGGCCATCTGCACCGTGGACCTGGTCTATTTCGGATATGTAAACAAGCACTTGGGCGCGGAGATCGTGAACATCCGGCACGACCTCGGCACCATGGTCATCACGGCCGCGACCGCCTACTGGTGGGCGGTCCTCCTCTTTGCCGCGACAGTGACCGGCCTCTGGTTCGGCCTGCGTCGCCTTTTCGCGCGGCCGGCGGCCGCGCCGGGCGCGGCCATGCCCCGGCATGCGGTGCGGCGTCCCCTCGTGCAGGTGGTCGTATTCCTGCTGGCCGGCGTCCTGGCCGTGCGGGGGGGGCTGCAATCCAAGCCTTTGCGCGTAGCCCACGCCTTCACGGGCGACAATGTCATGGCCGGCCACCTGGCATTGAACGGGGTCTTCACCGTGCTTCAGGCTGTGGGCAAGGCGGGGGTCCGGTTCGAGGTCCCGGGCCGGTACGAGACGGCCGTGGACACGGTCCGGGAGGTCCTGGCCGATGCGAAGACGGAATTCACGGACCGCAAATTTCCGCTCCTGCGCCGTCATGTCCCGGCCGCGGCGTCCGCCGGCCGGCCGAATGTGGTGATCCTGCTTATGGAAAGCTGGTCGGCCGACGCCGTGGGCGCGCTCGGCGGCACGGCCGGCGTTACGCCCAATTTCGACCGGTTGGCCGGGGAGGGGCTGCTCTGCACCGACTTCTATTCGGTCGGCCAGCGCTCGATCGACGCGGTCGTCTCCATGTTCTACGCTTTCCCGTCTTTTTCGGGTTTCCGGGTGGTGGGGAAGGAATACGAGCAGAACCAGTTCATCGGCATCGGCAGCATTTTCAAGGACCGCGGGTACACCACCATCTTTTTGAACGGCGCCCGCCGCGGTTCGATGGGGTTCGATGTCTTCGCCGCCAAGGCGGGGTTCGACACCTATATCGCCAAGGATAACTTCGACCTGCCCTCCGCATACTTTGACGGGCAGTGGGGTGTCTTTGACGAACATCTCTTCGCCCGCGCCGACGCGGAGTTCCGGCGGTGCCAGGTGCCGTTTCTGGGCGTGGTCTACACCCTCAACCCGCACGCGCCCTATGCCGTGCCCTCGGACGAATTCCGGAAAATCGGCCCGGACACGGAATCGGCCCCCTATCTGAACGCCCTGGGGTACAGCGACTGGACCCTGTGCCGCTTTTTCGAACTGGCCCGCCAGTCCCCCTATTACGCCAATACCCTCTTTGTCATCGTAGCCGACCATCCCGAGGGGCATCACGAAAAGAACATCCGCGACCGGTTCCGGATCCCGTGCCTCTTCCTGTGGCCGGGACATCTGCCGCCGGGGCGGGAGGGCCAGCCGGGTTCCCAGGTCGACATCCTGCCGAGCATCCTCGACCTGCTTGATATTAATGCCCGCCACGCCTCATTCGGAAGTTCACTCTTCGGCACGGGCCGGCGGGCGGCGTTCATCTCCTACGGCAATGTGTTCGGCCTGATACGGGACGGGTACATGCTCCTGCACGCGATCGAAAAGCCGATCGGACTCTATGATTATATACGGGACCCGTCCTTCACCGTGGATGTGTCCGCCGCCCACCCGGCGGTCGTGCCCACCATGGAGAAGGAGCTCCTCGGCCTGCTCAAGGTCGCCACGGTTACGCTTGAGACGAACACCGTGGCGCCGCTCAGGATCGTGGGGGACAAGGGATCATTGTAAATTGCAAATTTAGCATTTAGGTTCAGATTTAGGTAACACTTTACCCGAATGAAGTAAAAGAGCCGATAGCGGGGTCAAATTCTACCTCTTGAGGGATGCAAAAGCAAGCAGAATGTCAGCGTGTAACCCTATTGCATGCGGCAGGCGGTGTTATTGGGGTAGCAGGGGCAGCTTGCCGGTTTGG
>JBDREB010000414.1:0-5552 GCA_043820325.1 Planctomycetota bacterium | reverse complement strand
CACTCTGCACCGCACGCGAAATGGATAGGTTATTTATTTACGGGCACTAACCACCCAAACCGGCCTATGGTTGATTCACGCGCCTGGCTGACGCCAAAAAGTGCCAAAGCATTTTCCGCCGGGATCAGGAAATCTGCAGTTAAAGGCACAGGACCGGCTCTCTGACTTCCTTACTCCGTCCTCCGACCTCTCTGGTTTCAAAGGAGCCCTGACAATGCCCACCCCTGACCTGCGTACATGCCTCCCCATGGACGCGCGCCAGCTGGCGCGGTTCGAGGGCGTCTACGCCCGGTACAAGCGGCTGTGGACCGATCCCGACCGGGCGGTGCCGCCGATCATCATCGACATACCGACCGCCGGCCAGCCGACGATGGAAGCGCAGCTGGCCGACCCGCTGGTGATGCTCCGGGCCCAACTCGAGACGCTTAAAAACCACATCGCCGTGGAGGATGACTGCGTACCCACGGTCCGCGTCTCCTTCGGCACGGCCCAGGTCGCCGCCGCTTTCGGGTGCGCGTTCCATTTTCCGCCCGACAGCCTGCCGGCCGCGGCCGGCCCGGTGATGACCGCGGCCGCCGATGTCCACCGCCTGCCCCGGCCCGCGCTCGATGCCGCCTGGTTCGGGAAAACGGCCGAATGGACCCGGATCTGGAAACAGCACCTGCCCGCGGGCGTGCATATCCAGCACCCGGACATCCAGAGCGCGTTCAACTCGGCCCACCTCATCCGCGGCAACGACATCCTGCTCGATTTCTACGACAGCCCCGCCGAACTGGACCTTCTGCTCGACCGGGTGACCGATTACATGATCGACCTCACGCGCCACCTGAAGGCCATGATCAGCGACGACCGGGAATGGTTCTTCGACTGGCTCTGCCTGTGGAAGGGGACCGCCCGCATCAGCAACTGCACCATGCAGCTCATCAGCCCCCAGCAGTACCGCGAGCATGTCCTGCCGCGCGCCGCGCGGTTTTTCGCCGCGGTGGGCGGCGGGCGCATGCATTACTACGGCCTCACGGCCGATGTGATCGAAGATTTCTTCAAGGTCCCCGGCCTGCATGGCCTGGACATCGACTGCAAGGTCCAGGATTATTTCGCCATCTGCGACCGGGCGCCCAAACATCTGGTGCTCTTTCCCACTGTGGGGTTCGCACCGGGCACCAGGGAATACAAGCGGTTGCTGGCCGGCGACTGGCCCCGTAAACGCAACATCGTCATCATGGTCAAGGCCAAAGATGTCGCCGAAGGGCGGGAACTGCTTACAACGCTCCGCGCCGTCATGCCGTGGCGGGATTGACGGCCATCCGGTCGGCGCGGAATTTCCTTGCAATCCGCCTTGGATTGCTATAATTAGCCCCTCTTATCTATAAACCCAGCGCGGATGCGCGTGACTCCGCGGCGTATGTTTAAATGGAGCAGAACATGGCGATGAAACCAGCGGCGGCCCCCAAGTTCGTCAACTTGAGCGTGGTATGCGGCGCGGCCGAAAAACGGTCCAAGGCCGGCAAGCCAGCGGGCATCGGCGCCTTCAACATCAATTTCTATTCGCAGGCCGTGGGCGTGCTGAAGGGCCTCAAGAAGGCCAACGCCCCGGCGATCATCCAGGCCTCCAAGGGCGCCAACGAGTTCCAGGGCGGCCCGGACAAGATCGCGGCCATGCTGAAACTCGCCATGCAGAATACCGGCCACAACCTCCCCATCTGTCTGCACCTCGACCACGGCGATGAAAAGCAGGCCCAAGTCTGCACCGACAGCGGGTTCTCCTCGGTGATGATCGACGCCTCCAAGCTCGATTTCGAGGACAATTGCCGTGTGACCAAGTCCATCGTCACCTACGCCCGGCCGAAGGGCGTGAGCGTCGAGGGCGAGTACGGCAAGCTCGAAGGCGTGGAAGAGGATGTGGCGCATGAAAAGACCACCTACGCCGACCCCTCCCGCGTGGTCGAGTTCTTCCAGAAGACCGATGCCGAGGCCCTCGCCGTCGCCTACGGCACGGCCCACGGCGCGAACAAGGGCAAGAACATCGGCGCCGTGAAGACCGAGATCGTCAAGGCGTCGTATGATGCCATGAAAAAGGCCGGCCAGACCGACAAGCACTTCCTCGTCGGCCACGGCTCCTCCACCGTGCCCCAGGACCTGGTGAAGGAGATCAACAGCTACGGCGGCGCGCTCAAGGACTCGGCCGGCGTGCCCATGCCCAAGATCAAGGAAGGCATCGCCTTCGGCCTGCGCAAAGTGAACATCGACACCGACCTGCGCCTCTCCATCACCGCCACCATGCGCAAGTACCTCTCGTCCAATCCCGCCATGGTCCAGAAGTACCCCGAGACATTGGGGCGCATCGCCAAGGCCTTCTCGGGCGAGATCCAGATGATCGCCAAGGGCAAGGTCGAAGATCCCAAGAAGGTCATCGACCCCCGCGGCTACTTCGGCATCATCGACATCGCCGTCCTGCGCGTCGCGCCCACGCCCGAAAGCGGCCTGGTGGAAGTCATGGCCCTCATCGAGAACCGGATCGCCGACCATGTGGCCATGCTCGTCACCGAGTTCGGCTGTGCCGGCCTCGCCTCCGAGATGTAACCACACCTTTCTACAGCCAAAATAAAAGCGCCCCGGCATATGCCCGGGGCGCTTTTATGTTTGGGGAATGAACTGCGGCGCTTATGTCCTGCGTCTGCGGAGGAACATGACCGCGGCGGCCAGAAGCGGCAGGAGGCTTGTGCCCGTGCCTGGCAGACAGCCGCCCGAATCCTTGCCCTTGGTTGACGTGGTGCCGTCGTTGTCGACAATGGTCAGTGTGACAGGGTTGGTGCCGGTGATGGTAGCCCCGCCGGTTGCGGTCGACAGGGTGATGGTCACGGTTTCGTTGGCCTCGACTTCCGTGTCATTGGTGATGAGGATGTTGAAGGTCTGGGGCGTGGCAACGGCGTTGGCCCAAATCAGAGTGCTGGAAGCCGTGGTGTAGTCCGTGCCGGCCGTGGCCGTGCCGTCGCTGGTGGCGTACGACACGCCCACCGGGCCCGACATGCCGCCCGTGCGGGTGACCGTGATGGTTACACTGGCCGTGCCTTCGTTGACCGAGTAGGAAGTCGCGGCGAACTACAGGTTGCCGGGGACCGGCGCCGGGTCAAGCGGGTCGGTGGGATCGGTGTTGGCATTGTATTCCTGGCGGTTGGTAAAGCCGTCGAGGTCCGGGTCGCCGCCTGCGACCTCGTCATAGTCGGTGAAATACAGCCACTCCCAGCTGTCCGGCAGGCCATCGCCGTCGGCGTCGGGAGGTGCCTGCATCCACCGGGTTGCTGAAATCAGCCACCCAATTGAAGGTCAGGTTGGCGGGGTTGATATCCACGCCGGAAGCGTTCTGGTGCAGATTGTCCTTTTCGAACCCCGGCCAGTTCTCGGCCGCAAGACCGCTGGCGATGGTGCAAACGACGGCGATGGCTAACATGGTCCGAAGCATATGTCCCTCCTTGCAAACCCGTGCTGCGCTGGGATCACGCCGGCCATGGGGGGCGGCGGTCCCGGTACTGTTGAATACTTGTTGATAATGATAACTCCCGGTGGATGTGATGCAAAGGGTAATCAAAAAATTGTTCGTTTGGGTGCGATATAGCACATGGATCACCTATACGCCATCCCGAACAGGTCGGAGATTTTCCTTGCACGCCCCGGGAAGGGGGTATAATGAGGGCCTTCTCTCTTGCAAGGACACCATGATGCCCACCGTACGATCATCAAGCCAGGATTCCAGTCCAAACAGGCCCAACATCCTTGTTATCATGTCGGACCAGCACAATGCCCGCTACATGGGATGCGCCGGCGATGGGGTGGCGCGCACGCCCGCCATCGATGCGCTGGCCGCTCGGGGTGCCCGTTTTACGGCCGCGTACACGCCGTCGCCCCTGTGCGTGCCAGCGCGGATGAGCTTCCTTACCTCGCGCTTTCCCACCGACCAGCAGGTGTGGACCAACTCGTGCATTCTCGATTCCAATATCCCCTCGTTCGCCCACGCCCTCGGCGCGGCCGGGTATCGGACGGCGCTGGCCGGGCGGATGCATTTCTACGGCCACGACCAGTTCCACGGATTTGCCGAACGGCTGGTGGGGGATGTGTCGTCCGCGTTCCCCGGGACCCCGGGCATTGACCTCGGGTCCATCGCCAAGACCGCCGTCGGCCAGACCCGGCCGGCCGTGACCGTGGCCGGACCCGGGTACACCGCCTACCAGGAATACGACCGCCAGGTGGCCGGCGCGGCCGCCGAATACCTCAACCGGCCCCACGACCAGCCGTTCTGCCTGGTGGCGGGGTTCTGGCAGCCGCACTGCCCGTTCATCTGCCCGCCCGATCTCTTCGGGTATTACCATGAACGGGTGACGATGCCGGCGATCCCCGAGGGGTACTTCGACACGGTCCATCCCTTCATCCGGCAATGGCGGGAGCACCGGGGGCTCACCGACCTCACCCCGGAGGAGATCCGCACGGCGCGGGCCGGGTACTACGGCATGATCGAACTCTTGGACCGTAACATCGCCACGGTGCTCGACGGGCTGGCGCGGTCGGGCCATGACAGGGATACGCTGGTGATCTACACCTCCGACCACGGCGACATGGCCGGCGAGCATGGGTTGTGGTGGAAGAGCATCTTCTACGAAGGGTCGGCCGGCGTGCCGCTTATCGCGGCCGGTCCCGGCGTGACGGCGCGCGGAACGGTGTCCGCCGTGGCGAACCTCATGGACCTCGGTCCGACCTTCATCGATCTGGCCGGGGCGGCCGCCCTGCCGGCCGCCCGCGGCCGGAGCCTGCGGGGGTTCCTCGATGGGCAGGGTGTCGCGGACTGGCCGGATGAGACCGTGAGCGAGATCCACAGTCTGCATGGCGACCCGCCCGGCCGGATGATCCGTTCCGGCCCGTGGAAGCTCAACCATTACCACAAGCATGCCGAGCCCCAGCTTTTCAACCTGGTCGAGGATCCGGGCGAATGGAACGACCGGGCCGCCGATCCCGGCTGTCAGGGGATCCGCGACCGGCTCATGGCCCGTGTGCGCGAGGGCTGGAACGCCGACCGCATGGAACGGTCGATCGCCGCAGTCATGCGCGACATTCCTCCCATCGCCGCATGGGGCCGCGCGGTGCGGCCGGAGAGTCCCCATGTCTGGCAGGCGCCTGAAGGGGCCAATCGGTTCCCGGCGGAGGATTAGCCACAGAGGCCACAGAGAACCACTGAGGAATACACATGAGTCACAGGTCACATGTCTCGGGTCACAGGTCAGGATCCAGATCCGGACATGCGACTTGCGATCTGCAACCTGCGACTCCGCTTCCCGGTGCCACAAAGGTCACAAAGGGGGTAAAGGTGCGGAGAAGAGATATTGCCACAAAGTCACGAAGTCACAAAGTTGTGGAAGGTTGGGGCCCGCGCGCCAGTGGCAAGTGCAACAAAATTGCCTGCAAAATGGAGCTGGCAAAGGTCGTTTAAAATGGTATACTCTTCGTGGACACACAGTACGAGGAGCGCAGAATGGACTATGGACATCTTTCGGGTGACGAGCGGC
>JBDREB010000413.1:0-3325 GCA_043820325.1 Planctomycetota bacterium | reverse complement strand
GCGTCGACGAGCAACGCCGGATGCGGACGGAAGATCATGTCCCTTCCGGGCGTGCGGGGTTTGGTGGCGGGGCCAACCATGGCAGCTATACCTCTTTAATGATGCGGCAGTGCCTGACCTGTTTGTCAAACCATCACTCTGCACCGCACGCGAAATCTGAGGTTATTTATTTACGGGCACTAACCACCCAAACCGGCCTATGGTTGATTCACGCGCCTGGCTGACGCCAAAAAGTGCCAAAGCATTTTCCGCCGGGATCAGGAAATCTGCATTTAATGATCACCGGATCGAATCCTACGGCCTTGAGTGGCTGGGTGCCTTCGCGGCGAACGAGGTAGGCGTGGTAGCCCATGAGGAGTGCCCGTTTGCACATCGGCTCCTCGTCGTCGAAATAGAGCATAAGCGGCCGCGAGCTCGACCGGGCCAGGGTAAACATCTGTCGGACTTTCGCCTCCACGCTCCCGGTCGCCCGGATGCGGGTCTGGCGGATGGGGATCTTGTGTTTGGCCAGGAACTGCCCGATCACATCCTCCCGGCCGTGGGCACTGCAGACCCAGAACTGGCCGGTGCCGGTGTGGCGTTCGACCACGGCTTTCAGCTGGGGCAGGAAACTGCGATTGGTGATCGTCCGGTCGAAATCCAGGACCGCCATGAACGGCACGGGGCACCCCTCGAGCAGGGCCAGCGTGTCGCCGGTCTGGAATAACACGAGTTGGCCGGCGTCGTAAAGGTTGGCGATCACCCGCGGCGCCTTGAGCACCCGCCGCAGCCGGTTGGTGACGAACCGCAGGTAATCGGGCCAGGAGACGCCCAACTCCCCAAAGAGCGCCTCCGCCGCCGGCCGGTCGGCCGTGGCCTGGCGCATGATGTTCTTGTGGAAGATCGTCTCCTTGCGCACAAGAAGGAGTTTGCCCAGCCCTTTGGGATTGAGGGCGGCCAGTTCCTTGTCCGTGAAACGCAGGTATTCCATGATCGCCATCCATCACAGCCATGACCGTCTCTTATTATGCCCGGTGCCATGTCCGTTTACAAGGATTTTCCGGTTTTTTCCGCGGCCCTGCCATAACTGCTTGCATTTGTGAGATCGTGGGTATAATGGGCGGCTGTTGGCCGGGATCCAAACATAAGGGGCAGACCATGCTCAAGCAGAAACTCGTGACCTGGGACGGCGCCGAAGGCTGGATCTACAACTGGTTCATCTGCGGGTTCTTCGACTCCGGCCTGCAGTGGAACCCCAACCCCCACCTGTTCCAATCCAAGCCCGCCGATGCCTGGACCGCCGACCTGCTGAAGTCCTGGGGCGGTGAAGCATCCATCCACGGCGTACCCATACCGGCCGGAGGCGCCTCGGTCGAATGGCTGCCTGTCTCCCTCCTCTACGGTCCCAAGTTCTCCCTCCTTGACCTGCGCACCCGCTACGCGGCGCTCGACAAGGCCATGGGCGACCTCCACCCCGACCCCTGGCGCAAGTGTTACTACGCCCTCGCGCTTATCGAATCCGACCGCGACACCACGGCCATGCTCCACTTCTCGGGCTGGGACGGCTGCCGGCTGTGGGTGAACGGCACTTGGCTCTTTGACGAGCACTCCTACCACCACATCATCCTCGACATGGAGCGCGTTCCCCTCCGCCTGAAAAAAGGGACCAACACGATCCTCGTGAAACTCGACCGCGACGGCTGCGCGGCCCGCGTGGTCTTGAAACCCGGCGACAAGACCAGACTGCTGAACCCCGCCGGCGCCCCCTTGCAGACCGGTACCCCCGTGGCCACCGAGACCCAGCTCCGGCGGTGGGCGCTGGAACGGAAGACCCAAACCCCCTTCCGCGGCAAGACCCCGGCCCAGCTCAAAGCCTGGCAGACAAAAGGCCGGGGCTATTTCCAGGCATGCCTGGGCCCGGTGCCGGCCGAGACCAAGGGTCCGGTCAAACTCGTCTCCCGCGAGACCACCGCGGACGGCATCGAGCGCCGCCTCTACCACATGCCCTCCGAGGGCGCGAGCGTCGTCCCCTTCTATGTCATGATCCCGGCCAAGGCCAAACGCAACGGCAAATACATCACCGTCGCCCACGGCCACGGCGGGAACCAGTGGCGCGAAATAGCCGGCGTCCCCGTCGGCGCACCCCCGTGGGGGCCCGACCCGCGCCTGCCCTACACCGGCGACCACGGCATCGAACTCGCCCGCCGCGGCTTTGTGACCTCCGTCTGCTGTGAACGCGCATTCTCCGACCGCAATGACCACCAGGGCACGGACGACCCCTGCGATGCGGCCGCCATGCTTGCCATGGCCCAGGGCGCGACCCTGCCCATGCTCCACATGAACGACATCCGCCGGATGACGAAGTTCGTCATGCGCCTGCCCGAGGTCAAGGGGATGTCCGGCCCCGGCATCACCGGCCTTTCAGGCGGCGGCACCATGACCTATCTCCTGGGCGCCTACGACACCCTCTACAAAGCCGTGGCCGTGTGGTGCGGCATCTGCCGCTACCGCGACTACGCCCAGGACGGCGGCTGCGGCATGCAGGTGGTCCCGCGCCTCTGGCCCGCCTATGATGTGGGTGAGCTCATGGGGCTCATCGCACCCCGCCCCCTCCTCCTCGGCCAGGGCACCTTGGATTCCACCTTCACCCACCTCACCGTCCAGTCGGTCCACGCGGACGCGCTCAGGGCCTACAAGGCCGCGGGAGTACCGGCCCGCGTCAGCACATCATTCGGCAAACTGGCTCACCAGGTCGACACCAACGCCACCGCGGCGTTCTTCGAGGCGAATCTGTAAGCAAGGGCGTGATCAGGCCTGCTTGACGCGGAGGTTCTCCACCCAAGTCTCGATCGCATCAAGGATATCCAGGGTCTTGGAGTCCTTGACCCAGTATTCCTTGGTCACGCCGCGGGCTTCATACCGGACCAGGTCGATCTGGCGGAGATGCCGAAGCGTCACGGAAACGGTCGTGATGTGGATGCGAAGGGCGGCGCTCAAGGCGCCCGGCGTTGTACGGTTCCTGCCGATGGTGCGCAGTATAAGGTAAGCCGTCGGGTTGCCAAGTATCCTACAGCAACGCGAAGCCCGGTACATTGTTTCCGACATCGGTACGCGGTTCAACGCCATGGTTCATCCCCTGTTCCAATGTACCCGCAATTCTTGACCTGCCGCATATACATATCATATTTTAACAATTGTACAATTAGAGACTGTAGCAACAATACAGAGTATTATGCTTGACTTTCCATTCGATCCGGCGATAATAGGGGGCATTGCGTCATCAAGCGGAGGCCAATGCCATGTCTGGACCGGGAGCATACACGCCGGATACAACGGAGGGGATCAC
>JBDREB010000412.1:0-9718 GCA_043820325.1 Planctomycetota bacterium | reverse complement strand
GACGACGCTTGTTTTGGGTCCAATTGGGTTGGGCACGGCATGCCGTGCCCCTACCAAACAAGATCCGGCTTGAACCAGCGTTCCGGAATCGGGTCATTATGATGATTGAGATCTGGCCCCTTAATTATGGGGCGGTGTACTTAGTCCTTAGCGCGGCCTGCGGCCGCAACCAAAGAGCGGTATACGGTTGCGATAGGCGAAACGGTCTACGGCATCCGGTGTACGGCTTTGATCCGGATCAAGAGTATCTGCCACGAAGTCACCAAGGCACAAAGGGTGGAGGGTTCCGATCCAAACCCAATCACCGGTCTTGACTTTGTGGCAAAATATCTTTTCTCCAATTGCCATGACCGTTTCGTGATTTTGTGGCGCATTTCCAGGATGTCAGCCGATGGCCGGTGTATCTGCAATAACATGGTCGCAATCTCCGGAGAAATACTTATCCCAGGCGGAAATTCTCCCCGAGGTAGGCTTTGCGGACCAGCGGATCGGCCACGATTTCGGCGGGTGTCCCATCGCGCAGGATCATGCCGTTCTGGATGATGTAGGCCCAGTCGGTGATCGACAGGGTTTCCCGGACATTATGGTCCGTGATGAGGAAGCCGATGTTGTTCTGCCGGCAGAGCTTCCGGATGATATCCTGGATCTCGGCCACGGAGATCGGGTCGACGCCTGAAAAGGGTTCGTCCAGGAATATCACGCTGGGCTCGGGCAAGAGGGCCCGCGCGATCTCCAGCCGTCGCCGTTCGCCGCCCGACAGGGTGCCGGCATAATTATCGGCGAGGTGGGCGATGTTGAGGGCGTGCAGGTGCCGTTCCAGGGAGGCCTGGGCCGCGCTGCGGCTCAGATGCATGGTCTCCAGGATGGCCAGCAGGTTGTCGCGCACGGTCAGACGCGTGAACACAGCCGGTTCCTGGGAAAGGTAACCGATACCCCGGCGCGCCCGCAGGTACATGGGCAGGCCGGTGATCTCTTCACCCCCCAGGTAGATGCCGCCCTTGTCCGGGGCCAGGATGCCGATGGTGATCTTGAAGGTCGTACTTTTGCCCGCGCCGTTGGGGCCCAGCAGCCCGACGATCTCACCCCGGTCGATGCACAGGCTGATGCCGCCGACGGCCTTGCGTGGTCCGAAGGATTTCTCGATATCCCGGACCTCAAGGAAGGCCGCGGGACGGTCAGTTGCTGAATTTGGGGAAGAGGTAGGGGAAGGCATAGGTCCGGGCGATCCAGGCGGTCCCGGCCGCGGGGTGGTTGATATTGAGGAACGCATCATCCGGCAGCGCGGGCCATTGGTTGGTGGCGGCGATGAAATTCCGTTCGTACCGGCCGATCAGGTTGTCACGGAAGCGCATGAATTCCGTGTGATCGGTGCGGAACATGACCAACAGCAGGTAATAGGCCCCGGGGACCGAATAGGGCAGGCCCTGGTCGGTGGGCAGCATCACGGTCATGAGGCTCTTGATGTCGGCGCGGAGGGCATCGTCCATGCGGCCGTCGTTGATCAGCAGGATGTCATAGACCGCCAGGGCGCGCTGCCAGGCGCCGGCCGGCGATATCTTCTGCGGGCGTTCCTCCTCCAGCCACCTGGTCACGGCCTCCAGGGTCAGTTTGCGTTCAGGGGCCGTCCAAGTATACCGGCCGGCGGCGGACGCCTCGGCCAGGACATTCGCCGCCAGGAGCAGCGCCTCGGGGGGTGTCATGGTGACTTTGGCCCGCAGTTGGCGCGGCCAGGAGCCGGTCGTCTTGTCCTGGAAGCTGTTGAGCCGGGCCAGCAGGCCGGGCACTTCGGCGGCGTATTTAAAGGACGGGTCGAGCAGGCTGTTCTCCATGAAGGCCAGGGTCATGAGCGCGACACCGGCGGTTTCGGTGATCTCCAGGCCCCGGTCGGTACCGGCGAACCACTTTTCCAGTGAGGCCCGGACCACCGCCTTGTGCGGGTCGGCGGCGGAGGACTGGCCCTCGCCGAGCATGGCCAGCATCATCAGGGCCTGCACGGCACAGGTCGAGTTCTCCTTGGTGGTGAGCCCGCGGCTGGCATCGGCCAGCCCACCGAGCACCTGGGGCGACCGTGCCTCCCAGTCGGCGGTGGGGGGCAGGAAGAACTGCCGCAGGATGGCGCGGCTTTCCGGCTCGGCACGCACGGCGATGTAGCTGCCCGAACCCACCTGCGCCGCGGGAATGGGCAGCACCAGTTCGCTGGCGTGGAATGACATTTTTTCAAACGAGGCCGGGCGGGGGATCTCGGCCGCGGTGCACGGCGGGGCCACGAACACGGTGGCGGTCTGCGGCTCGGGCAGGAACCATACGAAAAAGAGCAGGGGCAGGACCAATATCACCACCAGGATGAGCAGCATCAGCGTGGTGCGTTCGTTCCGCTTCTTGGCGGCGTTGATCCGGTCTTCCTCGGCCGCTTGGGAGACATCGCTCAAGGAGGCGTTGGAGGGGATCCCGCATTTCTGGCAGTATTGGGAGGCTAGGGGATTGTCATGGCCGCAGCGTTTGCACCGCATGGATTGTGTCCTCAGGGAGTGAGGGTGAATTGCCAGTCGGCCAGGACCTGGCGGTTCTTGGCCTTGTCATACACCGTAATGGTTATGGAATAGACCCCCGGCACGGGGATGTTGGGCTGGAACTTGATGTGGCCGTTGGAAACGGGGGTGTTGCGCGGGATATCCTTGACGGCCTGGTAGATGCCGGACTTGACCGCATAGAAGCGATAGGCCCGGGTATCGGTCCCCGCCCCGCCGCTGATGATCACGATGTCGAGCGAAGAGAAATCGATCTCCGATTGTCCGTCGGTGATCTCCATCTCGACCCGGGCTTCGGACAGTTTCATCGCGCCCCCGCGGGCGGGCACGGTGATGGCTATCTCAGGCGGGATCAGGTCCTGGGCGGTGGTCGCCGTGTAGGTGCCGGTCTGGCCCGTGGCCGGATTGGTGGCGACCAGTTTGACGGTGAAGTCTTTGAACCCGTCCGGCAGCCGCTGGAGGGGCGTGGCCAGAATGTAATCCCCTTGGACCACATACCGGAGCGGAAGACCGCCCATGCTCATTTCCCGGACCTCGGGTTTGACCGGGACCGCCCCCTGTTTCAACTTCAGCCGGATGAGCGGCTGTTCCACGCTGAAGGGCGGGGAGGTGGAGAGCTGCATGTCCGTCACCGTCAGCCCCGTGAAGATCTCGCGCAGGAAGGCGGCAATGTCGGCCTGCTCGCCGTTGCGGGCGAGGGATTCCCGCAGGAGCGTCAGGCCGGCGGGAAAATCGTTCTGCTCGATCTTCAGGATGCCCATGGTGCGGAGGAAGGCGGGATCCTCCGGGAAGAGCGCCAGGGCTTTGGCCGTGGCGGCGGCCAGGCGGCGGGTGTCCTTGCCGGCGTGATAATAGTTGGTGATGAAGTGGAACATGGCGCGCAGGTCGGCCGTATCGTCGGTCACGGGCGCACTGCCCGCCGTTTCGATCAGTTCCTCGATGTACATCGTCAGTTTGGCCAGGACCGCGGGGCTCGACCGTTCGCCGCGCTGGGCGATCGTCAGCAGGGCGTTCATGCGCAGGGCGTTGATCGCCACGATCTCTTCGGGCGATTCCGGCTTGAGGGTCTCCAGGAGCTCCAGGGCGCGTTTCGGCCGGCCCACCTTGGTGATGGCGCGGGCGATGTTGAGCACGGCATTCCGTTGACTGGCGGGGGAGAGGCTGCCGATCTCCTTGAGGATGGCGTCGATCTTGGCCGGTTCATTGACCGGCGGGGTCTTGCTGACGGCGGCCACACCGGTCGCCGTCAGGTTGCTTGCGATGATCTTGCCGTCCGCGGGCAGAATGGCGAACCGGCGGGCATGGTCGAACGCGATGCCGGCCGGGTCAAAGTCGGTGGCCAGCATGTGGAGGCATCCCAGGCTGTTGTAGGCCGCGACCAGGGGCAGGATCTGGATCGCGCTCTGGCCCAGAGCATAACTGTTGATGATGTTGATGTCGGGGGTGATCTCATCCGCGGGGACGGATCCCATGACACGCACGGCCATGGCGGCGGCGATGACATTGGGGTCCTTGTCGCTCAGGCCGCGGATCTCCTGGTACATGCTGTTGATGAAGGTCTGGTTCAGCTGTCCCTGGGCCTGGGTCTCGCGTAGACGGCAGAGGGCCTGGCCGAGGGTGCCAGCGGGGCCGGCCACGGCGCGGAAGAGCTCCGCGGCCCGGGTCAGGTTGCCGTCGTAGTAATAGGCCGCGGCTAGGACGGAATTGATGCCCGTGTACTCGGGGTAACCGGCGCGGCAACGGTCGAACTTGTCGACCGCCCCTCTGAAATCACCGGCCATGAAGGCATCGTATCCCGTCCGGTAATTGTTCAGGAAGGCGGACCGTTTCAGCGTGACCTTGAAAAGAAGGGCGAAAACCAGCAGTCCGCCGACAATGCCCGCCAGGTAGAACAGGGTCTTCAGATTTATCCTCAAAGGGATTCATCCTTGAAAAGGGATTTGAGGAACTTGCCCTTGATCCGGTATTGGGGCACCAGGCAGTCGCGGCCGGTCAGGTCAATGCCCGCGATATCATCGGGGATCATAAAGAGCATGCCGCTGGGTACCGTGACGGGCTCCAGGACCTTTTGTTGGGTGGACGATGCGCCGGTGTTGAGGGGCGGCTGGTAGGGTGTGCCGTTGACCTGGAAGACGCCGTCCCGGAAGGCCACCTGGTCGCCGGGCTTGGCCAGGAGGCGCCGGACCCGGAGTTCCTTGCCCGCCCCGGTGGTGCGGAACAGGACCAGGTCGCCCTGCTTCAAGCGGTCGATGCCCGTGACATGCTTGTCATAAAAATAGAATTTGGCGGGGGGCATATTGGCGATCGCCGCATCCGTTTTGTTGTGGGTGTAACAGCCGCGCGCCGAGGTCACCATTATACAGCAGAGGATGACCGCGATGTAGGCAATGGCCAGAAAAAAGAACCGGTATTTGATCATGGCGTCGTTCCCCTGCCTTCCAAGGCCGGTGTCAGTTCTTGTTCTTTTCCCAGGGCAGCCACTCTTCGTACCCGATCGCATACGAGACCAAGGCCAGGAACAGGAAGAACTCCACCAATTCCACCACGAAGTTCTCCATGTTTCCGAACATGCCGGAATATTGGTTGGATCCGGAAGAATAAGCGCCGCCGCCCTGGATCACGGCCGGATTGCCGGCGTAGGCCGCGATCTCCTTGTCACCCAGGATCCGGTTCACTTCGCAGGCGTCGAGCGTCCCGGCGGCCGCGGCCACGGCATCCGGGGCCGGGTCATTCGCGGTACAGGTGGATGCGGAGGATGCCACGGCCAGCGCCTGGACCTCGGGGGCCATCCCCAATACCACCACGCCCCAACACAGGATCACGATCAGGCTCTGTTTCATAACGGACCTCCTTTGCGCTCCGGTTTTAAACCTGCTGCCGGATGCGGGGTAAAATACCGATGGCCATGAACTTGTCCTTGATCTCCTCGGCCTTTTCCTTGCCCACGCCCCTGACGAGCGGGATGACGATCCGGGAGGTCAGTTTGCGTGCTTCGTCGGTGCTGATGCCGGCATACATCACGATGAGCGGGACGGCTTTCTCTTTTTTGTCGTCGGTGGTCAACTTGGGCAGGAAGACATTGAACACCTGGTCGTTCCCCACCGTGTCCTGGCGGAGGGGCGCGAGGGGGGCTCCCATCGGCGCCGGCGGTGCGGGGAGCGGTGGCTGGGGTGCCGCTTCGAGCGCAGCGGTGCCGCCCCAGCTGTCGATTCCGCCCACCCCGTTGCCGAGCAGATTGTCGAGCATGTTCGTGATCTCTTCCGTGCGGGGGATGTGCGGCTCTTCGATCTCGGCAATGAGATCGTCATTGGAGAGGATGAAGTCATCGCTCAGGGGCGGCTGGGGCGGGGGCGGCTGCGCCGGGGCCCGGCCCGGGATGGGCGGCGGCGCACCGAGACAGGCGGCCTCCACGGAAATATTCTCCCCGTATTCATCGATGTTCACCAGGAGTTCGCCGCCGCAATAGGGGCAGGCGTGCTTGCTGATCAGTTGCTCGCCGACCATCTTGACCAGGTCGGCGATATCCATCTTGTTGATCTTGGGCTTTTCGGGCCATTTGACCTTGGTCATGCGGGCCGTGACGCTATCCGATTTCAGCACCTTGATCTCGGCACCGGCCGCGATCGCTTCATTCAGCACCGCCATCACCGCATTGGCCTCGGCCTTGTTCAGGTCGTCGAGGATAACAATGGGCGTTGATATGGTGAGCTGGAGGGCCATTTCCTTGCGGATGGGAAAAACAACCGCCATCGCCGTGGTGATGGCTTCAATGTTGTTGGGGTCGCATCCCTCAAGGATTATGGAGTGTTTTTGTTCGTCACTCATGCCTTCATGGGTCTTAAAAAATTACAATAAAACACAAAAGTTGATTTTACCATGGAGGCGGCTAAAGTCAAGCATTATGCGGTGTAAAATTTGTTTGATTTTATCGCCGCGGGCCTATAATAGCATGTCGGCGCTCTTTTGAACGGATCCCGGACTGTCCGGTATCGACTTTTCCGGGGCGCGGGAATGGATGGGAAGACTCCCATGGATCAGGTTTTGGCGTCCATTGCCCTGGATATCGGTGTCTTCAGCACCTACACCTACGAGGTGCCGCCGGAGCTTGCCGGCCGGGTCCGTCCGGGGGTCCTGGTGGAAGTACCGTTCGGCCGGGGCAACCGGGTCAAGCAGGGGTTCTGCATCGGACCGGCGGAGGGGCCGGTCCCGGGCATGAAGGCGATCCTCTCCCTGGTGGCTGAAGAACCGCTGATATCACCGGCTTTTATAGATATATGTCGATGGATATCAGCCTATTATGAATGCCCTCTCGGTGAAGTCCTGGCCGGACTGGTCCCTCCCGGCGTTCGCCGCCGGACCGTGGCCCGGCTTCCGGCCGCTTATCGGGCGTTGACAGCGGATCCAGGCGCCGCCGGGCGCGCCCGCGGCCAGGCCGCGGTGCTGACTTTCTTGTCCGCCCAGGCAGGGGTCGTTCCGGCCGTGCGCATAATGGAGGTGACCGGCTGTTCCGCCGCCCTGTTAAAGACCATGGAAAAACGAGGTCTCCTGGCCCGCACCCCCATCCTGCCTGTATCGGACGCGCCGGTTGAACTTTTGAACGAACCGGTGACCGACCTGACAGGCGAACAGACCGCGGCGCTTGGTACCATTTCCGGTCTCATCGCCGCGGGTGGTTTCGGGGTCGTCCTGGTGAAGGGGGTGACCGGATCGGGCAAGACGGAGCTCTACATCCGGGCCATCCGCGAGGTTATCGCCCGGGGCCGGCGGGCCATCCTGCTGGTGCCTGAGATCATGCTGACCCCCCAGATGAGCGTGCGGTTCGGCCGGTATTTCCCGCGCCTGGCGCTCATCCACAGCCGGCTTTCTGAGGGCGAGCGGGCCGCCGTGTGGCAGGCCGTGCGGGAGGGGGCGTTCGATGTCGTGATCGGTCCCCGGTCGGCCCTATTCGCCCCCGTGCCCGACCTGGGCATCATCATCGTGGACGAGGAACATGAGCATTCGTTCAAGCAAGAGAGCGCGCCGCGTTACCATGCCCGCGACCTGGCGGTCTACATGGGGCACCAGTACGGGATCCCGGTCATCCTCGGTTCGGCCACGCCGGCGATGGAATCCCTGCGCAACGCGGAAAGGGGCCGCTACAAGCAGGCGGTCCTCACGCACCGCGTGAGCGGCCGGCGGATGCCGGTGATGCATGTGGTGGACATGGCCGCGGAGCACCGCGAGCACCGGTCCCGTCAATCCGTTTCCCTGCCGCTGCGCCAGCGGATCGAGGCGACCCGCGCGCGCGGAGAGCAGTCGATCATCTTCCTCAACCAGCGCGGCTTCGCCCGGTTCGTCTTCTGCCCGCTCTGCGGCCGTGCCGTGAAATGCAAAAATTGCGACATCACCCTGGCCTACCACCGGCGCAACGAGCGGTACCTGTGCCATTACTGCGGCTATGCCACCCCGGCGTTCAGCACCTGCCCGGCGTGCAAGTGCAACGGCCTGGAACGGACGGGCACGGGCACCCAGAAACTCGAGGTCGAGCTGGCGGCGCTCCTGCCCGGGGCGGTGATCCAGCGCGTCGATTCCGATTCGATGACCTCCCGCGGGATCTACCACGATGTCCTCGCCCGGTTCGCGCGCAACGAGATCCAGGTGCTGGTGGGCACCCAGATCGTGGCCAAGGGGCTCGATTTCCCCAATGTGACCACCGTGGGTATCGTGGGCATCGAGAACATCCTGCACCTGCCCGATTTCCGTTCCGGTGAGCGCACCTTCCAGATGATCTCCCAGGTCGCCGGCCGGGCGGGCCGGGGGGACAAGGAAGGGCATGTCTTTCTCGAGGTCTTTGACCCGGCCCATCCCGCCATCCGGTGCGCGATCGACAACGACCCGGAGGGGTTCTACCGGTTCGAGTCACACCAGCGTGAGGAGCTCAACTACCCGCCGTTCGGCAGCCTGGTGCGGATCGTTATCGCAGGGCCGGAGGCGGAGGCCGCGCGCACGCATGCCGTGTGGCTGCGCGACGCCCTCAGGCAGGAACGCTTCGCCACGCCCGTGCAGATCCTCGGTCCGGCCGAGGCGCCGCTCTTTTTCATCAACAAACGCTACCGGTGGCATATCATCCTCAAGGTTCCCGGCCGCATACCGTCCGAAGGCCTCTTCCGGCGCCATGACCTCTGGGCCGTCAAGGGGGCCGTGCGGGTCACGGTGGATGTGGATCCGGTCAGCCTCTTGTAAGACAAGGAATGATCGGAATGGTCGGAAAGTCGGAAGGGTCGGAAGGTCATGGTCGCCGGCAGGGCCGGCATGATCGGGCTTTATCCGTTTCAGGCTTCCCGACTTTTCGACTTCCCGACTTTCCGACTTTGTCCCAAGGAACCCCATGGCCCTCCTCGACGACACCACCCTGACGGACACCGCCCGCTTCACCATCGTCAACCGCGCCGGGCGGCGTGAGATCACCCACGCGGTCCACGACATCGACGGCACCTATTCCCTGATCCGCGACTGGCCGCCGGTGATGAGCCTGTCGATCCACTGGGCCATGACTTGCGGTCTTGAGGAGGATTTCGACTCGGAGGCCAACCTGCGCCTGCTCATCGGGCGCGTCGGCCGCGAGCCCCTGCCCGAGACCGACCGGTTCTGCGTCGAATCGGCCGGCCTGTCGGCCCTGACCCAGATGGAATTCGGCATCCGGCGCGCGATCGAGCTGGGCCGCGTCCCGGCCATTCCCGGGCTGGAACTCACCAATACGGTGCGCGCCAACAACGCCCTGATCATCCGGCGGATATGGGAGGGGGGCGAGCGGTTCGACGACATATCCGAACCGGCGGCGCTCGGCGATTTCATCCGTGGCCGGACCCCGCGCCTCTTCCGGTTCTATGAAAAGATATTGAACGGCGCCTGCCGTGACCGCAACACGGCCGAGGCGTGGCGCCACCCGGAAAAGTTCCTGGTCCCCGGCGGACTCGCGTTCATGGCCCGCCTGCACGAGCTGGGCGTGCGGAACTATTTCGTCACGGGCGCGGTCATTTCAGATTTCCTGATCCCTATCCGTAACCGGCCATGTTTTTCGGAAAAAGGTTTGGCACTTTTTTCGACCCACAGGTGATTGTACGGGGAACATCCGGATGTCAACCATGTAGGGGCGGGTTTGAAACCCGCCCTCCCGTCTAATCGCGACACGGCAATAACGGGCGGGTTAC
>JBDREB010000411.1:0-3546 GCA_043820325.1 Planctomycetota bacterium | reverse complement strand
CCGCTCGTCACCCGAAAGATGTCCATAGTCCATTCTGCGCTCCTCGTACTGTGTGTCCACGAAGAGTATACCATTTTAAACGACCTTTGCCAGCTCCATTTTGCAGGCAATTTTGTTGCACTTGCCACTGGCGCGCGGGATGGATAATGTTCGACATTTCATTCTATAATGTCAAGACAATGGAATCGGTAATGACCTCCGATCAATTTGTTCTTGAATTCATGCCTGAACCAGCCACGGTCGGACCGAGGGTGCCGGAGAATGAATAGTGCATCCCGCAATTTGTGGCCTTGGACATGGTTCTCTGGCAACAATAGTGATCTGCCGGATACAAAGCGAGAAGGGAGTTCCATGCAGGCGATAAAACAAGTGGGTTTGTTAATGTTGATCGCCTGCGCGGCTACTCATGCAGACAGCTATGGAGAAAAGGAGATCCAGGACCCATTCAGTGATGAGATGGTAGCGATCCGTTTTATATATAGTTTCGGGAGTTATATTTATGAAAGGGATTCTAGGTTTGACCTCGTTTTCTGGCCCCTCACGGAAGAATTTTGGATCGCTTTGTCGCAAAAGAGCGGATACGGTGCCTTCCCGGACGATTGGGATATCGCTCCCGGGGATCAGCCCGCGTTGAAGGAATGGCTCGCGGCGAATTATGATCCGGCGCATCCCCCCCAAACCCATTTGGACAAGTTGAAGTGGCTGGAGCAGGTCTATTCCCAAAGGAAGAAATACAGTGATTTTTGGTGCAGGTTTTACCGGTTGATGGCCTATATGACCCGGGCAGACAAGGATGCCAGCCTCGTCTATGTGAAAAAAGCCGTTGCGATAGCCGAGACGGAATACATGGCCTGGTTCGTCCGAACCCAAGGCATACCCCGGGATGGCAATGAACTGGATTTCGATGAAGAGTTTTGTCCCTTTTGGGATTACATGTTCACGCTTGGCGAATACAACCGGCGTTTGGGGAAAGACGCCGAGGCCAAGGATTATTTATCCAGACTGAAGATTCAGGCCTATATCGATAGGGAAGGTCATATCCGGATAGGCAATCCCTACTTTATCAAACTGGTCGCGGAGATCATGCCCCAGTTCCCGGAGATGCCGGTCACCCTGGCGTCGGGAGTGATCACACCACAGACAGGTCAGTCGGAGACGGCCGGGGACCCCGAATTGCCCGCTGGACTCAAATCGGCCAATGAATCCGCCAGGCGTCGGACCGAGCTCATGGCGATACTGTCGGCCCCCGTCATCGACCGGCAGGCGCTGTCCAGGGCCCTGACAGATGTTGCGCACCTGTGGGTGGTCTATCGCTCGGATGAGCAGTTCATAGATGAGCCCGCTAAGACCTATCACAGCAGGCATAGGGATGTCATCGTTACCGGCCCGGATAACCTTGCGTATCGGGCAAGATCATTGTATTTGAATCGGACGGCGGGGGGTGCTGTCCCTCAGGACTGGATCACGGCCTTATGTGCACCGCCGACCCCGGTCCTCCAACATGTTGAATCAGGTCTGGCATTGGCACCCGGATTGATCCAGCGGAGAGATGCGTTGATCGCACAGGTCCATCAGACCATGAAGGAAGGCCTGATCGCCTTGGCTGAGAAGTTCCCGCGGTTGAAAGATAAGGCCGAAGGCTTAAGAACGGTTATCGAAAAAGATGTGTTCGCAGCCGAATACGGCCGTATCAACATAGTCCTTGGCATGGATCTGGCGGAGAGACCGCCCCCATCCGATGCCCCGGGTTGGTGGTTCTGGTTCATTATCCGACCGACCGTCTGGGGTGAAGACAGTCAGGTCCGCTACTTCAGTTTCTTCGATAACCTTGACTTGGAGGATGTGATCAGCGCCGGAGCCGGCGACCCGGCCTTGAATGCCGAGTTGGAAAACCTCCTGAATACCGCCCTCGCCCCCCTTGTAGCCCTGAATGCCGAGGCAGGCAAGGGACGGCCCTGATCAATTCCGTACTGGAACTGTTCCCAGGTGCCGAAGTCAAACCCACTTACCGACGAGATGGCCCGGTCAGTGGGGCAATTGCAATACAAGACTTTCCAGGAATATTTAATCAAGGTCCGGATCAAGAACGTTCAGCGCGGATGCCGCGTTGACTTTTTCCGCTTAATGCGATACTTGGCTGCGGTTTCCCGGATTTGGCCGTCGGCCGGGGGCGTGGGTTTTAAGGGTGGGATCAGTTTCTCAGCCCAGGCGATCACCCTTGTGACCGTACGGCAGGTCCGGTTCCCATCAAGGGCGATCGCATCTCCTTCCGGTTCGTCATAACGGAGGGCCGTCCCGAAAGGGGTGAGCTTGACGATCTCTTGTTCAACGCCGGGTACGCTTATGCCATTGGTTTTGAGAATGTTGACCAGTAGATTTAGATCGTGTTTATACGGGTAGGAGATATCCCGGGCCGTTAATACCGCTTTGATCGCTTTTTCCACCGCCTGCTGGGCATGGAAACCGATCCCCCACGGAGGCGTTTTCTTGTTGCGGATGAGGACCGCCAACATAAAGGCGTCATCCCTGGCTTTCCCCAGGATAAAGAGCGCCTGTTTATCCGATTGCGTCATACACCCGGCCTTTGCGGGCGGCTTCACGGTAGATGGTATTGGGTGTGTCGCGCCATTCCTCGAACCGTCTGCGGCTGGCCACCACTACATCGGCGGCGACCAGGAGCGGGGCGATGACCGTGTCCAGGGCGGTGCGCAAACGCACCATCTCGCCCAGGCGATCGGTCACTTCCGGTTCGATGACCATGAAGTCAAGGTCACTGCCCGGCTTCGGTTTGCCCAAGGCATAGGACCCGAAAAGGATGATTTGGGAACCGGCGGGTGCGTTTTCGAGCAGGCAGTTGACGCACCGCCGGATGCCCGCCGCGCTGACGATCTTACCGACCGGACGGCGTCGGGTTTCGCGAAGGGCGGTTTTCATGGGGCACCTTCCCTGCTCGGATGACCGAATCTTTCCATGTACCGGGATATATTATAGCATGGT
This sequence comes from Planctomycetota bacterium, assembly GCA_043820325.1. Lineage (GTDB taxonomy): Bacteria > Planctomycetota > JBDREB01 > JBDREB01 > JBDREB01 > JBDREB01. The sequence goes on along the minus strand of JBDREB010000411.1, from coordinate 549 downwards.
GAACCATAAAAGCCAAGGGAAAAACGCCGGGTGAATTGGGATGGTGCGATAAGACCATTGGGCGCTCTTGCCTTGGGTAGCCGCAACCCCCGAGGCCGAGTCCCGAGACAACCTGCTGCTCGGGATTCAAAGCAACTCGGGGTTCAAGGCAACTTCAGCTTGCGTCCGTGGATCCCAAGGCACGCGGGCTGAAGCCCGCGCCTACCTTAAACGGAGAACGCGGACTTGCGTCTGGCGATTACCGATATTCGTCAAATCGCTGTTAAAACAATATGCTTATTGACTTAGTACACCGCCCCACAATAAAGGGGGCAAAAGAGGGCGCGCCGGTACCACCGTGGCATTCTTTTCCGTTGTAGGGGCACGGCATGCCGTGCCCTCGCGTGGCCGGCTTGTGGACGGAGTCGATGAAGATCCAGCCCGGGACGACGCTTGTTTTGGGTCCAATTGCAGATTTCCTGATCCGGGCGGAAAATGGGTTGGCGCATTTTCACATCAGGCAAGAGTGTAAATCATCCGCATTCCGGTCTCGGGATGGTGGAAAGATAA
>JBDREB010000410.1:0-17014 GCA_043820325.1 Planctomycetota bacterium | reverse complement strand
CTGCTTGGTCAGCACCCCGGGACGCATCTCCCCCAGCGCGGCGATCTCGCCTTTGATGGCATCCATCCTTGCTCGCAGACGCTGCTCGTGTTGGCCCATCGTAATCTCCTCTTGTAAAAAGTGACAATACGATAATTATATACGGCTATCGGATATTGTCAACAAAAAAACGGCATGAAAATATAAAAATGGGCAACCGCCATTATCCGTGGCCCCCACCCCAACCAACCACATTTTTCCATTCAGGCACCTGAATAGTAACAATTTAAAATGAAGGCTTGCTCCTTCCTGATGGAAGCATCGCAGCCTTTCAAGCGCATATACTTTACGCTTGCATTGCCGTCCGTGAGGTTTACAATTACGGGTTACTTTTGAGAGGCGCACGATGGATATCATCCTCAAGATCAACGACAAGGAATTCGTCATTCCCCCGGGCATCACCCTACTGGGGCGCGGGGAGGAGGCCGACATCACCCTGGACTCCAAGCGGGTCTCCTCGACCCATGCCCGGCTGATCCGGGAGGGCGACCAGGTCTTCCTGGAGGACCTCGACAGCAAGAACGGCACCATCGTGAACGGCCAGAAGCTCACCGCCCGGAGGGAACTCCTCAAGGGCGATAACATCAAGTTCGGCGATCTCGAGGCCATGGTCCTCATTCCCGCCGGTCCCGGGGCCGCGCCCGCGGTCAAACCCGGTACGCCGGCCGCGGCCGTGGCGCGGCCCCTGCCCGCCCCCGCGCCCGCGGCGCCCGTGGACACGGCGGCGCGCGAGGAACGGTCCCGCCGGGCCATGTCGCGCAATGAGATGAAGGTCATCAAGTATGCGATCGCGGCCGTGATCTTCGTGGTCCTGGCCGGCTGGGCCTACAGTTATGTCAAGTCGCTGGTCCCCGAAGACCTGGCCGTCTACCGCAAGGACCTGACTGCCGCCAAGGCCTTCCTGGACACGGCCGTCCCTGGCGATGCCATCGCCGCTAACACGGCTTACATTGAAAAACTGGAGCCCATACGCCTGCGCCTGGCCAATCCGCCGACCGGTTATCCGGCTGAAGCCGCGGAGGCCGCCGGTCTCCTTGTGCGGGCCGACGGACTGCTGGAAGGCCTCCGGGCCCGCAACGCCGAACTGGCCCAGCGTGATGACGCCGGTGCGCGTCTGGCCGGTTTTCAAGCCCGGTTTGATGCGGGCCTCGCCGACGACACGGTTTTGGCCGCGCTTGAACCGGAGGTGTTGGCGTTCAGGGCTGAAATGACCGACACGCCTTATGCGGCCGATGCCGCCAGCCTGGCCGCCCAGGTGGGCGCCGCCCGCCTTACAGTGGCCCGGGAACGGATCGCCGCTTTCCAGAAGGATATTACGCTCCTGGCCGGAGGCGCCCGGTACGGGGCGGCGCTGGCCCGGCTGGACGAGGCGCTGGCCATGACCTATCCCGCCGGGGTGGAGCAGGCGACCGCCGCCCTGGCCTCCCGGCGTGCCGAGCTCCTGGCCGCGGCCGATGCCGATTTCAGCCGGGCCGAGATCGAGGCCCGGGCACTGGCCGACAAGGAGCAGTATGGGGCCGCTTCCGAAAGGATCCGGAGCGTGTACGACCAGATCGGCATCGCCGCTTTCGTCCCCCGGCGCGATATCCTGCTGGGTGAGATCGAAAAGGTCCGCGGCGCCAAGCTCGAGGAGGCCCGCAAACAGGTCGAGGTCCAGCTCAAGACGGCCGGCCGCGCTTTCGACGAGTGGCGCTTTGACCAGGCCCATGTAACTTACGCCGAGGTGGCGGGCCGCATCGTCAACCCCGATCTCAAGGAGGAGGTGAACCTCCGCCTGCTGACGGCGCGCGTGTTCCGCGACGCACTCGATGATGTGATCGCCTGGCTCAACAAACAGCGGGGGTTCGACCTGTCCCGGATCGGCGACATGAGCGGTTCGCTCAGCGAGGCCAACCGCGCCGGCATGACCGTGCAGGTGGGCGACACGCCCATCACCATCACCTGGACCGGCCTGCGCGAGCCCGAGTTCCGCATGCTCATGCGGCAGGCCGCGGCCGGCGGGTCCTGGCCGGCCACTTTCGCCTGCGGCCTGCTCGACCTCGACCAGGGGCTGGTCACCTTGGCCATCGAGAACATCGACAAGGCCCGGGCCATGGACCCGGCGCGCGCGAAAGAGTTCGCGCCGCTGGTCGCTCTGGTCCAGGCGGCGGCCGACAGGGAACGGGCCGCGACCGAGGCCAAGAAGGCCGAAACACCCGTGGCCGCGGCGGCGGCGGTGGAGGTCCCGGAGGACCGGCCGGTCAAGCCGGGGCCCGGCCTGCGGCCGGCGGTGATGGGGCTGGAACGGCCGCGCCTCTTTATGCGTTAGAAAAAACTTCCCGGCCTGGATGTGCCCACGCGGGAGGAATTCAAGACCATGTCCAGCCGCGGCCGGCGGGCCAAGTTCCGGAGCCTGGCCACCACCAAGCTCGACAACGCCGCGGGTTACGCGGCCGCCTGGCTGCTCAACAATGACACCACGGCGGCCGACAAGGCGGTCGCCATGCTCCAGCAGCCGGGAATGATCAGCGCCGGCCGGCCGATGGCCGAACCGTTCGGGTGGTACAACACCTCGCGCTGGCTGGTTCCCTATGCGATCGCCTTCGACTGGCTCCAGGACTATCCCAAATTCAGCGCGGCGCAGAAGGAGAAGGCGCGGGCCGTTCTGATGGAGGGACACAAGGACTGCATGTCCTGGCTGGGCGAGGGTCGGCACATCGCCTCCAACTGCTTCTGGATCCCCTACGCCGGTGCACTGGCCAGCGCCATCGCCTTGTACGCCGAAGAACCGCAGATGAAGAGCGACTATGAGACACTGGTCCGTTTCCTTGAAAAGGACATGCCGCCGGTGTTGCGCGAATTGAACGGCGGTTGGCCCGAAGGCTGGTCCTATGACACGGAAACCGCCGAGTGGCTCACCGCCTCGGTCGAAATGTATCGGGCCTTCACCGGCCGCGACCTGTGGACCCTGACCCTGGAGGGCGAACAGCCCTACCGCCAGTTCATGCGCGGATTTCTGCTGGCCTGGCGGCCCGACCATACCTTCATCCGGTACGGCGACATCGTGGGCGGGCAGAAGGGGGGCACCGCCCAGCACCTCGCCTTTTTTATTCAGGGGTGCATCCGTTCCACTCAGGACGGGGAACTGATGTGGTTCCTGAATGAGATCGAGCGCTTCCACGGGTATTTCGCCTACACCGACAGCGACGGCAACAGCGGGTACCTGCATTACGGCATTCTTTACGGCCTGACCGACGCCGGGCCAGCGCTCAAAGAGCCCGCCGCGCTTTCGGCCGTGATGGGCCGGAACTCCCTCGGCCTGATGGTGATGCGGGCGGGCTGGGGCCTCAACGACCCCTTCATCTCCTTCCGCTGCGGCGACTACCTCGGCCCCGGCCACTCGGATTACGACAGCGGGCAGTTCGAGGTCTTCTGCAAGAAGGGGCTGGCGATCGACAGCGGTTACTATGCCGCCATCGGTTCACCGCATTATGTGGAATACCACGACCGGGCCATCGCCCACAATGTCATTCTCGCGGGCGAACCCGGGCCCGCGGGCGACGAGGGCGATCAGAAAAAGTGCCGTCGGGGCACGCTCTTCAACCTCGATGACCTCCTTCACCCGGGCGCGAACGAGACCGGCGACATCATCGCGTTCGAGGACAAGGGAACCTATGTGTATGCGGCCGGCGATGTATCGCGCGCCTACGACAGCGGCATTTCCAGCTGGACCCGCGAAATGGTCTACATCCGGCCCGGGACGCTTGTGATCTGCGACCGCGTGCGGGCCGATGCCGCCAAGGAGAAACGCTTTCTCCTGCACACCACCAACGAGCCCGTGGCCGAGGGACGCACCATCAGCATCCAGAACAGCGGCGGGTACATGGAAGTGGTCAGCCTCCTGCCCATGAACGCCAAGATCCGCACGATCGGCGGGCCGGGCAAGGAATTCTGGGCCAAGGGGAAGAACTGGACCGAAGGCGCCAAGTCCAGTCCCGACCAGTACGACCAGCAGGGCGCCTGGCGGGCCGAGATCTACGAGGAGCCCGGCCAGGCCTCCACCATCTTTCTGACGGCCATGTCCTTCGGTTCCCAGCGCACCCCGTGCCAGGCCCAGCTCTCCCGTACGCCGCTCTCCGTGGTCGTCAACGGCCGGATGGTGGCCTTCGGGCAGGAGCCGGGACAGGCGGTGGTGAAATAGATCCAATTTCAGATGTCCGATTTTCGATTTAAAGGCCGGATTGCCTTTTGGGTAACTATTGGGCCGAACAAAACGGCGGGAGTACGACCCCCCCCCATGAGCAATGATGGGTTGTTCTGCCACAGACTGGATCCCCCGGTTCCCCCGGTCAAGCCGGAGGACTGGCTCACCGGGGGATGACGGAACATGAGGATTAGCCTGCAACCAATGTGGCCCCTTGTCATTGCCCGACTTGATCGGGCAATCCAGTCTCCCGCTCTTGCTTCATTCGGCTCACAGTGTAACCCGTTTTGAGGATCCATCATGATGAAGAATAAAGGGATCCCCGTGGTACAACCTAAACCGCGTGCTCTTTCGCTCAAGCCCGGCTTGCCGAAGATCCAGGAACGCTATGCCGCGTGGGGCGAACAGCTCCCTCGGCGACCGGCCCATCGTGTGCGCCCGCGAGGTGCGGGTGCCGGGCGCGCCGCCCATGCCCGGCGCTGCGCGTTCCAAGGCCGAGCGGGAACTCGACCCGGCCTGGCAGGTCGCGGCGGCCGAGTGGACGCTCGCGGCCCATTCCCGGCCCGGCGACACACTGCCCGGCGTGTCGCCCGATTTCGCCAACGGCATCGGTCTGCCGGCCGCCTTCCTGGACGCGGAACTCGACTACCGGCCCGAGGCCACCTGGGTCAAGGAGATGCCCGATGACTACGAGCGCGATCTGCCCGGTTTTTCGGCTGACCACCCGGTCTTCAAGTCCCTCAATGAAAGTCTGCGCCGCCTGGCCATGCAGTGCAGCGACCGGGCGGTGCTGACCGTCCCCTGGTTCACCGACTCCCTGACCACGCTCTCGCTCCTGCGGGGCGCCGAGGGACTGCTCCTTGACCTCATCGACCGGCCCGATGATGTCAAGCGGGTCTGCGCGCACATCGACAAGCCCGCGCTCGACGCCCACGCCGCCTGGTGGCGCACCATGGCCGATGCGGGATTGGCCGAATCCCTCACCTGGGCCGATGTCTACTGGCCCGGCAAAGTGGAAATGCTCCAGTCCGACATCTGCGTCAACCTTTCGCCCGCCATGTTCGACGAGTTCGTCCTGCCGAGCCTCAGGCTGTGGTCCGAATACTTCGACCGCGCCTGCTACCACCTCGACGGCGCGGAACAGTACCGGTTCATCGACCGGTTCTGCGGCCTGCCCGGGATCCAGACCATCCAGTGGCAGCCGGGCGACATGCACCGCAACCCCATGAAGTGGCTCGCCTACCTCAAGGACATTCGCAAGCGCGGCCGCGCCGTGTGGGTGATGGCCTTCGACACCGAGGCGCCCGTCCGGATCACCGAGGAACTCGGCCCCGACGGCCTCATGTTCTATGTCCGCGATGTGGCGTCGGCCGCCGACATCGACCGGATGCTCGAACGCATGGTCGCGGTGTGCCGGTAAAAACATGCCCGCTTGGTCTCTGTCACGATTTGTTGTTTCCCACCGCAATACATATAATAATTGTACAATTGTTTAAATATTAAACTATCACACCAAAAGATTCGGGTCCAAGGGGTATCGCCGTGTTTCAATTGTTAACTTGCACGGCTATTTTGCCGGTGATACCGGTAAGTCGAAGAAGAAGCCAGTTGAGTCAAAGGCAGGGCATAGGAAGTCTAAACATGTGGCTTAAGTCAACGCGATTGATTTGAAATCATTGGCCTTCTGCCAGGCGGCATAGCGGTCAATGTCTTCGTCCGTGAAGACGAAGATTTGATGTTGGCCATTGGGTCCGAACAAGGCGGGAGCCAAGCATTCGTTGCCTTGTGGGTTATGTATGACCTGCTTTGGCCATACAGTCCCGAAGCGGGACCTATGCCATAAAAACAGTAAAACCATGGCAATTAACAGATTTCTAACAGTAGCGTTATCAGTCACTTGTGACATTGTGGTATATTTGTCGCGGATTTAGTGGCCAAAGTGGTTTTTTTTCATAATAACAATGTTGTCCAAGACATCTCTTTGGGTTGTTCATGGAAAGGGATATCATGCGGTACTTCAAGCATGTTTGTTTCTCTCTATCATTGCTTTTCTTTCAATAGCAGGAAACGGGTGCAGTAAAGACGATGGCCATAGAAGTTCCGCCCCCCCCCCGCCAACAGGCGATGCCTTTGAAGACGATAATTCATTCGGCTTGGCAAGGCAAATATATGATGGGTGGCCAAACTCAAGCACGGTCTATTCACATTGTTGGGGATACTGATTATGTTTATTTCATAATCAGTGAGACCACATCAAAAACCGTTATTGTATCACTAACGGTGATCCCCCCCCCCCCACAATCACATTGTCAACATCATCTATGAGTGTGTATGTATCCGATAACGGCCTCAATGCGGCCTCGCAGACATTTACGATCCGCAACTCGGGGGGCAAACTTTAAGCTATTCCGTCTCCGAACCAACACCATGGATGAATTGTTCGCCGGCCTCGGGTACCTCAACAGGCGAAAGCGACACAATAACGGTTTCATTCACGACATCAACTCTGGTCCAAGGTGCTTACTCGGGTACCATTACGGTGTCTGCCACCGGTGCAACCAATTCACCTCAGTATATTTCAGTCAGCATGATCGTTGAAGATCCATACGAACAGAATGACACTGCGGCGACCTATTATAACATCCCCGGCGACAACACATGGTTAAGTGCCATTGGAGCATCACTGGGCAGGGCAACATTGGGAGACGCTGACTGGTACAGGATATATAATGGGGCATTGAGTGTTGATCCATTATATATTGCTCATTTACCCATGCGAGCGGAGATATTGATATATTCCTTTACCATGAAAGCAATCTAACCACACCGGTTGCATCGAGTACAGGCTCAAGCGACAACGAGCGAATTGTTTTAGACAACGCGGATAACGGTGCATATTATTATGTTAAAGTTGTATTGTTCTCCGGCACAAGTAACTCATACGATTTGAAGGCGGATGATTAATAAACTGCATCGGTCATCAATGCAACCGCCCCGGGTATGCGCGGGTACACCCGGGGCGGTTTTGTTTGTCTGTGGTTTCGGCGCCGGTTCAAGGTACCAGCAGGGGATCGGGTGCGTCGACAGCGCCGCCGGTGATGTGGGCGGCTTCGCGGCACCCGCCGTCGCAGGCGGCCATGTGGGTGCAGGCGTTGCACTGTTTGGGCAGGTAATCCTTCATCGTGAATTTGCGCCAGTAGGGGTGCTGTTTCAAGGTGTCGAGTTCGTCCACATGGACCAGGCGTACGGGTGAGTGGTTGCACACGCGTGTCCAGCCTGAAGGGTCGATCACAAAGAAGTCGAGTGCGGCCGAACAGCGGGTGCCGACTTTGATGTGCGTGTATTTGGACGGATCGACGAAGCACTTGGGCAGTTCCGTGCCCACACTGCCCTTGCGATTGGCGGTCCGCAGGACCTCTTCGGCCGTGTCGAGCATTAGGGTGATCTGTTCCCTGTTCAGCATCAGGTCGGCTGCATGCTTAAGGCCGCGGCCGCCGGGCAGGAAGCGGTTCAGAAGGAGCGTATCGGCGCCCGCGAGCAGGGCCTCGGACAGGGTTTCATACAGCTCATGGATGTTGCGGCGGGTGACGGTAACGCCCGCTGTGGTGGTGACGCCCGCCTGTGACGCGCGCTTGAACCAGGCCAGGACATTCTGCGGATCGCCGCCGGCCGTGTGCTCGCTGAAGGTTTTCAGGCCCGGCAGGCTGAGGCTCAGGTTGATCCCATGCGTGCGGCACAGGTCGAGGATCCCGGCATGCATCGCCTTGCCGTTGGAAAGCAGGTAGAGCTTGGGCGGCGCCATGCGCGACCGCAGGCGTCCGTTCTCGGTCTCGATATGCTCCACCGTGCAGGCGGCGGCGTGGGTGATGATCTCCTCCAAACCCTCTTTGAGCAAGGGTTCCCCGCCGGTGAAGGCCAGATTGCACACGCCCATGCCGCAGAACCGGGTGATGAGATTCTTCCACGCGGTGGCGTCCATCTCCGGCCTGCGGTCGAACCCGTTGTTTTCAGCCTCCCACGGGCAGGAGCAGAAAATGCAGGCGTGGTTGCATCGGTAGGTCATCTCCAGCACCGCGGTGGCGGGCAGGAACGACGGCGCGATGCAGCTCGGGCCCTTGTCGGTCATGTTATTCGGCTTTCACGCCGAGGAGTTCTTGGAGGCGGGGGAGGAAGTCCCGGAGTGCCCGCTCGCGATCCTGACCGACATCGATCTTGTCTGCCCCGCGCAGGAACTGGTCGAGGAGTTGCAAGTCAAATGCAGTGACGCCTTCGATCCGACGGGGGGCCGTATCGCCGACTAATTGGAGGTTTAAGATAAGCTTGGGCTCTTTGATTTCGGGCGAGCACTGTCTGCAGAACTGGGATTCGTCAAGCTGGGCCTTTACCACGGGCAGTCGGCCAACTGTACGGCGGGCGGTCTCTATTTCCGTGCGGACGGTCCGCAAAAGATCCCATGAATCGACTTGTTCTCCAATCGTACCATCCTGCTTTTCGGCATATAGGGTTTTTGTGCCGCAAACAAGGCAGACATACTCGACCCGGTTTGTTAGCAGGATCGGATCGTAACATCAGGCTCCTACGGCCCGATTTTTGGGGGGTGGGCGTTTGGCCAGTTCTGCTAAACAATTGGCCAAATCGGCACGGGACCCTGGCCGAGCGGGTATGGTTGTGGCCGTGGTCCCGGTAGGACCGGTACCGGACGGCGCCCGGCGGCAACAAGCTGTCGACAGGACCACGGCCAGGATAATGGCGACGAGGATGGCGAGAATATAGGGCATGCGATCTCCTTGCATCACCCTTATTTAACGGTGACGCCGAGGATTAGTTCAAGACGGGGGAGATATTCCTTGAGCGGTTCTTCCTGGCCGGTGAACCCCTTGTGCTTATTCTCGCCGGTGAGGAACTCATTGAGGAGCTGGAAGTCGAAACCGGTGATACCTTCCACTCGTTGAGAGGCGGCATCGCCCGTATATTGGATGTTTAGGATGAGTGTCGGCGTCTTGACATCAGGCGTACACTTCTTGCAGAACTGGGATTCGTCGATTGACGCCTTGACACCGGGAAGCTGACCGACCATGCGGCGGCCGGCCTCCACATCACCCCGGACGGCATCAATGACCTCACGCGCAACGGTGCGGTCGGGATCGGCGCCTTCCAGGGCCGCGGCATAGAGGGTCTTGGTGCCGCAGGCAGGGCAGATATACTCCGCCCGCGCCGGCGCCATGGCCGTGTCATAGCACATGGCGCCCATGGCCAGGTCCTTGGGAGGCGAGCTCCGGGCCAGATCGGTCAGCCGCTTGGCCATCTCCGCCCGTGTGCCCGGCCCGGACGAGGGATGGACCGCACCGGTCTGTCCCGGCCCGGGGTTGGGCATTGGGTTGGGCGCAGGGGTCGATTTCTTGGCACAGGCCAGAACGACAGTCAGCATCAGGACCGCAAGAATGGCAACAATGTACGGCATATTCAATTCCTCCTTGGTATATCATTAGACATCATATCGGTCGTAATGGTTCCCGTATACAATGATCGATTATACCACCAACAACGCAATATGAAAGCCAAATTTGACGGCCCCACGGTCCAATGTGTCCTATCCGGATAATAATCCGTGTGATCTATGGCTCCTTATCCGAACCCATCCGTGTGGCATCTGTGTGATGAATCTGTGGTGGATGCTCTCATGTCCGCTCCGGATATAAATCTGTGCAATCAGTGAAATCTGTGGTTTCTGCTCTTATCCGATACGGATTTTCCTTTGCGGGCGGGTTCCGTGAAGTATAATGGTACTGTCTTTTGTAATATGGAGGACCGCATGCCTCAATTCCGGGTCGATTTCTGGATCTGCTTTGTGACGCTCTTTGTGGCCGTGGATGTGGTGGGCATCATCCCCATCTACGCGGCGCTGACGGCCGACATCGATCCGGCCCGCAAGCGGCGGATCGTGGTCCAGTCGATCATCACCGCCTTCGTGGTGGCCGTGGCGTTCATGGCCGTGGGCAAGCAGGTCCTCAGCATGCTTGGCGTGCAGCCGGCCGACTTCATGGTGGCCGGCGGCATTTTGCTCCTCATCTTCTCCATCAGCGACATCAGCGCCGCGGAAAAGCGCCAGCGTCATGTGGACCCCGAGAGCGTGGGCGCGGTGCCGCTGGGCGTGCCGCTGGTGGTCGGCCCGGCCGTGCTTACGGCCCTCCTCATTCTCCCGCCCCAGCATGGCGGGTATGCGCCCACAGTACTTGCGTTCATAGCGAACCTCCTGGTGACCATGGCTGCGCTCTTTTTCACAGACAACATCATGCGCCTCTTCGGCCGTACGGGCAGTCGGGTGGTTTCGAAAGTCGTCAGTCTGCTTATGGCGGCCATTGGCGTGATGTTCTTGAGGAAAGGTATAGAGGAGATCGTGGGGACTTTCCTCAAGTAAACTCTAAACCCTAAATTCTAAACTCTAAACAATATTAAAATTGAAATGAAAACAATGGTAAAAAGCACAAAATGGGGAAGTGAAAGCCCTATAAAATGAACAACCAATCCCCAAGAAAAGTATTTGACCTTGAGGATCGAACCTTCGATTTCGCCATGGATGTCCGCAAGTTGACAAAGAAACTGCCGCCCACCCTGGCCAACCGTCGGGATTCAAGCCAATTGATCGATTCCTCCGGTTCGGTGGGCGCCAACTACCGGGAAGCCAATGAATCGTTCAGCAAGAAGGATTTTGTGCACAGGGCCAAGATCTGCCGCAAAGAGGCCAAGGAATCCCACTATTGGCTCCGTCTGCTCGATACTGGTGATGATACCGCTCTTGACAAGGATCGCATGGCGCTCGTCAAGGAAAGTCATGAGTTGACCTGCATTTTCGGCGCCATTATCACTAAAGTTGAAAAGCAATTGGACAAATGAACGGTCGTTCTTGGTCTGATGTTTGGCCTTTGTTTGTCGTTTTATAAGTTTGGAAATTGTGCCTTATTGTTTAGAGTTTAGAATTTAGATTTTAGGATTTACATCATCTTATGATGTCGCGTCGTGAACGCCTCCGCCGTGCTTATTTCCACGAGGAGATGGACCGTCCGGCGGTCTACACCCGCTCGGGTTATCCGGGCAATGATCCGACCTATGACAAGCTCAAGGCGCTTATGGCCGCGGAGAGCGGGCTCAAGCTCATCTGGGACACGGAGCACTTGCACGCGGCTGTGCCTATGACCGACCGGACCGTGCCCTATAATGACGACTTTGACAAGTGGATCAGTGAGATCAAAACGCCCAAGGGCGTCCTGACCCAGGAATACCTGGTGAGCCGCAAGGGCCAGCCGGGACTCCACCTCAGTCACTTCATCAAAACGCGCACCGATGCTGAGGCCTGCCTTTCCCTGCCCGCGCCCGCGCCCGCGGGCGATGTAGACGGATTCTACAAGGCGGAGAAGGAGGTGGGCGACACGGGCATCACCGATGTCTGCCTGGGATCGAATCCGGCCGGTGCGGTGGTTGATATGTGCGGTTCGGAGAATTTCGCGTTCATGTCCGTGACCGACCGCGATGTCCTGCACGCGCTCATGGAGCGGCGCATGCGCCTGATGCTCGACCGCGTCAAGCGGCTGGTCAAACAAAAGGTCGGGCCATTCTTTTCCATGCTCGGCGAGGAATACATCGTGCCGCCCCTGCACGGGCCGGCCGATTTCGAGGATTTCAATGTCCGCTACGACAAGCCGGTCATTGACCTGGTGCACGAGGCGGGCGGCCGCATGCACATCCACTCGCACGGCCGTGTGAAGACCGTGCTGGACGGCTTTCTGCGCATGGGCGTGGATGTCCTCCATCCGCTTGAACCGCCGATGATGGGCGATGTGACGCCGGCTGAGGCCAAGGCCGCGCTCAAGGGCCGTGTGACTATCGAGGGCAACATCCAGATCGCCGACATGTACGAGAAGGGGCCCGAGGCGATCCGCGCCCATACCGCGGCGCTTATCGGCGATGCGTTCGGCGACCGCCGGGGTCTCATCGTGGCGCCCACCGCCTCGCCCTACCTGCGCGGTCTCGGCGAAAAGTGCTATCCGCAGTATCAGGCGATGGTCGAGGCCGTCAAGAACTGGAAAAGACCATGATAGCCACTGAGACCACAGAGAAGGTCATGGGTTATAGGTGGAAGGTGATAGGAACTGAAAATGATCCGCCACAAAGGGCACAAAGGACACAAAGGAAGAACGGTTGGGGCTGGTTGAAGAATGCAATAAGTCCTTGGCACGCTCAAACTCTTAGCGCCTTATCGGCGAGTCCGTGTCTTTTCCGGCTTTCCGACTTCCCGACTCTCCGACTTTCCGACCCCTCTTGAAGGAGCCGCCATGCCGTTTTCCCGTCATTCCATCGATGCGGTTAAATACGACCGGAATATGGCCACCACGCAGGCCAAGCTCAAAGGGCTGAAGTGGTTCGACCCGGGCAAGGCGCCGTTCCGGCTGATGGGGTTCCCGTGGTATGCGACGGACCGCGTGTTCCGGCGCATGCCGCTCAAACCGCCCGCGCCGCTGCCCGAGGCGGTGGACAACCTGGCCTGGCATACTTCGGGCGGCCAGGTCCATTTCCGGACCGACTCGCGGCATGTGGTGGTCCGCGTGAAGCTCCGGTTTAAGGGCGGGATGCCGCACATGCCGCGCACGGGCACCTGCGGGTGCGACCTCTACATCGGGCCGCCGGGAGACAAGCTCTACTATCATACCACGCGATTCGAGCCGGATACTGTGGCGTATGAGATCCTCCTCTTCGAGCACACCGAGCGCCGGATGCGCGAGTTCACCCTCAACCTGCCGCTCTACAACGGCGTGGACCAGCTCGCCATCGGCGTGGACCGGGGGTGTACGGTCAAGCCGCCCCGGCGTTATGACGACGACCGGTCGGTGGTGATCTACGGGACATCTATAACCCACGGCGGGTGCGCGTCGCGACCGGGCATGTCCTACACCAACATCCTGAGCCGCAGGATCAATGTGCCGTTCGTGAACCTGGGGTTCTCGGGGAGCGGCCAGGCCGAGCCTGAGGTGGCGCGGGCGATCGCCGCGATCCCCGACCCGCTTCTTTTCGTGATCGACTGCGAAGCCAACTGCTGTCCGCCGGGTACCTACGAAGCGCGTCTGCCGGTCTTCATCGACATTCTGCGCGCGGCGCACCCGCAGGCGGCGATCCTGGTCCTCTCGCGCATCCCCAACGCCACCGAGAATTTCCAGGCCCCATCCCGGCGCGCGCGACTGGCCCGCGTCAAATTCCAACGCGAATTGGTGGCGAGCCGCCGCCGCGCGGGCGACAACCGCATCCATTTCCATGACGGGTCGGAGTTGCTCGAACCCGACGGCCACGAGGGGACGGTCGACACCACCCACCCCAATGACACGGGGTTCTACCACATGGCCGTGAATCTTGAGCCGATCTTCAAACGCATCCTTAAAGGTATCCGCTGATGAAATACCGTGGCATAGTCTTCGACCTGGACGGCACCCTGCTCAACACCCTGCAGGATCTGGCCGACTGCATGAACCGCGTGCTCGCGACCAACGGCCTGCCCGTCCACCCGGTCGACCCGTACCGGTACTTCGTGGGCGACGGCATCACCAACCTGGTGCGGCGCACCCTGCCCGAAGCCCAGCGTAGTGACGAGGCGCTGGTGGCGCGCCTCAAGGGGGAGATGGAGACCGAGTACGGGGCGCACTGGGCTGATGCCACGCGGCCCTATGAAGGCATCCCGGAACTCCTGGCCGACCTGACCCGCAAGGGTCTGCGCATGGCGATTCTTTCCAACAAGCCCCATCCCTTCACCCTGGCCACGGTCGGCCGTTTGCTGGAGGGGTTCAGGTTCGACCCGGTTTTCGGCGGCCGTGAAGGAGTGCCGCTCAAACCCGATCCCACGGCCGCGATATCGATCGCCGCGGGGTGGAGACTGCCGCCCGGGGTGATCCTCTACGCGGGCGACACGGCCACGGATATGCGTACCGGCCGCGGCGCCGGTTTTGCCACCGTGGGCGTGACCTGGGGGTTCCGGACCGCAATGGAACTCCGCGAGGCGGGCGCACATGCCTTGGTCGACCGGCCAGCGGAATTGCTGGAAATGGTGTGAATGTGAACAGGGGCCGGCGAATATCGAATATCGAACACCGAATAACGAATGTCGAAGTATTGGAACTGGATTCCCGTCGTTCATTTCTGTACCGCGCCACGACCCTCCTCCATGCCCTCTGTGCCTCTGTGGCGAAGAGCCTGATCCGGATATTTGCCACCAAGGCACAAAGTCACAAAGGTCAGAAATTGATCGGGGTTTCAGTCAAAACCCTCCACCCTTTGTGCCTTAGTGACTTTGTGGCGAATATCTTTTCCGCACTCCGCCCCCTTTGTGTCTTTGTGGCGAAGAGCCTGATCCGGATATTTGCCACCAAGGCACAAAGTCACAAAGGTCAGAACCGGCCCAGGGTTTTGATCCGAACCAGTCAAACTTCGTGCCTTAGTGACTTCGTGGCAAACATCTTTTCCGTGCTCCCCCTTGGTGCCGTAACGGTCGTTGTGGCGATCCTGTTGCAGGGTCGGGCCGCGGCCGGGGAGTTCCGGCTCGACACTGAGAACGGCGGCATCACCGTTTACCGGGGCGACGCGGTCGTCCTGCGCGTCGCACCGGCCGCACCGGTGCCCGTGGCTGTCAACGCTGCGCCTGATGCGGTGACCATTACGGGCTCGTCGGGTGAAGCAGCGTTCGCGCTCTATGGCGCGGCCGGCAGTGGCGTTGTCATCGCCGCGCGTTTCACGGCGGCGGCGGCCTTTACCACGGAATCCTGCCTGCTGATCACGGATAGCGCGGCTGTGGTCGAGGGCGAGGGCCGGGTGCCCCCCGCGGGCGGTGTGCGTCTGGTGGTGATGGGGCCCTGGCAGCGGAACGCGGGCGGCATCGAAGTGCGGCCGGGGGGCGTCCATCCTGGCGATCCGGACCGGACCCGCCTGATATGGTTCGGGATCGTGCCGGCCGGCGCCGCCCTTCCCCTGGTGACCATGACCCCCGCACTGCCGTCCGCAGCCGTCCGGAACGAGGCAGTGACCATGGCTTGCGATATCATCGATGTGATGACCACGCCGTACACCTATCGCGCTGTCCGCTGCACCGTCAGCGATCCCGACGGCCGTTCCATCACCATCGAGCCGTTCTTTTATGAGCCCCATCTCCGGCAGGATGAGGGTTGGATGCCTGTCGGCCGGCCGCAGTTCGCGTTCCGGTTCACGCCCCGGAAGACAGGCCCGCACCGGGTGCGGGTCGAAAGCGGCGGCAAAGTGCTGTACGAAGCGGCCCTGGCCGTGACCGGGGGGCAGGGCCAGGGGTTCCTGCGGCGGCCGCAGAAGGAACGGTTCCTTACCGACGACACGGGCGCGGTCTTCTTTCCGGTGGGGATCAATGCCGCGTGGGGGAACACGGACCACGACCTGGCCTGGTACCTTGACCGCATGGCCGAAAGTGGAATCAATTTCGCCCGGGTGTGGCTATGCACATGGGACCTGGCGCTGGAAGGCCGCCGGCTCGACGATTACCGCCAGGACACGGCGGCGCGGCTCGACGACCTGTTCGAGCGGGCGCAGGCGCGCGGCATCCGTCTCATGCTCTGCGTCAACAACTTCTACGATTTCGTCAATCATCGCGACCGGACGGGGTGGTTCGCCCCCGGTGGGCCGGTCGCGGCCGACGGCGCTTTTTTTACGGATGGCGCATGGCTGGCGCGGCGCCAGGACTTTTATCGCTTCCTTGTGAACCGATACGCGGCCTGGCCTTCGCTGGCCGCGTGGGAACTGTGGAACGAGATCGATTACGCCGCGCCCGCGAATACCAACATCGCCGCGGCCGAGGAACGCATGGCTGCGTTCCTGCATACGATCGACCCCTACGGCCGGCCCGTCACCACCTCCCTCGGCGTGGGCCGGGTCGATTACCAGCTGTGGGACAAGCCGGGGATCGACATCGTCCAGTACCACCTGTATGTGCCCGCGCACGACCTGCTCGCCCCGGGCTCGGTCTACCACGAACCGGCCCTGCTCATCAGCGGGGCGGCGGGGATCTTGGCGGGGTTCGGCAAGCCCGTGCTGCTGGGCGAATTCGGGCACCACGGCACCAACGAGGCGAACCCCAACAACGACCTCGACCCGGAGGGCATCCTGCTGCACGAGACGCTCTGGGCCTCCGCCCTCGGCGGTTTTGCCGGCAGCGGCCTGCCGTGGTGGTGGGATGTCTATGTCGACCGTAACAACCTGTGGTATCATTTCAAACCCCTGGCGCTGGTCATGGGCCGCGCGTACCTGTCGATGGCCATGCGGCCGGTGAGCGCCGATGCGGCCGAAGGCCGGGCGCGGGTGATGGCGCTCAGGGACGATCGGTCGGCCGTGGTGTGGATCGCCGACCGGCGCGCGACCTGGTCCGGGATGCTCATCGACCGGTACACGCCCGTGACCATTCCGGCCACGCGGATCGACCTGGCCGGTTTCCGGCCGGGTGAATACGCGGTGGCGTGGTTCAACACCTTTTCCGGAGAAGCTGTGGGATCGGCCCGGGTGGCAGTGGCTGAGAACAGCCTGCTTCTCCTTGAAGTGCCCGCTTTCACCCGCGATCTGGCGGGCGTCATCGGGACGGTGGTGCAGTAAGTGCCTGTAAATAAATAACCTATCCATTTCGCGTGCGGTGCAGAGTGATGGTTTGACAAACAGGTCAGGCACTGCCGCATCATTAAAGAGGTATAGCTGCCATGGTTGCCCCCCGCCACCAAACCCCGCACGCCCGGAAGGGACATG
>JBDREB010000409.1:0-3984 GCA_043820325.1 Planctomycetota bacterium | reverse complement strand
ACCGCCGACAATATCAATGCCCGCATCGCCCTCGATATGCAGCGGGATGCCCAGGCTCCCCGCCGGCTCCAAACTGTTTCCACGCTCCATCTGGCCAGATCGCCTGTTAAATAATGCTCTGTATTGGTGCTACAGTCTCATTTTTTATGGACATTTGATTCGTCCGGTCATATGGGTTATTGAGCGGTATCTTGAATTTTGGGAATTTTGTTTGGAAGCGGAAGCATGGCCGGCACCTGCAAGTTCACTTCGTTCCTGAAAAAAGACAAGACCTGCTCCCATCCGGTCTTTGAGCGGTCGGAATACTGCATGTGGCATGATCCCGACCTGGCGAAGGACCAGCCCTAGGTGCGGGAGCAAATGGCCGATGTGATCAATTCCACGCGGCGCGACCTGGAGGGTTTCGTGCTCCGCCTGGCCGATCTTTCAGGGATGGATTTCACCCGGTGCAACCTCAAGGACGCCGACCTGCGCGAGGCGCGTCTCGACAGCGCCATCTTCCGCGAAGCGGACCTGCGCGGGGCCAAGCTCAACCGGGTGGTGGCCGTGGGTTCCTCGTTCGACGGGGCCAACCTGATGGCGGCCAGCCTCACCTTCGGCAATTTTTCCGGGTCCAGTTTCCGCGGCGTCAATTTCCGCATCGTGCATGTGGGCTACGCCAACTTCTAGGGGTGCGACTTCACCGGCGCCGACCGCCGGCATACCGAGTTCTCGGCCGAGCAGAGCCGCGAAATGAGCGGCGTCGGTTCCCCCCAGTCCGCGCATACGCCCACCCAGGTCTCCATACCGGCCGCGGCCACACCGGATGACCAGCAGGCACTTTTTGACGAGCGGGAGATCGGCGATGCCGTGGCATCCACCCGCGCCACCGCCCGATCGGCCGCGGCCCAGGTCGGCACATCCCCCACCATCATTCAAACACCCGCCGGTCTCGCGGGACCCGCTCCGGCCGTACCGGCGACTGCCTATGTCACGCGCACGGAACCGGTCCCCGGCGCGCCGGCCCCCTCTAGGTGGAGCGCCAACCGTCTGGCCGGCGCCCTGGCTGGCGCTCTGGCTCTGGCGCTCATTGTGGTCCTGCTGTATAAACGGGGTGACAACAGCGGCCCGGTCGCACCGGTCATTCCCGCGCCCGTGGTGGCGGGAACTGAACCGGTCGATCCCGGGCCTGATCAGGTCGTGATACCCGTGGCGACCCCGGCGCTCGTAACCACCCCCGCTCCGGTAGCCACCCCTGCACCCCGGCCGACACCCGCTCCCGCCGCCAACATGACCAAGGCGGAACTGGCGGCGGCCCAGGCGCGCCAGCAGGAGTTGGAGGTCAGGCTCAAGGAGGCCCAGGCACAGCTGGCGACCACACTGGAGCAGATGAATTCCAACGAAAGCCGGCTGAACGGCCGCGTCGATACCCTCACCGGCAAGCTCGCTTCGGCCACCGAATACCAGGCCCGCCTCGAAAAGGACCTGGCCGCGGCCAATGCGAACGTCAACGCCCTGCGCGAACAGCTGGCAGCCAAGGACAAGGACATGGCCCTGCGCGTCACCGCGCTCGGCAAACAGCTCGAAGACACCGAGACCCGGTTGGGCACCAGCGTGGCCAGCGCCGGGCAGTTCACGGAGATCATCTCCCAACTGCGGGAGACCAATGACGGGCTGGTCATCGCTTATGAAAAGAAACTCGCCGACTTCTCGACCAAGGTCTCCCGGCTCGAGTCCAGTTACGGGACGGACCGGCAGAGCACCGCCAAGCAGTTCGGCCAGTATTTGGTGAACTGGGACCGGTATGTCATCGTGGGCGCGCCGACCGACGGGTATGTGGTGGGCGTGAAGTTCACCAAAGTGTCGGATACCATGGTCCGTTCGGATGTCTTTGTCCTGGGCGTCAATGGCGTATCCCATCCCGCATTCGAGATCAAGGTCTTCGATGCGGACAGCAACCCGTTCAATACCAGTTTCAAGGCCGCGCTCAACCGCGGCATCGAGAAGGGGATGATCCAGACCGCCAATAGGAAGTGGGAGACGGGTAAGACCGCCCCCCGCTACTTCAAGGTCGATTTCGTCCAATAGTTTTCTTGGAAGGCAATACGGCCGAACAGGGCGGCGCCATCCATGCCGTTTCTCAACAATTTCCTTTCCGCCACGAGGCTCTGAAAACGCCCGATTTTGCCTGAAAACTCCTTGAAACGCCACAAAAATTGACACAGATCTGCCACACCCCGCAGTCCACTTTAACCTTGCGGGCCGGCAGGGGGCGGGTATAATGGATGATATGGGCAATTCAACTGACACCGCCGGGAAGCGCAACCCCGACATATGGGTGCCGACGCTTTATTACACCCAGGGATATCCGCTTACTTTCGTCATGCGGATGGGGAATATATTTTTTACCTATATGGGCGTCCCCATTGAAGCGCTGGGTGTGTTATTCGGGATTTTCAACCTGCCGTGGGTGCTCAAGTTTCTTTGGAGTCCGCTCGTCGATTTTGTGGGAACCAAGCGGCGGTGGATCCTCGTCATGCAGGGGGCGCTGGCGGTGATGTGCATGGCCGTGGCGGCGATCACAGTGTTCATGCCCGCGGACCTGCGGGCGGATGGCGTGCGGATGCTTGCGTTGCGCTTCCCCGCGCCGAGCATGGACGGCCTGTGGCTCGCACTGAACACGCTCATGCTTCTGTTGTTGATCTTCGGTATCGGGTTGGGGATCGATCGCAACCGCGGCGGGGCGGTGAGGTTGGCGTGCCTCGCTCTTTGCGTCGGGGTCGCGGCATTCTTTGGTGTGTTTCACGGCAGGCTCATCGCGTCCGTGGCGTTCCCGCTGCCGGTGCATATATGGATGATCGCCGGATGTTTCCTGGTGACCGCGTTTCTGAGCGCCACCCACGATGTCGCCATCGACGGGTATTACCTCGATGTGCTGGACAAGGACGGGCAGGCGAAGTTCAGCGGTGTGAGGGTGGCGGCCTATCGCGTGGCCATGGTCGTGGGCGGCGGGCTGCTCGTCATGCTCGCGGCGCCGGCGGGATGGGGCGTGTCGTTTGGCCTCGGCGCGGCGATCTTCCTGGGGTTTTTCGTCTTTCACGCCTTGTATCTGCCAGCCGGGAGCGCGGCCGTAAAGCCTGCCGGTCCTGTTGCCGGCCGTTCGATCGTGCAGGCGTTCACCACCTACCTGGACCAGAAAAGGATCGTCGTCATCCTGCCCTTCATCCTGCTGTACCGCATCGACGATTTTCTCTGGTCCCCGATGTCCGTGCCGTTCCTGAAGTCGATCGGCGTCACGCAGACGCAGGTCGCCACCATCAACGGGATCATCGGCGCGGTGGCCGCGATCATCGGCGGGATCCTGGGCGGCGTGTATATCAGCCGGAAGGGGCTCCGCAAAGGGCTCTGGGTGCTGGGCCTGATCCAGGGCGCCACCCTGCTCCTGTATGTGTATCTGGCGTGGGTGCATCCGGCCCTGCCCGAGGGAACGGTCATCGGCTCAGGGGGGCTTGTGCATGTGGCGCTCATCAATGCCTTTGAGAACATGGCCTACGGGCTGGGGGCCGTGGCGTTCGTCAATTTCCTCATGCGCACATGCAAAAAAGACTACAGCGCGGTGCACTACGCCATAGCCACGGGTATAACGGCCCTGGCGATGACATGCGCCAGTTTCATCAGCGGATTCCTTGTCAAAGAGATCGGCTTTCTGCATTTTTTCATGCTGTGCTTTGCCTGTTCGATCCCGGGCCTCGTGCTTCTGCGGTTCCTGCCCCTTGAGGACATGGAAGCGGCGAAGTAGCCGAACGATGGCGTTTAGAGCCTATCCGAAAACCCCTCCGGGCTTCGGTCGGCTGTGGCTGCCCGTTCAGATTTCCTGATCCCTATCCGTAACCGGTCATGTTTTTCGGAAAAAGGTTTGGCGCTTTTTCCGACCCACAGGTGATTGTGCGGGGAACATCCGGATGTCAACCGTGTAGGGGCGGGTTTGAAACCCGCCCTCCCGTC
>JBDREB010000408.1:0-3845 GCA_043820325.1 Planctomycetota bacterium | reverse complement strand
TGCGGGGTTTGGTGGCGGGGGCCAACCATGGCAACTATACCTCTTTAATGATGCGGCAGTGCCTGACCTGTTTGTCAAACCATCACTCTGCACCGCACGCGAAATGGATAGGTTATTTATTTACGGGCACTTACGGGGCGGTTCGGGCACTTCGACCCTGACGACGATGCCCTCCTGGGTGGTCCACTGGCTCCATTGGCTTGACTCGAGCATATGGTCGTGCCACAGGACCGCTTTGATCTGGGCGCGGCGGTCGATGGTCGCCTGGAAGACCAGCCCCTGGGGCAATGTTTTTACAACATCTTCGACGGGCAGGCCGATGCGCGCGGTCCAGTCGCGGTCGGCGGTCATCCGGCCGAACCAGGGCACGCCTTCGATGATCATCTGCGACATGTCGCGCCGGGACCTGCGGCGCGCGGTGTAATCGGCGCCGAAGGGCATCAGCGCGCCCATGCGGCTGCCGCTGACGACATCGCAGGGATAATTGGGATGGTATTGGAAGAAGCGGAGTTCTTCGCCGATCTCCATCAGCCGCATGAGCCGCACCAACCCCGCCCGCACGCTGTCTTCGATGGGGTAATAGTTCTCCGTGCCCTCCATCACCATGCACAGGGTCGAATGATTGCGGGCCAGCCAACCCGGCAGGTTGTGGCGGGGGTCCCACCAGAGCCGCGGCCGGTCCTGCGGGTAGCCCGCGGCCGCGCCGGCCTTTTCCATTTCACGGAAGACCTCGTACAGGACGGGTATGGACAGGTCATGGTGCGGATCTCCTTTTCAGGTCCCTGTGATCTCGTTAATTCCCTCGAGGGCCTGGATCATTTCTTCCGGGGTTGCTCCACCGATACAGGCGCCGATCCGTTCCACAGCCAATGTCCGCACTTGGCTGATCTTGAGCCGGGACCGTTTGGGAAGGCGCGTGTCCGATAATTCCAGGGTGAGCGGAAAACCGGCCCGCTGGGGCCGGCTGGTGATGGCCATGGCGATCACGGTGCCGGAATGCTGGTTGAATACATTGTGGCTGATGATGAGGACGGGACGGCGGCCGGCCTGTTCCCGTCCACGGACAGGGTTGAGGTCGGCCCAGCGGATCTCGGCTCTCAGTATTCCGGCCATTGTTCCGTCTCCATAGCGATACCTTCCTCGGCCAGGGCCCGTTCCGCTCCCCGGTCCAGCTTGGCACATTCAGCGGCCAGGCGGCGGTGCTCGATCCGGACCAGTTTTTCACCCAGCGCGTCCTGGATGGCGCGACTGCGGTTGGGAAACACATGGCGTTTCACAAGGCCGTCGACCTTGCGGACCATGGCGGCTTCCAGCGTGATCGCGATCTTGGTCTTACTCATACAGCTCCTCTGACAGGCATGCGGATAATTATCATACCAATCATCATACCATTTGCCCGGTGAAATGCAAGCGGTTTTTATTCAAGATGCCGCCGTCCGGCAGTTCCGGCTTTCCGACTCTCCGACCTTCCGACTGCCTTCCCCGGTCACTCGCCTTCCGTCCCCGTTCCCGTGTCCTCCATGAACCGGTAGAGGGTGGCGCGGCCCACGCCGAGGGCGCGGGCGGCGGCGACCTTGTTGCCGTTCGAATCGGCCAGGGCGCGGCGCACGGCGGCAGCGGCGAGCTTGCGCTTGCGGGTGCGTTTGTGGGGATGGACCACGGCCTGGTATTCGGGCGGCAGGTGGGCCGGCAGGATGGTCTCTTCCCGGCACTGGACCAGCGCGTACTGGAGCCAGTTCTGGAGTTCGCGGACATTACCGGGCCAGTCGTAGGCCATGAGCACTTCCAGGGTTTCAGGCGCCAGGTGCGGAACGGTCCGGCGGTTGGCCTCGGCGGCCCGGGCAAGGATGTGCTCGGCAAGGAGCGGGATGTCGCCCCGCCGATCGCGGAGCGGCGGCAGGGTAATGGGCACCACGGCCAGCCGGTAGTAGAGGTCCTTGCGGAACTTGCCGCGCGCCACTTCGCACATGAGATTCTTGTTGGTGGCTGAAAGGACGCGGATGTCGACCCGCTGGGTGGTCTCGCTGCCCACGCGCTCGAAGGTGCCCAGCTCTAAAACGCGCAGGATCTTCACCTGCATGGCGGCGGAGATGTCGCCGACCTCGTCGAGGAAGATGGTGCCGCCGTCGGCCAGCTCGAACCGCCCCTTCTTGTCGCGCACCGCGCCGGTGAAGGCACCCCGGACATGGCCGAAGAGTTCGCTCTCGAGCAGGTTCTCGGGCAGGGCGCCGCAGTTGACGGGGACGAAGAGCTTGTCGCGGCGCGGCCCCTCGTTGTGGAGGGCCGAAGCCACCAGCTCCTTGCCCGTGCCGGTCTCGCCCTGGATGAGGACGGGCACATCGATCCCGGCCAGTTCCCGGATCGAATCGAAGAGCGCGCGCATCTGCGGATCGCGGCCCACGAGGCCGCGGAACACATGCTCCGTGTTCAGGCGCCGGCGCAGGGTGGCAAGTTCGGTGATGTCCTCGAGCAGGATGACGGCATATTTCCGGCCGCTGTATTCCATGGGCGCGGCCGAAACGAGCAGGGTGTGCCCTTCCGTACGGCCGGGACCGGCCAGCTCCACCTGGGCCCGGTGGCGGTGGACCTGGTTGCCATCGAGCGCCTCAAGCGCCGTGCGCCGCACCTCGCAGCCGGTGCACGCCTCGCCGTACCCGCACCCTTCGGGCGCGTCATGGGCGTGGATGCACCCCAGCGCCTCGCCGCCGCGCTTGGCGATGGCCGTGGCGGCGTCGACGCCGAAGGTCTGCACCATGACATTGTTCACGGCCTGGATGCGGCGGTCGGTGTCGACCACCAGCACGCTGCACGGCACGGTCTCGAACATGGTGTGCAGGAACCGGTCTTCGGCGAGAAGGTCTTTGAACGCGGTCATGGGCCTGCCTGTTTCAAGAGTGATGTTCCGACGCATCTATTATCAAGCCGTTCTCAGGGCTGTCAATGGAAAAGCGCGATTTTTCCCGATGGTCGGAAAGTCGGAAGGTCGGAAAGCCTGACCATGTCATACGGCCAGTGGCCCATAGGATTTTCCCTTGGAATTCCACCGCCGTCCGGCGGCTCAGGCTTTCCGACTTGCCGACTTTCCGACCATCTGTCACCCCGCCACCTGCGGCATTCCCTGTTTTTACGATTGACATCCCCTCCCGCCGGCCTATACTGTTGGCTTTCCACC
This sequence comes from Planctomycetota bacterium, assembly GCA_043820325.1. Taxonomy (GTDB): domain Bacteria; phylum Planctomycetota; class JBDREB01; order JBDREB01; family JBDREB01; genus JBDREB01. The sequence continues at coordinate 673 of JBDREB010000408.1, read as the reverse complement.
CGTGGAGCCTTCATGCCCGATACCCCGCCCGCAACCGACCGCCTGACCGGAACGCTCAAGTCCGTCTTCGGGTTCGAGAAGTTCCGTCCCGGGCAGGCCGAGATCCTGAACGACATCCTGGCCGGCCGCAATGTGGTGGCCATCATCCCCACCGGCGGCGGCAAGTCGCTCCTCTACCAGCTCCCCGCCGTCCTGAACAAGGGCGTGACCCTGGTGATCTCGCCCCTCATCAGCCTGATGAAGGACCAGGTCGACGCGCTCCAGGCCAAAGGGATCGCGGCCACCTGCATCACCAGCGCCCTCTCCCCGGCCGAGAAGGCGGTGCGCATGGAGGGGTTGCGCCGGAACCGCTGGCGGCTGGTCTATGTGGCGCCCGAGCGGATGCGTGACCCCCACTTCATGGAGCTTATCAAGGGGCTCACGGTCGACCTGCTGGCCGTGGACGAGGCCCACTGCATCAGCCAGTGGGGGCACGATTTCCGGCCCGATTACATGCACATCAAGGACCTGCGCCGCCACATCGGCACGCCGGTCACCATCGCCCTCACGGCCACGGCCACCCGCGTGGTCCGCGCCGACATCGCCCGCCACCTGGAGCTGGAGGCGTGGGAGGACCACCTGGCCGGCTTCGACCGCGAGAACCTCTTTTTCAAGGTCACCGAGGTGGGCGGCC
>JBDREB010000407.1:0-2586 GCA_043820325.1 Planctomycetota bacterium | reverse complement strand
GGGAGGGCGGGTTTCAAACCCGCCCCTACACGGTTGACATCCGGATGTTCCCCGTACAATCACCTGTGGGTCGAAAAAAGTGCCAAACCTTTTTCCGAAAAACATGACCGGTTACGGATAGGGATCAGGAAATCTGAAATGTGCGAATATATGGCGGGCGCGACCAATCGGCCGGTGAAGGATTATTTCCGTGGCATGGTGTTCCTCACCTCCACGCTCACCCTGCCTAAAAGCGAGGCGGAGCAGTTCATGTATTTTGCCGAGAAGGGTTGGTATGTTTCGATCTGCAACATGACCTCCGCGGGCGGCACCGCGCCGGTGATGCTGGCCGGCGCGCTGGCCTTGCACCTGGCGCAGGTGACGTTCGCCAACATCGCCGACCGCATTTTCTACGGGGGCAAGGGGCACGGTCTGTACAGCGGCATCGCACCTTACGACATGCGCACGCTCATGTACGCCTACGGCCGGCCAGAGATACCCATCATGGGCCTCATGGCGGCCGACATGGCGCGGCATTACGGCGTCTCCTGCGGCGTCTCCTGCGGCGCGTCGGGCGGCAGCACGCCGTACTGGCCCCGGCAGATCGTGCTCTATCGCCAGCCGCAACTCTGGGGCGTCGTCGCGGATGACGCGCACTGCCGCGGGGAAATGGGCATGGGCTGGATCATGGTCGCCGCCGCGGCCAGGACCAGAGAAGCGGTCGTGGCGGCCTTCCTGCGGGGCGCGTTCTACGCCAGCACGGGCCCGTCTTTTTACACCATCCGCGTGGAGGAGGGGGACATCCTGCGCGCGGTGTTTTCCAGCGTCCGAGAAGTGCGCGTCATCGGTGCGGTGGGCACGCGGCTGAAAGTGGTGCACGGCCATCACCTCACTGCCATCGAGTACGCACTCACCGGCCTGGAGGGCGCGGTGCGATTGGAGATCGAGGACGGCGCCGGCAAGATCGTCTGGACGAACCCGATCACTATTTACTGAAGCCTCCGCCGGTTGGTCATCCATCCGCTGAACGCCCCGGTCGCGGCATCAATTGTCTTGACATCCACGCCCGCAGGGCTAAAATCCGTTTGGGACAACCGCTTGGAGGACATCATATGCCCTCCTTCCCGCATCATGTCAGATGAAAGGGCATGGGTGATAGGCAACCGGGTTTCCAAGTTCCTATCCACGGAACTCGCGCCATGAAAGGTCCCCTGGTCGAGCTCGCAGACCGGAAGACCCTGCGCGTGGCCGGGCTGATGTCGGGCACATCGGCCGATGGAGTGAGCGTGGCCATCGCCGACATCAATGCGCGCGGGGCGCGCCTGCGCGCCTTTGCCACCATTCCCCACCCGCGCGGTCTGCGCGCGCGGATATTCCGGCTCTTTCAACCGGCCACCTCGCGGGTGGACGAGATTTGCCGGATGAACTTCGTTCTGGGCGAGGTCTTTGCCGCGGCCCTGATACGGACGGCCCGCAAGGCCCGTATCCCCCTCGGGTCCATCCACCTCATCGGTTCCCACGGCCAGACCATCCACCATCTGCCGCCGCGGAAAGGGGGCTCCGGCGCGACGCTTCAGATCGGCGAACCCTCCGTGATCGCCGAACGGACCGGGATCACCACGGTCGCCGATTTCCGGCCCCGCGACATGGCCGCGGGCGGACAGGGCGCGCCGCTCGTGCCCTTTGCCGACCTGTTCCTCTTCGGCGCCGGCAAACGGAGCCGCGTGCTCCTTAACATCGGCGGCATTGCGAACATCACCTGGCTCCCGGCCGGCGGCCGGGCCTCGGGCATTATCGCCTTCGACACCGGGCCCGGTAACATGATCATCGACCGCCTGGCCTGGCACGCCAGCGCCGGCAGGCGGGATTACGACCGCGACGGCAAACTGGCGGCGCAGGGGACGGTCGACGGCCGCCTGCTGGCCGGGCTGATGCGCCACGCCTTCCTCAAACGCCGCCCCCCGAAATCGACGGGCCGCGAGGAATTCGGCGTCCAATTCGCCGACCGGCTCTGGCTGCGCGCGCGCAAGGCGCGCATGCGGCCGGCCGACCTTCTGGCCACGGCCACGGCTTTCACCGCGCTGAGCATCGCCGGGGCCTGCACCCGTTTCCTGCCGGGTCCGGTCGACGAACTGGTCCTCTGCGGCGGAGGGGCCCACAACCCGACCCTGGTGGCGATGCTCCGCGGGGCTCTGCCTGCGGGTGTGCGCATCACCGCTCCTGAGAAATACGGCGTCACCGCCGACTTCCGCGAGGCCCTGGCTTTCGCCGTGCTCGCCTGGGCCACGGTGAAGGGGATGGCCGGGAATGTGCCGTCTGCCACCGGCGCGCGGTGGCCGGTGGTGCTTGGGAAGATCGTGCCGGGATCAGGAACGGGAAGGTCCAAATGCAGATTTCCTGATCCGGGCGGAAAATGGGTTGGCGCATTTTCATGACAGGCAAGAGTGTAAATCATCCGCATTCCGTTCTCGGGATGGTGGAAAGATAATTCGTTCAGTTATAGTAGCAAGGAGCCAATTGCCTTGTCATGTGCCGGACAGGCCATGCGATGGATTCGGATGGTCAGCGTCTGTTCCTGTTCGTTGTCCAGAACCATCGCGCCCAGTT
>JBDREB010000406.1:0-15106 GCA_043820325.1 Planctomycetota bacterium | reverse complement strand
TAATCGCGAAACGGCAATAAAGGGCGGGTTTCAAACCCGCCCCTACGGTAACCACCCAAACCGGCCTATGGTTGATTCACGCGCCTGGCTGACGCCAAAAAGTGCCAAAGCATTTTCCGCCGGGATCAGGAAATCTGCATTCATGGTGACACCCGGCGCCGTCGGGATGCCGTTGCCTTCGATATTCAAGAACGCCAGGGCATTGCCCCCGAGTATCGCGTCGCGGTCATCCGCCGGCAGGCCCAGTTCGCGCAGGCGGCCGATGTGCACGGCCGGGTCCTGCCAAGGGGCGTCGCTGCCGAACATGATGCGCGCGATACCATGCCGCTTGAGGATCATGTCAAAGAGCGACGGCGCGATGAATCCCAGGGTGAAAGAGGTCTCGAACCAGACCTCGCGGCCGGCGAGCACCTCCAGGACCTCATCCCACCGCCGCCATCCGCCGAAATGGGCGGCGCAGATGCGCAGGCCGGGATGCCGGTCCAGGACGCGCGCCAGCCGCCGGGGGCCGGCCGCGTCGGAGGTGGGAAAGGCGATATCGTAGCCCGTGTGGATCATGACGGCCAGGTCGAGCGCCGCGGCCGTTTCGTAGATCGGCCGGCAGGCATCGGCGTCGAGTTCGAATTCCTGGAACATGGGGTGGAGTTTGATGCCCGGGAAACCGGCCGCTTTGAATTCGGCCAGGCGTTGGGGGATCCGGTCGTTGGCCGGGTGGATGGACGGGAGCGGAATGATGCGCGGAGAACGGATGGCGCGGCTCCAGGCCAGGATCCTGTCCGTCTGTGCCGGCGCGGTGGCGATATTGCAGACCACGGCCGTGTCCACGCCCGCGCGGTCCATGAGCCCGGTGAGGCCGGCAAGGGTGCCGTCGTGGCATGGGGGGGCTGCGTTATGCGTCAGCGCCGTGAGATGCCGCACGGCCCGTTCAGCCAGGAAATCGGGGAAGGCGTGCGTGTGGACATCGATGATCCGGAATGCGGGCATGACAGGTCGGCGCCGGCTCACCGTGTGTAACTGTTGAAGGCGCTCTTGAAATCCTTGTGGATCTCGAGCACCTTGTCGAGTTTCATGATCTTGAAGACCTCCATGATCTTGGGGTCGATGCCGCAGAGCTTGAGTTTGCCCTTGCGCGCGCTGATCTGCTTGTAGAGCTCCATGATCTTGCCCAGGACGATGGAGGACATGTACTGGATGTTCGTAAAGTCGACGATGAACCGCAGATCGAGCGTCTTGTCCACGAGGGCCTTGAGTTCGACCTCCATGAGCTTGATGTTGGTGTCGTCGAGCATGCGCACATTCATGAATTCCACCACCGTGACGCCGCCGTCGTTGCGGATCATCAGACTGCTGCGTCCGCCGCTGCCGCCTTGCATGGTCATACCGTTCTCCTTTTTTTCTCCAGGACCAGGACCCGGCCGCCTTCGTAATATTCCACGCCATCCATATAATGGAGCATGAGATTCACGCCCCGGCCGTGGTTCATGAGCAGGGAATCGTCGTTGTCGAGCGACGGCACGGCATCAAGCCGAAAGCCGCGCCCTTCGTCGGCGATGATCACCCGCCAGCGGTCCGCCTCGACCAGGCAGGCCGCGGTGACCATTTTATGGGGATCATACCCATTGCCGTGCTTGACGGCGTTCACCAGCGCCTCGTCGAGCACCAGGCGGCACCAGAACTGGTCCTCCCCGCCGACCAGTCCCCGGCCGGCGAGGAAGGCCAGCATCTCCTCCAGCACGCCGGCCTTGGCCTCCGTGGTGCCGGCGAACTTCCAGCTGCCATCGGGACGGCCGGTCGCCGGGCGCGGACCGTCGTGGATGAACATCCTATCGTACCTTCACGGCCATGAGGGTGATATCGTCGCGCTGGGCGGCCGCGCCCCGGAAGGCGGTCACCGCTCCGGTGATGGCCGCCATGATCGCCGCGGCCGGCTGGGCCGCGTTGGCCCGGATCACGGCCTGGAGCCGGTCCCCGCCGAAAGCGCCGCCCGCCGGGTCCATGGCCTCGGTGATGCCGTCGGTGAAGATCACGAGCACATCGCCGGGCGCAAGCGTCAGGGGACCCGCCTGGTCGAATGTCATTTCCGGCAGCATCCCCAGCACCATGCCCGTGCTCTCCAGCGGCGTAAAGGCGCCCGTGGACGGACGGAAGAGGAGCGGCGGTTCGTGGCCCGCGCTGACATAGGTAAACACGCGGTCGGGACCGATCACGCCGAAGAACATGGTCATGAAACGGCTGTCGTCCATGTCGGCGGCGAGCATGTCGTTGAGATCGGCGAACACGGCGGCGGCCTCCCGGCCCGACCGCAGGAGCGCCTTGAGGAAGGCCCGCCCCGTGGCCATGAGCAGGGCCGCGCCGATGCCGTGACCTGAAATGTCGCCCACCACCAGCCCCAGCCGGCCCCCCGCAAGCGGCAGCATGTCGTAATAATCCCCGCCCGTCTCGTCGCAGGCCGCCGAATACCCCGCCACCTCGACGGCCGGGTGTTCCGGTACCGCCTTGGGCAGAAGGCTGGTCTGGATGTCGTGGGCGATCCGGAGCTCCTGCTTGAGCTTCTCCCGGTCCAGGCTCTCCCGGATCATGACCGTGCGCTCGATGGCCAGGGCGGCGCTGGTGGCCAGGGCCCGGACCAGTTCCTCGTCATACGGCGTGAACGCCCCGCCGCCGCGCTTATTCAGCACCTGGATCACGCCGACTGTCTCCTCGCGGTAATTGAGGAGCGGGCAGGTCAGGATCGAGCGGGTGCGGTAGCCCGTGCGGCGGTCGACATCGCGGTTGAAGAGTTCGCAGGCATAGGCGTCGGGGATGTTCATCAGGCGGCGCGACAGGGTCACGGCACCCACGATGGAGGCGTTGTTGACGGGCAGGCGGATCTCGCGCGCGGCCAGCCCCTCCGCGATCTTGGTCCAGAGTTCATTGCCGGCCCGGTCATGGATGAAGAGCGAACTGCGGTCCGCCTCCATGATGCGGGTGGTCTCGGTGATGATGAGGTTGAGCAGTCGGTCGAGATCAAGTTCCGATCCCATGGATCGGGTGATATCGAGGATGGCGCGGAGATCGCTGATTTCCTTGGCGGTGGAACCGGTGCTCACGCCGGTCACATTACGCCTTTGCCAGCCGTCCCCGGGACCCGGATGCCGTCACGGTCGCGGCCGGAGGGCCGGATTACCGTGTGCCCGCGGGCGCGCCGGCAGGCGCGACGGGTGTGCGGCTGACCGGGGGTTCAGCACCCGGCCGTGCGGCCGGAACGGTGGTCGCCGGAGGCCAGGTGGAAGCGCCGGTCGCAGGGGTAGTTGTCGTTGCCGGCCAGGTGGAAGTGCCCGTGGCCGCCGGGGCAGTCGTCCCGTAGCCTGTTGTGGCGGGAGTCGTGGACCGGGGCGCACCCGTGGCGGGGGTCGTGGCGCCATACCCCGTGCCCGCGGCCGGGGTGGTGGTCGTTGCCGGCCAGGTGGTAGTGCCCGTGGCTGCCGGGGCGGTCGTTCCGTAACCGGTCGTGCCGGGAGTCGTGGACCGGGGCGCGCCGGTCGCCGGTGCGGTCGTTCCATAGCCTGTGGCAGTGCCGTAGCCGGTCCCTGTGCCTGTTGCGCCGTAACCGGTCCCGCCTGTGGTCCCGTAACCCGTGCCGGTGCTGCCGTAGGGCGTACCGCCGGTCGTGCCGTACGGCGTGGTGCCGTAGGGAGTGGGGGCGGCGGGGATCGGGGCAGGCGCCGCATTGCCGGAGCCCATGGGGATCTTCAGCTTGGCGCCGACAAAGAGGGAATACTCATTCTTGATATGCGGATTGGCCCGCAGAATGTCCTTCCACCGGCTGTAGGTGCCGAAGAACTGCTTGGAGATCGACTGGAGCGAATCCCCTGATCTGACCGTGTAATCAATGTCACCGGCCGGCTGGCCCAAAGAAGTCGTGCCGTAGCCGGTGCTCCCGAGGGCGGGCACGCCGCCGGCCGTCGACGAGGTGGACGAAGAACTGCCCGTGGGGATCTTGATCTTCTGGCCCACCTTGATCTTGTTGGGATTCATGCCGGGGTTGATGGCCGCGATCTCGCGCCAGCGGTGGGCCTTGCCCAGCTGGTTGAGGGCGATGTCGCCGAGCCATTCCCCTTCCTTGACCGTGTACGAATAGGAGTCGCCGCTGGAAACGGTCTCGCCTGAATAGCTGCCGCCCCCCTGGCCGGGGATCGTGATCTTCTGGCCGACCTTGAGGTCGTTGGCCGTCAGGCCCGGGTTCGCGGCGAGGATGGTCTTGTACTTGTCGCCGCTGCCGAGCTGGGCCTCGGCAATAGCCCACAGCGTGTCGCCTTTGCGCACGGTGTAGGTGTTCTGACTGCTTCCGGCGGGAACGGGGGCCCCGAACCCGTCGAGCGTCGGCACGCCGGAATTATACGACGGGGGTCCAAAATCAGAAGCTGCAGCGACCGGTTCGACGCCGGGGATAACCAGTTCCGCGCCGATCTTCAGATCGTACTCATCCTTGATCTTCGGGTTGGCCGACATGATCTCTTTCCAGCGCGATTCCTTGCCATAGTACTGTTTGGCGATCTTGCCGAGGGTGTCGCCCGAACGGACCTTGTGGGTGGTGCCGGCGCCGGTGGCCGTGGAGACGGTGGCCGCGGCCGAACCTTTGCGTTCATGCGGCGGGATGAAGATCTTCGTGCCGGGCATCATTTCCGTTTCGGGTACGGTGGCGTTCGCGTCGGCGATGATCTTCCACCAGTTGGAATTGCCATATTCCTCTTTGGCGATGGTGGCATAGGTATCACCCTTGCGGATCGTGTAATCTTTGCCGCCGCCCATGGTGGGCGCGGCCGGGGCTGCCGGAGCGGGGGGCATGCCGTAGGACGAAGTGGCGGGACTGTAAGGTGAGGGAGTCATGGGACTGTAGGCCGAAGGAGTCGTGGGGCGGTAGGCCGACGGAGTGGTGGGACTGTAGGCCGAGGGAGTCGTGGGACTGTAGGCCGAGGGAGTCGTGGGACTGTAGGCCGAAGGAGTCGTGGGGCTGTAGGCCGAGGGAGTCGTGGGACTGTAGGCCGAAGGAGTCGTGGGGCTGTAGGCCGAAGGAGTGGTGGGACTGTAGGCCGAGGGAGTCGTGGGACTGTAGGCCGAAGGAGTCGTGGGGCTGTAGGCCGAGGGAGTCGTGGGGCTGTAGGCCGAAGGCGTACCCGGAGTAGGCGTAACGGAGGGTGTTGCCCAAGCGGAGCCGGAGGTGGGCGCAGCGGAAGGTGTCGCCCAGGCCGAGCCGGGGGTGGGTGTGACCGGGGTCGTCGCACCTGCGGCGGGCGTGGCCGGCCAGGTCGAGTCGGTGGTCGTCGGTGTCCCCGTGCCGGTGACATCGACCAATTCGATGGAATCCCCCGTGGTGGAGGCGTCATCGGTGGACTCGGTGCCGGCCGAAGCCATCGAGTCCGCATCGCTATCGACAGTGGGTTTCTTACCGCTGTCCCGTGATACGAACAACGCCGCGGCCAGGAGAAGAAGAATGACCAAAAGGCCGAGCGCAAGTTTTACTTCCCTCTGGATGACCATTGCAAACCCTTTCGTCTGAACGACACTGCCGTTACCGGATTAAATCGTAAAAGAGGCAATAATTATACAATAATAATGGCCAATGCCCGCTTTGTCAACAATTTTCTGGCAAAATCACATCATTTCCGGTCATTTCGCTTCCGTATGGCCTGTACCGGTCCCCTTGCGGCGGCCCCAGACCTCCCTCAGCCAGTGCGTGGTGATGACCAGCGGGCTGGCCACATAGATCGAGGAATAGGTGCCGAGGATGATGCCGAACGACATGCAGAACGCGAACCCGAAGATCACCGGCCCGCCCAGAAAGACCAGTGCCAGGGTGGCGAGCAGGGTGGTCAGCGAGGTCATGATCGTCCGGGAGAGGGTCTCGTTGATGGCCTGGTCCATGAGCACGGCCAGTTTGCGCCGGGTCATGTTCTGGGTCTTCTCGCGCACCCCGTCGCGCCGGGGCATTTTCTCGCGGATACGGTCGAAGACCACGATCGTGTCGTTGATCGAGTAACCGATGATCGTGAGGATCGCCGCCAGCACCGTGAGGTCGAGTTTGCAGGGGAACCCCAGCAGGTCGGCCGCCATGACCACGCCGGCCGAAATGACCGCGTCGTGGACCAGGGCCACCACCGCGCCGATGCTGAAATTGAACTCGAACCGAACAGTGATATAGATGATGATCGCGATGAAAGCGAGGATGAGGCCGATGATGGCCCGTTCGCGCAGTTCGCCCGCTACCGCGGTGCCGATCGAGTTGTCGCCCAGGAACCGGGCGGTCAGGGGCAGGCGCGTCTTAAGGTCCTCGCGCAGTTCATGGGAGGAGACCGCCTTGTCCTGGGCCACGCGCAGATGCACGGTGTAGGTCGTTCCGCCGGCGGAGGCGACGGTGACATCCTTGAGCACGAGCCGGCCGACGCCCTGCTGTTCCAGTGCCGACTTGACCGCTTCGGCCGACAGGCTCTTTTCCAGGACCATGGTGAGATCGAATTCACCCGCGCCCTGGCCCGCGGCGACCTGGGGCAGGCCGTCCGGCGCCAGAGTGTCCGCGTACCGGGCGAGGATGGCCTGTTTGACCTGTTCGCGGCCGGTCTGGGGGACGGCCACCAGAATAAGCCCGTCGCCGCCCGTGAATGCGGCGAACCGGACGAACCGGGCCACGGGCAGGCGGTCGGCCGCCTCGGCGGCGGCGCCGAAGGTCCCCTTCACGCGGGCGATCAGGGCCTCATCCAGCGGAGTGAAGAATTCATCGAACGCGCGGGGATTGTCAAGCTGGACCAACCCCGCGCCGCGGTCGCGGTCGTAGGCCGTAAGGACGCGGTCGGCCAGTTCTTTGCGGAACGCCTCGGTGTACCGGAAGGGTTCCACACTGACGGCCTTGTCCGGGCCGTAGACTTCGGGCGTCTTGAGCAGTCCGGTCAGTTCGGCCTGGGGATCCTTTTCGGGCAGGTAGATCGAGTAGGTCGCCTGGGTGACCATATCCTTGCGGTCCTGGCTGCCGGCCTTCTGGTCATCGGTGAACCGCTGGATCCGGCTGTCGGGGAACTCGGCGCTGAGGTCGGCCCGGAGCTGTTCGGCCGTGATGCCGGTCCGGAAGGCGACCTTGGTGATCGAACCGCCCGTGAAATCGACGCCGTATTTGGAGTCGCCCCGGCCGACGAAAAGCGCAACGGCGCCGATGAAGAGCGCGATGGAAACGAGCTGGGGCCGCCAGGCCAGGAGCCGGAACCGGGACGGTCCCTTGTCGGCCTCCGCGTCCCCCGTCACGCCCATCTTGTCGGCGAGGAACTTGAAGGCGGGGTTTGAAAGCCAGGCGAACATCTTCAGGTCGTTGGTGATATTGCCCGACTCGATCAGGAACTGCAGAAGGACGCGGGTGATGACCAGGGAGCCGAACATGCTCATGATGATGCCGATGGAAAGGGTGATGCCGAACGCCTTGAGCAGTTCGGTCCCGATCAGGACCAGGATGACGGCCGTGATCAGGGTGGTGAGCTGGGAGTCGAAGATGGTCCAGAACGCGGCGCCGAACCCCTTGTTGATCGACTGGCGCAGATCCTCGCGGTCGAGTTCGGGTTTGTGCGCCCGGCGTTTCTTGAGTTCCTCGCGGATGCGTTCATAGATCAGGATGTTCCCGTCCACGGCCATGCCGAGGGTGAGCACCAGGCCGGCGATGCCCGACAGGGTCAGCGTCACCTGGAATAGGGCCATGGTGCCCACGATGAGCAGCATACACATGAACAGGGCCGCGTCGCACACGAGCCCGGCCTTCATGTAATAGATGGCCATGAAACCGAACACGGCCAGGGCGCCCACGATGGTGGCCCGGATGCCGTTCTTGATGGAGCGGTCGCCCAGGCTGGCCTCGACCGAGTATTCCGAAAGCTCCTTCATGCGGATGTCGAGCGAACCCGCGCGCAGGATGTCGATGATCTCCCGGACCTCCTGCTGCGTGAAGTCGCCCGAAATGATGCCCGACCGGGTGATGCGGGCCTGGATCACGGGGGCCGACTTGAGCCGGCCGTCGAGCACGATGGCCAGCCGTTCCTGGATGTTCTCACCCGTCACATCGCCCATCTTCTTGCGGCCGGCCAGGGTGAATTCCATGCCCACCGCCGGCTTGCCGATGTTGTCCTGGCTGGCGTAGACCTGGGCCAGGTCGTCGCCGGTGAGGTATTCGTGCGTGCCCACCAGCAGGTTCTCGACGCGGCGCACCTGCCGGCCGTTCTTCGTGTCGACAGTGGTGAGTTCCAGAAGTTCGTGCCCGTCGGGGTAGGGCCGCGGGGCTTCGGGGTGCGCGCGGTTGTATTCGGCGATCTCCTCGAACTGCTCCTTGAGGGGATGGTTGGGCGAAACGAGCCGGAAGGCCAGGTGGCCGCGCTGCTTGATGATGTTCTTGACGCGCAGGGCCTCCTCCCGGTTGTAGCCGGGCACCTGGACCAGGATACGGTTGCGGCCCACGGTCTGGACCGTGTTGCCCGCCAGGCCCGAGTTGTCGATGCGCTGACGGATGATCGAGAGCGTGTCGTCGGCGATCGCCGCGATCGCCTCGTCCTTCACGGGCAGGACCTCGTAGAGGATCTCGAACCCGCCCTTGAGGTCGGTGCCGAACTTAAGCGTGGTATTGTCGCGGATGGCGACCATCCGCCGCAACCGCTCGAGATCATCGGTTTTCGGCACATGCAGCACGGTCAGGTTGTACTTGTCAAGGAGTCCCTGCCACCCGCCATCCTTGGCCGGGTCGGCCTTGTAGGCGGCGATATCCTTGTCGAGCTGTTTCAGCATGGCGTCGTTGCGTGCCACGGTGGTGGGGATGAGGTCGGTCGGCACCGCCGCGATGAAGAGCAGGGTCACGGGCACCATGATCCAGAAGAACTTGCGGAGCGTGGCCGTATTGAGGAAATAGTACAGGATCACGGCGGCGATGATATAGATGCCGACCACGATGCCGCGCAGGACCGGTTGGCACAGGGGGTAGAAGATCTCCAACCCCGCGATCGCGGCAAAATAGGCGCAGAGAAGGGATAATCTGGCTAACATGCTTTATTTCCTTCCAGTGGTGGCGTGGGTTACGGTTTGGCGTTCTCGGATACGGCCTCGTCGATCACATCGTCCATGTCTTCGGTCTTGCCCTTGATCGAGGCGATCGAGCGCCGGAGCAGTTTGACGCGGATCTCGTGCTTTTCGTCGATCTCCACGGTCACGGTCTTCTCCGTGACATTGGTCACGCGGCCGATGATCCCGCCGATGGTCACCACCCGGTCCCCCTTTTCCACCGCGGTCAGCATCGTCTCGCGCTTCTTCTGCTGTTTGCGCTGGGGCCGGATGAAGAAGAAGTAGAAGATGACGATGAACGGCAGGATGAAAAGGAGGAAGATCTCCATGAAATTATTGGCCGGCGCGGCGGCCGACTGCTGCCCGTACGCGAAGGTGCGGGTGCAGGCCAGGGCCGGCAGGGCGAGGGCGATCGTCTTGTTCAAGGTTGACCATCCTTATAATAGGAGTGCATGAATTCATCCCGAAACCGGCCGAAAACGCCGGCCGTGATAGCGGTCCGGACCTCCGCCATGAGGTCCATGAAGAACCGGATATTGTGCAAAGAGACCAGCGTGGGGCCCAGCCCCTCGCCGGATTGGAACAGGTGCCGCAGGTACCCGCGCGAAAACCGCCCGCAGGTATAACAGCCGCAGCGCGCCTCCAGCGGATCGCCGCTTTCGGCATGGACACTGTTGCGGAGGTGCAGCGGGCCGCCGCGCGTAAAAGCGTACCCGTTGCGCCCGTTGCGCGTGGGCAGGACGCAGTCGAACATGTCAAAGCCCCGCGCCACCGCGTCCAGCAGGTCCACCGGTTCGCCCACGCCCATCAGGTAGCGCGGCCGGGTCTCCGGCAGAAGCGGCACGGTGGCGGCCAGTGTGGCCCGCCGGACTTCGCGCGGCTCGCCCACGCTCACCCCGCCCACGGCGTATCCCGGAAAATCGAGCGCGGCCAGACCCTGCGCGCAATGGGCCCGCAGGTCGGCGAAACGGCCGCCCTGCACGATGGCGAATTGGACCTGGCCGGGCGCCGGGGCGCAATCCCGGCTGCGTGCGGCCCAGGCGATCGTCCGCTCCACCGCCGCGGCCACCGCCCCGCGGGAGGCGTCGGCCGGAGGGCATTCGTCCAGGACCATGGCGATGTCGGATCCCAGGTCGCGCTGGGCGGCGGCCACCGATTCGGGCGATAAAAACAGTTCGCGGCCGTCCACCGGTGAACGGAACCGCACGCCGGCGTCGGTGACGTCCCGCATGGCGGCCAGGGAAAAGACCTGGAACCCGCCGCTGTCGGTGAGGATGCCCCCGTCCCAGCCTGCGAAACGGTGGAGGCCGCCCAGGCCGGCGATGAGCGCCGTACCGGGCCGGTCGATCAGGTGATAGGTGTTCGCCAGGATCATCCGGGCGCCCTCCGCGGCCACCTGGGCCGGTGTGAGCATTTTCACCGTGGCACGGGTGCCCACGGGCATGAAGAGCGGGGTCGCCACCGCCAGCCGCGGCAGGGTCAGCAACCCCGCCCGGGCGGCCGTGCCGGTGTCGGCGGCCGTTATCTCAAAACGCATGGCTGTCAAAGAACGCTTAATACAGACGCGTGATGTCCGCGCCGACATAATACCGGTTCAGGATCTCGATGAAGGTCAGGCCGTCCTCGCCCATGGCCAGTGCGCCCACCTGACAGAGCCCCACGCCGTGCCCGTACCCGCGGCCGCTGAAGACCACCTCGCGGCCGGTGTCGGTCACATCGAACCAGGTCGACTTGAGGTTGTACTCGCCCAGAATGCCGCGCAGGCGCAATCCCGAGACCACGATGAGGCCGCTGTAGCTCTGGTCGTCGACGAAGATGTTGACGGAGCGGACCCGGCCGCTCGTTCCCCGGCCGGCCGGCAGGACCTCGACGCGCTGCACCGCGCCGGCCCGGAAACCGTCCTTGGCGAGCAGGCGCTTAAGGTCGCTCTTGGAGAACGACTTCGTCCAGGTGGCGAACTTGGTCCCGTCGCAGTAACCGCACGGGACCGTGGTGTAGACCGCCTGGGGCAGGCAGTCCCAGACATCGTCGATGTTGGCCGTGGTCCCCCCGCAGGTGGAGGAGAAATAGGCCTTGAAAAGGCGGCCGCCGGTGGTCAGCACCAGCCCGCGGGTCTCGGCCGCGGCCCGGGTGACCGTGTGGCCGTACCCGGACGCGGAATGGAACACCTGCGAGGCGGCGGTGCGGCGGAGGTGGTAGGGCTGGCTGGCGCGGCTCTTGTATTCGTAGAGGGCGTAGGTCCGCGCGGCCACGGCCTGGGCCTTGAGCGCCTCCACCGGCCCGTCACCGAGCTCACCCGTGATCACCCCGCAGAGGTAGCGTTCCATCGGCAGGATGTTGATGGCCATCACGCCGTCCTTGGTGCCGGCTAGGCGCACCGTGTCGAAGAAGGCCTCCGTGCCGACCAAGATCGCGCCGCCGGCGGTGACCACGATGTCCACGGACGCGGGCGCGGCCGATCCCAGCACTTCCCAGCTCAGCCGGCCGGCCAGTCCCCGCACGGGCAAAGGCGCGGCCCCGTCGCGGTTGCCGCCGATGAGCGCGCCCGACTCCGGGTCCTGGACCTGGAAACTCCCCCGCACGCCGACCACGATCTGGCTGCCGTTGTCGATGAGCACCCGGATGTCGGGTTCGCCCTGTCCATCCACGCCGGCGGCCATGAACGGTTCGCGGTGGACGGCCGGGATGTCGGTGCAGGAATAGATGCCGGCCAAAAGGGCGGCGGCCGAGAGCATCAGCCCCGCCTTCAGTCCCGGGAGGTTGAACGGCGCCACGGCGTCATTCCTCGAACAGGCCGGCCGCGGCCGGCGGTTCGTCGCCCAGGATCCGGTAGCCGGCCGGCGAGAGCAGGCGGCCGCGCGAGGTCTTGCGGATGTAGTTCTGCTGGATGAGGAAGGGCTCATAGACCTCCTCAATGGTGTCCTCCTCCTCGCCCACGGAAATGGCGATGGTCTTGATGCCCACGGGATTGTTATGGGCCCGGATGACATTGAGGATCTTCAGGTCCATGCGGTCGAGCCCGACCGCGTTCACGCCGATCTTCTCCAGCCCCTCCCGCGCCATGGCCGGGGTGATGCGGGCGTGCCCCTGGACCTGCGCGAAATCGCGCACCCGGGCGATGTAGCGGTTCACCACGCGGGGCGTGCCGCGGCCGCGCACGGCGATCTCCTCGGCGCCCGCCGGGTCGACGGCGATGCCCAGGATGCCGGCCGTGCGCTTGACGATCCGGGCCAAGTCGGCGGGCGGGTAGAAATCGAGTTTCTCCAGGATGCCGAACCGGCCCCGCAGGGGCGCCGGGAGCAGTCCTTCGCGCGTCGTGGCGCCCACCAGCGTGAAGGGGGCGATGTTGATCTTCACCGTGCGGGCGTTGGGGCCCTGGTCGATGACGATGTCGAGAAAAAAATCCTCCATGGCCGAATACAGGTATTCCTTCACCGTGTGGCTCAGGCGGTGGATCTCGTCGACAAAGAGGACATCCCCGCGGCTCAAGCTGGTCAGGATGCCCACCAGATCGCTCGAGCGTTCCAGCGCCGGGCCCGAAGTGCCGCGGAAGACGGCGCCCATCTCGGCCGCGATGATCCGGGCCAAGGTGGTCTTGCCCAGGCCGGAGGGCCCCGAGAGCAGGACATGGTCGAGCACATCGCCGCGCGCGCGGGCCGCGGTGATGAAGACCTGCAGGTTGCCGGTCACCGGCGTCTGGCCGATGAAATCGGTGAACGAGGCGGGACGCAGACGGGCGTCGAACTGGGCGTCGTCGCCGTGTTCGCGGCCCGATACGATCCTGTCCGCCATCCCCGTTCCCGTCATGCCCTGGCCTGCAGGGCGCGCTTGACGATCTCTTCGAGGTCCGGCGAGCCGCCGGCCTTGAGGACCTGGGCGACCCGTTCGAACGCGGCGGCCTCGGTGAATCCCAAGGTGACCAGCGTTTTCACCGCGTCGGCCCGCACGCCCCCGGCCGCGGGCGCGGCCGGCGCGCCGGGTTCGTCGGCCAGGGCGGCCGCGCGATCGCGCAGGTCGTGCACCAGCCGCTCGGAAGTCTTGGGGCCCACCCCTTTGATCTGGCTGAAAAAACCCGTTTCCCCTTCCAGGATCGCCTGTTTCATCCGGCCCACGGTCCCCGCGCCCATGACCTTGATGGCGGTGACGGGGCCGACATTTTTGACTTCGGCGCAGATCAGGCGGAAGAGCGACCGTTCGGTCGCGGAAAGAAAACCGAAGAGCCGGAACTCGCGTTCACCCGGCACGAACTCCACGAACATCGTCAGCGGGCCGCCCACCGGCGGCAGGGCGTCCATCGTCCGCGCGGAGACCGACACCCGGAATCCCAGCCCGCCGTGGTCGATCACCACTTCGTCCCCGGGCCGGTCCGCGGCCGTCAGGGTGCCCCGGATGTAGTCAAGCATGGGCTCAGTGACTGGCCAGCACGAGGCCGTAGCCGGCCAGTTTCTGCTTGATCTCGTTGAGCGAGGTCTGGCCGAAATTCCGCATCTTCAAGAGCGCCGCGTCGTCGTACTTGATGAGCTCGCCGAAGGTGCAGATCCCCATGCGGGTCAGGCATTTGGCCGCGCGCACGGAAAGATCGAGGTCTTCGATCGGTTTCTGCAGGATCTCCGAGTCGTTCACATCGAGGATCTTGTGTTTCTGCTTTTCCTTGAGTTCCTGGTTCTCCATCTCTTTGGCCATGCCGAGGAAGAGGTTCTTGGAGGCCAGCATGCGCTTGATCTCGGCCAGCGAGGTCTCGCCGAAGTTCGTGAAGGAGAGCAGGTCCATCTCCGTCTTCTGGATCAGGTCGCCGAGGGTGCGGATATCCATGCGGGCCAGGCAGTTGCGCGAACGCACCGAGAGCTCGAAATCGGTGACCGGGACCTCCAGCACCTTGTTGAGCTCGTCCTGCTTCTTGACCTTATGCTCGTCGTAGTACATGTTCTCCGTGGCCAGCACATCCTCAAGGAACCGGCGCGCCAGCGGGTGGGCCGGGTTGGTCTTCAGCACGCGCTTGAAACAGAACGCGGCCCGTTCCATGTCGCCGCGCTCATAGCACATCTGCCCCAGATTGAGCACCACATGCGCCCGGACCGGGAAAAGCTCGCCCGCCTTTTCCATGCAGGCCAGCGCCTCGTCGTCATAGCCGAACCGGTCGAGCAGGTTGCCCAGCTGGAAGAGCGCTTCCTCGTCCACCGGATCGACATCGAGCGCCTTGCGCAGCAGATCGATCCCCTCGCCCGGCTCCCCGGTCTCGGCGGCCAGGCGGGCCTGGGCCTTCATCGTCTCCGGGTCGCCGGCATGGAGTTTCACCATGCGGGCCACCGTGGTCTCGGCGCCGGCGATATCGGCCGACTCGATCAGCAGGCCGGCCTTCAGGGCCAGAACTTCCAGGTCGTCGGCCGCGGCCTTTTCGAGGCCGTTCAAATGTTCCAATGCCTCGGATGCACGGCACTGGTCGGCCAGGCAACGCGCCAGAAAGGCGTGGGCCCGGTGCGTGCCCGCCTTCTTCAGCGTTTCCATCGCCTTCTCAAGTTCGTCGAGGATCCACCAGCCGATGCCGGCCCGTTCGGCCAGGGTTTTTTTGTCCGAAATATCACCGGTGACCCCGCCTTCCATGCGTTTCTGGAATTTTTGCGTTTCTTTTTCCGCGTGCCGGACCCAGCGCCGGATCTTGGTAATGTCACGGAAGGAAAGCGACTCATCATTGAAGAGCCGCATCACATCCTGGACCGTGCTCAACTGGAAAACATCATCATATTCTTTGAAATCAGCCTGTTGCAACATGTACCGATCCCTCATCAAGGTAGAAAACAGTTGAGTTTCCCAAAAAACAAACAATTATATCACAGGGCATCGAATTATCAAGCTTTTTTTTAACCAGAACGGCCCACCCGCGGGCAATTCACGCCGCGGGGCCTCAAATTGCAGATTTCCTGATCCCGGCGGAAAATGCTTTGGCACTTTTTGGCGTCAGCCAGGCGCGTGAATCAACCATAGGCCGGTTTGGGTGGTTACCGTAGGGGCGGGTTTGAAACCCGCCCTTTATTGCCGTTTCGCGATT
>JBDREB010000405.1:0-2298 GCA_043820325.1 Planctomycetota bacterium | reverse complement strand
GGTGGTAACCATGCTTCCTCGCAAGTCCTTGTAGCTGCGGGGCTTGACCCCGCCTCCGGATGGGCGACCGCAAGGGTCGCAGCTACGGGGAAAAGCGCGCACACAGTAGGATTGTGGACTTTTTGCGAGTCCGTCAAATTTGCAATGATAAATGATGCGTTTGCTGTTCCAGAGGTTCCGGCTGAAAGGCTCCGCCCCGCATGAAAACCCCCGCCATGGTCTCTGTCCTCAAGACCCTCGCCGTCCTCTACCACGGCTGGCAGGAGCCGGCGGTCACGGCGATCGCGCGGCGGCACAACCCGTTCCATGTCCTTATTTCCACCATCATTTCCCAACGCACCAAGGACGAGGTGACGGCCGAAGCAAGCAAGCGGCTTTTCGCGGTTGCGGCAAAGCCTGCGGCGATGGGTAAACTGCCGGCGGACCGCATCGCCCAAGTCATATACCCGGCCGGGTTCTACCGCACCAAGGCGGCCGCCATCCGCGAGGCCTGCCTCGACATCATGGAACGGTTCGAGGGGAAGGTCCCGGACACGCTCGATGAACTCATGTCCCTGCGGGGCGTGGGCCGCAAGACGGCCAACCTGGTGATCACCCTCGGGTTCGCCAAGCCCGGCATCTGCGTCGACACGCATGTCCACCGTATCTCCAACCGGCTCGGGTATGTGCGCACGCGCACGCCCGAGGAGACCGAGTTCGCGCTCCGCAAAAAGCTCCCCGGCCCGTGGTGGGTCCCGATCAACGACCTCCTGGTGAGCTTCGGCCAGAACCTCTGCCGGCCGATCGGCCCTAAGTGCCCCGTCTGCCCGGTGGCGCGGTGGTGCGCGCGTGTGGGCGTGCGCGCTCGCAAGGGGAGGAATAAAGCATGAGCGTAACTGTCACCGGTAAGCGGTTCCTTTTCCTGGTCTAGGGCGAGGGGCGCGGCCACATGACCCAGGCGCTGGCCCTGCGCCGGCACCTCATGGCCGCAGGGCACACCGTGTGCCGGATCATGGTGGGCAAGAGCCCGGAACGGGTGATCCCGCCTTATGTGTTTGCGCAGACCGGCGATACGGTCGAGGCCTACCGGGCGCCCAACTTCAAGTTCGATAAAAACCTCCGTGGCGTCAGCTTCAGGGCCACGATCAGGCACAACCTGCGGGGCATTCCCGGCTTTCTCGGTGCGCTGCGCCAGATCCACCGCGCCGTGCGGGCGCACAAGCCCGATGTGATCGTCAATTTTTACGAAGTGCTGGGCGGTTTCTACGCGCACCATTACCGGCCGCGCGTGCCCGTGGTGGCGGTGGGGCACCAGTTCCTGCTCCAGCATCCCGACTTTGTCATGCCGCCCGGCCGGCGGATGGACCGGTTCCTTCTCAACCGGAACACCAATGTCGCCGGCCATGGCGCCTGCGCGCACATCGCGCTCTCCTACCGGCCGCTGCCCGCGTATGCCCGCCGGCGGATCCGGGTATTGCCTCCGCTTCTGCGGCCCGAGGTGTT
Source organism: Planctomycetota bacterium (assembly GCA_043820325.1). Taxonomy (GTDB): domain Bacteria; phylum Planctomycetota; class JBDREB01; order JBDREB01; family JBDREB01; genus JBDREB01. The sequence goes on along the minus strand of JBDREB010000405.1, from coordinate 816 downwards.
CGCGGTCCAGCCGGAGGACCGGGGTTTCCTCCTGGTCTACATGGTGAACCCCGGGTATGGGGATGATATCATCGCCTGGCATGCCAACCATCGTGACCAGGAAGTGCATGTCTTCTGGGATAATCGTGCGCATGAGGACGGCTGGAGTCCGCATTCCGGCCTCACCTTCCACCTGCCCAGCGACACGGGGTTTTTGGAGCGCCTGCGGACCTGCCGGGCTTACATGAGCACCGCGGGGTTTGAATCGGTCTGCGAGGCGATCGTCCTCGGCAAGCCCGTATTCGTGGTGCCCGTGGAGGGGCAGTACGAACAGGCCTGCAACGCGTTCGAAGTGGCGGAGACGGGCGTGGGGTTGCGCGACACCCGGTTCGACTGCGACCGGTTCCTGGCCCATCTAAAGGACGCGCCTGCGCCCGATCCCGGCCGGGTGGCCTGGATCCGTTCCGCGCCCGAGGCCTATACGCGGTTTTTCGCGGAACTGACGGGGGGGTAAGTATTTCTCCGGTAATTTCTCCCATGCTGGGACACATGCAACGGCTTACGGTATACGGAAACGATAGGCGAAACGGCATACGGCAGACGGTTTACGGTCAGGATATTTGCCACAAAGTCACGAAGTCACAAAGTAAGAACGGGTTATTGCTCCTGGCCCAAACCTTCCCCCCTTTGTGTCTTAGTACACCGCCCCACAATAAAGGGGTCAAAAGAGGGCGCGCCGGTACCACCGTGGCATTCTTTTCCGCTGTAGGGGCACGGCATGCCGTGCCCTCGCTTGCGCCAGCTTGTGGACGGAGTCGATGAAGATCCAGCCCGGGA
>JBDREB010000404.1:0-9501 GCA_043820325.1 Planctomycetota bacterium | reverse complement strand
ATACGAGGCTTTTAGTTTTCCAGAGGGCTTTCGCGGGCGGGGAAGCGTGTTAGGACCACCCTCAGGTGGCCAGACAGCTTCGTATGCCCCCGCTGTGGTCATGACAAGGCTATGCCGGAAGGCGCCAGTTATGAGCTAAGTCAATAAGCATTTAAAATAAAATAATATTTGCTTTTCCCCCCGTGCATGGTATATGTACAGTGCCATTTTATGGCGCCTTTTATCCGGAGGACCGTTTGGCCATGGTCGCCAAGAACACGGACAACATCCAGGCCCTGTGGGATGACATTACCGCGCTCAATCCCCAGGAGCGGGCCAGGGAATGCGAACAGGTCGAGAAACAACAGCCCGAGATCGTCAAGTTCCTGCACGAGGAACTGGATGGGTATGACGCGGTCTATTCGGGGCACAACCTAGCCTGGCTCGTCCTGACCTTCCAATCCCTGCTGGCCGACGCCGGCGGCAAAAAAAAGCCCCCCAAGATCCGCTTGAAGGACCTCCAGCTCAAGATCGACCAGAACGAGTCCAAGATCGGACCGGACGATGTGGACGAGTTCTGCGAGAACTTCAACAGCGGTCTGCTTAAGTTCCTGGTCGATCAGATCCACCACATCGAGCCCAAGTCCCACCGCAAGACCTCGGATATGACGGACGAGGAGGAGGAATTCGGCGAAGAGGAAGGGATCGACCACGACATGGACGATTTTAAGCCCGAAGAGGAGGGTGACGAGGATTACCTGATGTTCCGCGAAATGTACGAGGAACATGACGAACACGCCATCACCGATGAGGAGTTGGAGATGGACCAGGAAGCCAAGTACACCCTCTTTCTGGTATTCAAAAGCGTCATCGACACGGCCACGGAAGCCCTGGCGTAGGCTGCGGCGCACCCTTACGGCCGGCCCCGAAGATCCGATGGACCCAAACCTGCCCGAAGCGATCGGGCGCTTTCTGGCCGAAACGGCCGACCTGCACGGCGTGGCCGACCTGGAGGCGCTCGCCCTGACTTGGCCCGACCTGTGGGACAACCTTCCCGGCCGGTACCCGCGGGGCATCAGCATCGGCACGGCGCTTCTTAAGGGGGTGCTCGATACGGTCCGGGGCGGACCCAATCCCCTCTACTTCAGCCACTACCGGCAGGTGAACAACCAGCTCGATCGAACGGCCCTGGCCTTGGCCGCGTTTATTGAACGGGCGGGGTACGCGGCGGTGCCCATACCCGCCTCCCAGCTGCTTGCGCGCGGTCCGGTCATGCGCGCCCACCTCTGCCACCGCCGGGTGGCCTGGCAGGCCGGCCTCGGCATGCGGGGGTTGAACAACCTCCTGGTCACGCCCCGGTTCGGCGCGGCCGTGCGCCTGGCCACGGTCCTGACCGATATGCCCCTGCCGGCCGCCGTGCCGGTGGAGGAGGGGTGCGACAGGTGCGGCCTGTGCCGCGACGCCTGCCCCTCCGGCGCGATCGGCGCCACACCGGCCGACTTCGACCTGGCCCGGTGCCGGGCCAAGCTCGACGAGTTCAGCCGGATCCCGTTCGTCGCCCAGCATGTCTGCGGCGTCTGCCAGAGCGCCTGCCGGGGCCACCGGACGGCGGAGGTCCGCGATGGCCGTGATCATTGACGGCTACAACTTGATCTACGCCTCCGAGCGCTGGGCCGACTTCATGGACCGGGGGGTGATCGACGCCGCCCGCGACGAACTTCTGGCCGCGCTGGCCGATTATTTTCGCGAGGCCCGCCAGCCCGTGACGGTGATCTTCGACGGCCGGCCGGGATATGACCGGCCGGGCGGACGGAAACTGGCCCACGGGCCCATCGAGGTCCGCTTCGCCGGGTCCCGGCGCGAGGCCGACGATGCGATCATCGATCGCGTGCGGGCGTCGGCCCAACCACGGGACATCACCGTAATAACGACCGACCGCGCGATCGCCCGGGCCGTGGGCGAATATGGGGCCCGGGTGAAAACGAGCCGGGAATTCCGCGTGGAGGTCTTTGAAGAACTCAAGGCCCGCCGCCGGCGGACCACTGACGGCAAGGATGTCCGCGGCGTCGACATCTCCTACGATGAGTACATGCGGATGCTCGAAGAACATGAACGGCAGTAGGTTCATCTGGGCCGCTGTGCTCTACACCGCGGCGGTGATCGGGGCCTCCTTCCTGCCGGGGAGCAGCGTCCCCCCCGGGTTCCCCCACATGGACAAGGTCATCCACGCCCTCGCCTTCGCCGCCATGGGCCTGCTCGTCGGCCTGGCCTTTCGTCGCCGGGCGTTCCTGATCGACCTGGTCTGGATCGGCTTGGCCGGGACCTTGAGCGAAGCCCTGCAATGGTTCACGCCCGGCCGGACGGTAAGCGCGGCCGATCTGGCCAGCGATGTCATCGGCGGCCTGACCGGATTCTGTGCCGTCCGGCTCCTTATCCATTGGCTCAGGGCGCGGCCCTCGCCGCCGCCCGGTCCCGGCGGCATGGGAGTGGCCCTGTGAATCCCGGATTGCTGAAAACGATCCAGGCGGCATTCGATGCGCCCCGTGCCATCGAACGCGCCGCCCGCATTCACCGCACCGACCGGCTCTTCACTTTCCCGGCCTTTGACCGTACGGCCCGGACGGTGACCGCGATGATGGAGCGGCTCGGCCTGGACGACATCCGGATTGAGACCTACCCGGCCGACGGCCGGCGGATCTACGGTGACTGGCAGGCGCCCCGGGGGTGGGATGTCCGCGCCGCCTCGCTGGCCGTCCGCCGGGGCCGCACCATGCTGACGATCGCCGACCGCCGCCGCGATCCCTGCGGCGTGATCATGTATTCGGCGCCCACCCCCGGCCGCCGGGCGGTGAATTGCCGCATCGTGCCGGCCGCCCGGACGGCGGATTGGCCGGGGAACCTGGTCTGGCTGGAAAACCCCGGCCAGGCGGCGCCGGCCGACCTGGCCCGCCGCGGCGCCCTGGGACTGGTCACCGACCACATGCCCCTCTGGCTCGACTGCCGCACCCGCGACGATGTGTATGACATCACCCTGTGGAACAACAGTTACCTGGCCCCGGCCAATAGCCACGGCCTGGTCGGATTCCAACTGACCCCGCGCATGGGCGACCTGGTCCGGGGCCTCTTCCGCACGGGGGGGGCCGACTGCCTGGCCCGGGTCGATGCCCGTCTCTACGACGGGAGCATCAATTTCATTACCGGCCGCCTGGCGGGCGACGGCACCACCGCGGAAGAGGTGGCGGTCTTCGCCCATCTATTCGAACCCGGTGCGCACGACAATGCCTCCGGGTGCGCCATGGGGCTTGAGGCCCTGGCGGCGCTCCAGGCCCTCATTGCGCAGGGCACACTGCCCCCGCCGCGGCGATCACTGCGGCTCTGTTTTACCATGGAGATCGTGGGCACCCTGGCCTATGCCGAGGCGCACCCCGACCACCTGCGCCGCATCGTGGCCGGGGTCAATCCCGACATGGTGGGGGCCGACATGGAGGCCGTGAAGTCACGCCTGCACCTGTACGGCACGCCCGACTCGGTCCCTTCGTATGTCGAAACCCTTCTCGGCGCCTATGTGGAGGAGGCCTTCCGGCCGCATCATCTCCTGCGCTGGAGCGAACGGCCCTATTTCATCAACGATAATTTCATCACCGACCCTTCGATCGGCATCCCGTGCCCGGCCCTCGTGTGCCTGCGGGACACCTACTACCACACGAGCGCCGATACCCCGGATCGGCTCTCGCCGGTGACCATGCAGGCCATTGGTGGGGCGCTGACGGCCTACATCTACGAGATCGGCCGGGGCGATGGCGCCACAGCCCGCCGGCTGGTCGACCTGGTCCTGGCGCGGGAACTGGCCCGGCTCGCGCGCACGGACCTGGCCGCCGGCATCCCGGTGCGGGACCTGCTGACCTACCAGGCCCAAACGGCCTGCCGGCGGCTGGCCGGCATCGCCGGCTTCGCGGCCGAGCCCCGGTCAGCACGGGCGGTGTCTGGATGGATCCGGGCCGCCCAGGGCGTGGTCCGTTCCGTGGCCCGCCAGAGGGCGTGCCAAGCGGACGCGGACCGGCTGGACCCCGCCTGGCGGGAAGCCTGGGCCCCGCCCGTCCGCCTCCGCCGCGCCGCGGGCCGGATCTTCCCGCGCAAAAAGATCGCCGGCACCTTCTCGTATGCCCATCTGCCGCCGGCCGAACAGGCCGGGGCCCCCGCTGACGCTTCCTGGAACTACCGGGCCAACGCGCCCGTCTATTGGGCCGACGGCAGGCGGAGCCTCCTGGAAGTGTGGCGGAATGCCTGCCTCGAGTTCGGCGTGCCCGTACCGCTGGCGGCGTTCATGGACACATTCGCCTTCCTGGAAAGGAACGGATTCGTCGAATACCTCTGAACGCTGATTTTTACTTGCAAACCCGTCCCCTCGAAGTACAATACCTCCCATCGCCTTGATCGGCCCCTTTGACAGGAAGAAGCGCCATGTCTGAGACCATCTTCATCGCCGCCTCCGAACCGGCTTCCGGCAAGACCATGCTTTCGATCGGATTGGTGGCCAGTCTCAAAACAATGGTGAACGCGGTCGGGTATGTCAAGGTCATCGGCCTGCGCCGCGGTGAAGGCGGGGTGGCGGGCGACAAGGATGTCCAGGTTATCCGGGGCATCCTCCAGAACACCGACGATCCCGGCGACATGTGCCCCACCATGCTCCAGGATGTGCGCGGCAGCATCCTGGAGGGCAAAAAGGACGATGTGATCCGCAAGATCGTGAAGTCCTTCAAGTCCGTGGCCGTGGGCAAGGATGTGGTCGTGGTCGAGGGGACCGACCACATGGAAATGCTCGCCAACATGGAACTCAACATCAACGCCGATGTGGCCAAGGCGGTCCGGGCGAAGGTCCTCCTCGTCGTCAAGGGCGGCACACGGTCGGGCGAGGACATCCTTTCGGAGATCGAGACCGCCTGCGCCTCCTATGTGGAGAAGGGCTGCCAGATCCTCGGCGCGGTGATCAACGATGTGCCGGCCGATGCCTGCGACAAGGTGGGGAGATCCCTGCGCGGCCGCCTGGCTAAGTGCGACCTGGCCCTCTTGGGCGTGATCCCCCGCAGTGATATCCTGCCCCACCCCCGCATGAAGGACTTGGTGACCCTCCTCAAGGCCGAGGTGATCCATGGTAAAGAGGGACTTGACGCCCTCGGCCGCGGGTACATCGTCGGCGCCATGCAGGCGGCCAACGCCCTCAAGTATTTCAAGGACGACGGCGTGATCATCACCGCCGGCGACCGCGACGACCTGATCCTGGCCGTGGTGGCCGCCCAGCTGGCCCCGGGCTTCCCGCGCACGGCGGGCATCATCCTGACCGGCGGCATCAAGCCCGCGGCCGTCATCCGCAAGCTCGTCGAGGGGGTGGGCGGGTTCACCGTCCCCATCCTCGCGGTCGATATGGATACCTACAGCGCGGTCGACACGATCGAGAACATGGTCGTGAACATCGAACCGGGCGACCAGCAGAAGATCGAGGAGGCGGCCGGACTGGTCCAGAAGGCGCTGGATGTCAAGGAGATCTTCGCCCAGTCCCGCATCACGATCATAAAGCGCCGCACCCCCGAGGAATTCCTGGAGAACCTCGAGATCCAGGCCGCCAAGGCGGACAAGCACATCGTCTTTCCCGAAGGCGGCGAACCGCGCATCATCCGGGCCGCGGCCGAGATCGCCGCGCGCAAGATGGCGCGCATCACGATCATGGGCAACCCCGAGGAGGTTCAGCTCAAGGCGCGCCAGTTGAATGTGGACCTGGGCAAGGTCGCCATCGTCGACCCGATGCAGAATACCAAACGGTCCCGGGAGTTCGTGGAGATCCTCTTCGAGAAGCGCAAGCACAAGGGGCTTTCGATGACCATGGCCGAGGACCTGGTCCGCGACGCCATCTACTTCGGCACGATGATGGTGGAAACCGGCGAGGCCGACGGCCTCGTCTCCGGCTCGACCCACTCCACCGCCAACACGATCCGCCCCGCGCTCCAGATCATCAAGACCGCCCCGGGCGTGAATACCGTGTCGAGCGTCTTCTTCATGCTCAAGGAATCGAAGGTCTTCCTGTATGCCGACTGCGCCATCGTGGAAGATCCCACCGCGGCCCAGTTGGGCGACATCGCCATATCCAGCATCCTGACCGCGCGGACCTTCGACATGACCCCCTATGTGGCCATGCTCTCCTTCTCCACCGGCGACTCGGGCAAGGGCCCCATGGTCGAGAAGGTCAAGGAGGCCGTGCGCCTGGCCAAGGCCGGCGCTACCGATGCCGTGATCGAGGGACCCATGCAGTATGACGCCGCCTTCGCCCCCGAGGTCGCCAAGGTCAAGTACCCCCAGAGCAAGGTCGCGGGCAAGGCCAATGTGTTCATCTTCCCGGACCTGAACTCGGGCAACATCGCCTACAAGGCCGTCCAGCGCGAGGCCGGCGCCATCGCCCTGGGTCCCATCCTGCAAGGGCTCCGGAAGCCGGTCAACGACCTTTCCCGGGGCTGCACCGTCGAAGATATCATCTATGTGACGGCCATCACCGCCATCCAGGCCTCGTTCCTTGGCCGGTAAGCGGTCATCCGCATGCCCGGTCATGTACCCGGGGGTGAATGGTCCTTCAGATTCCAGCGGTCGAGCCATCGACGCGCAGTCGGAAAGTCGGAAAGTCGGAAGGGTCGGAAAGCCGGAGGCTGACCACCGGCCCTGTACCTGGCTTGGAATATTCGAATTTCCTTCCGATTCTAAAATGTTCCGAATGCGGGATTTGGGATTTCGTGCTTGCGTCGTGCCGAGGTGTATGCATTGACCGGCACGCCCATTGATACGAAAGGCGGACGCACGACGGCCATCGGCCCCGACGGCCTCCTCCTGGCGTTCCTGCTCTTCATCGGCTTCTGGCGGCTGATCCTCGCCGCAACCATCCCCATCACGGGCGACGAGGCCTATTTCGTCCAGTGGGCCCGTCACCTCGACTGGTGCTACTACGACCATCCCGGCATGATCGCCTGGCTGATGTGGCCCGGCCTCCAACTGGCCGGCAATTCCCTCCTGGCCGCGCGCCTGCCATCCATCCTGGCCGGCCTGGTCATCGCCGGTCTGGCCTGGCGCCTGGCCGCCGATATGTACCCCGACACGGCCGCGCCCCGCCGCAGTTTATATGTCGCGGCTGTGATGCCCATGGCCGCCATACTGGCCGTGCTGGTGTCCACCGACACCCCCCTGGCCGTCTTCTGGCCTGCCGCGATGGTCTTTCTGTACCGGGCGGTCGAAAAGGGAAGGATGGCCGACTGGCTCCTGGCCGGACTCTGCCTGGGCGGGGCCATGCTCTCCAAGTTCCTGGCTTTCGGGTTCCTGCCCGCCGCTTTTCTCTACCTGGCCCTGCCTCCCGCCCACCGCCGGCATTTCCGCACACCCGGTCCCTGGCTGGCCCTGGCCGCGATGGCCGCCCTCTTTCTGCCCGCGGTCCTGTGGAATGCCGGCCACGATTGGCTGACTTTCAAATTCAATTTCATCCGCCGCCAGGCGACCGCCGACCGGAGCGCCTGGGACCCGCTGGTCTTCATCGCCGGCCAGCTCTTCCTCCTGGGGCCCGTGGTCCTGATCGCCGCCGCCGGCGGGGCCGCGGCCGGAGCGCGGCGTTGGTTCACGGCACCCCGGGGGCTTTTCCTGGTCCTTTTCGCCGGAGCCCCCCTGGCGGGCTTCGGCTGCCTGAGCTTCGTGCGCGACATCGGCGCCCATTGGACGGCCATGGTCATCGTGCCGCTGGCCATCGGCTTCGCCCGCCTCTGCGAAGACCGGCCCCGGCTCTACCGCTGGGGACTGGCCACGACCGCGGCCCTGACCCTGACCGCGGGGACCGCGGCGGCCGCGCTGTGCCTGATGGGTCCCGTCCGCATGGAACGGATGCTCGCCGGCGGAGGTCTCCAACCCCTGGCCGTCCAGCGCGGCGTGGGCTATGTCTACGGCATCCCGCGTGTGGCGGCGCTGGCCGCGACCCTGGCCCGCGCGGAAGGGGGCGTATGCGCCACGCCCAGCTACGCCCTGTCGGCCACCCTTGCCTTCCATGCCCCCGGCACGCATTTCACCGTATGGAATTCCAACAGCGTCTACGGCCGGTCTTATGACGAATGGGACGATCCCCGCGTCTCCGAGGGCCGCACCATGGTCTATGTCGGGCTCCAGGGACGGCTTACCGCCGAGGCGGTGCGCAACATGCGGCCCCACTTCCGGCATATGGCCATCCACGCCTTCGGCACCGACTGGGTGCACGACCTCATCGCCGCCGTCGACGATCCCGCCGTGGCCGGCGTCCACCACCCCGGGGGGGCGGGCGGGCTGAACGCATTCTTCGTCATCGTGGGCTCATCCTTTGCCAGCGAAGGGAAAAACCGTGAGTAGCATTGCTGCGTACATTCGACTCATCCGGCCCGCGCATTGGGTGAAGAACGGGTTCGTGTTCGCGCCGCTCCTCTTCGCCGGGCGGTTCAACGATCCCGCGGCCCTGCTTCAGGCCCTGGCCGCCTTCGCCGGCTTCTGCGCCATGGCCTCGGCCGTCTATGTGGTGAACGATATCCTCGACCGGGAGCGGGACCGGCGCCACCCGGTCAAGCGGCTCCGCCCCATCGCGGCGGGCACGATATCCATCGCCACTGCCGCCGTGATGGCCATCGTCCTGGCCGCGGCCGGACTGGGGCTCGCCGCCGCCGGCGTGGCCGCGGAAGGCCGCACCGCCTGCCTGCTCATCCTGGGCCTCTATCTCGCCGTCAACCTGGCCTATTCGGCCCGGCTCAAGCATGTGGTCATTCTGGATGTGTTCCTCGTCTCGGCCGGATTTGTCCTGCGCGTGGTCGCCGGCGGCGCGGCCACGGGCATCCCGAACTCCGAATGGATGCTCATCTGCACCATCCTTCTGGCCCTCTTCCTGGGATTTGCCAAGCGGCGGCATGAACTGGTGCTCATGGGCGGGGAAGCGGCCGGTCACCGCGGTATCCTGGCCGAGTATTCCATCGACCTTCTCGACCGGATCATCGGCGTGATCACCGCCTGCACGGTCATGGCCTACATGCTCTACACGATCAGCGACCAGACCAAGGCCAAACTGGGCGGCTCCTCCGCGCTCCTCTATACGGTGGTCTTCGTCATGTACGGCGTTTTTCGCTACCTCTTCCTCGTCTACCGCAAGGATGAAGGCGGCAGCCCAACCCGGCTCCTGCTCACTGACCTCCAACTCATGGTCACCGTCCTCCTGTGGGCCGTCACCTGCGGTCTGATCGTCTTCCGGTATCACGGGGGGTGACCCGGGACCGCCACAGGGGCCAGATAGGTTTTCCAACGACTGCTCTTTGCTCGCTGGACTACGGCTTCGCCCGCGTCCGGTGTCCCCAGTGCAAACATGAATACCTGGTCGCGTTCTCCTGCAAGGCACGCGGCTTCTGCCCCTCATGCCAATCCAAACGCCGGGCCGAATTTGCGGCGTTTTTGACCGAAGCTGTCCTCGCCCCCGTACCCCACCGCCAGGTG
>JBDREB010000403.1:0-14521 GCA_043820325.1 Planctomycetota bacterium | reverse complement strand
ATGCTAACGAAGGGTGGTCGCCCTCCATAGCCCGAAGTCTGCGAAGGGCGAAGGAGGGCCCTCCGTCGCTCGTTGGAACGAGCTATGGAGGGCTGTGGTTCAGAGATTTGGAATATGACCATGTATGCTAACGAAGGGTGGTCGCCCTCCATAGCCCGAAGTCTGCGAAGGGCGAAGGAGGGCCCTCCGTCGCTCGTTGGAACGAGCTATGGAGGGCTGTGGCCCTGAATGAATAATTGCATTGGGATACGACCCATTCGTACTGGGCGACGGGGGGGGGGCGCCCTCTATAGCCCGAAGTCCACGAAGGGCGAAGGAGGGCAACGATCGTGAGGTATGTATACCTGCTTCAAAGCCTATCTGATCCGAATAAACGCTATATCGGCTCATCAGCTGACTTCAAACAGCGCCTGATACAACACAATGCCGGCAAATCACCGCACACGGCCAAATTCCGACCTTGGAGATCCGTCGTTGTAATCCGGTTCGAGGAAGACGCTCAAGCCGCCCGTTTCGAACTGTACTTGAAATCAGGATCGGGACATGCTTTTGCCAGGAGGCACCTCTGGTAGGTTCACCTGATCCGCAGGATTCCCACGCCCCCCCCTCCCTGCGCTACGGGCCGGGCCCGGGCCCCTCCTCCGGCGGCCGCCCCGTGACATCGCTCGTCTCGTCCGCGGCCGTCCTGATCCGCAGCGACGCCTGCCAGCGCCCTTCGCACTGGTTCACGCGGATGCGCAGGCGATGGTCGCCGGCCTCCAGGCGGAGGGGCACACTGAACGCCGCCCGGCTCACCGGCCGCTGGTCGTCGTACCGGTAGATCTCCTTGCCGTCCAGCCACACGAGGATCTGGTCATCGGACTGGAGCTTCATGAGGTAGGCGGCCGTGGCGGGTACCCGGATGACGATCCGGGCGTAGATGGTCTGGTAGGTGGGCGCGTGCAGGCTGTTGCCGGACACCTGCAGACCGAAGTCCATCACGCCGAAGTGGTCCCAACTTTCGTCCTTGAACGGCAGCCACGCGCCCCGGCCGCCCGGCGGCGGTTCCGCGTCCGCGTCCAGCGGCCCCGCTTCCCCGTTCGGGATGAACCGGCCGGGGCCGAACACCTCCCACGCCCACGGATGCATCAGCGGTATATTGGCCGTGATCGCCGGCCCGCCGTCGACCGCCATGTCGGCGACGAGCAGGTACTCGCGCCGCGCCAGTGTGCCGACATCAAGGGCCTTGAAATCGAGCGGCATGAAGGCCAGATCGGGGAGTGCCCCCAGCGGCCCCCGGTGGTCGGCGACGATGAGGTCGCCGCCGTCCGGGCCCGCCCCGCACAGCCGCACGGTCACCCGCGCGGTCCGGTCGGAGGGCCGGATATGCCGCAGCACTAGGTCGCACGCGGGCGGCAGGGCGGGCGTCATCACCATGCTCTTGAGGTTGAACGAGAGGTGGACCGGCGGCCCCTCCGCCTGCCGCCACGTGGTGTTCTCACCCGGGCGCAGGTTGGCCGCGAACGGGGCGGCGCCGGTGACCGGCTGCGGGCTCAGGATGAACTAGTCCACCCGCATCCCGTCCTCGTGGATGAACACATGCAGGTAGTGGTCCCCGGCCTCCAACTGCATCGGACTGCCCTCGACCGGGCTCCACATCCACTGGAAAGGCGTCCGGTTATCCATGCCCCCCACAGCCGGCCCGCCCTTGTCGATGGCGATGCACAGATGGTTCGAGCAATGCGAGTCGGTCGTCCAGAACCGCCCGTACACATAAAAGCGGCCCGCTTCCGGCAGGTGGAAATGGTAGCGCAGGCAGGTGACCTCTTTCCCGCTCCGCACATCGTGGAAATTGAAGACCCCGTGGACGGTCTGGCCGGGCCCGTTGGCTACGCCCTCCTTGCAGTGCAGGTAGGCCCCGCCGGCCGCTTCCGCGTCCGGCATGACCTCCCACCCGTAGTTGGTGTCCGTGAAATGTTCCGCCTCGAACACATAGGCCCCCGCGGGTGCCGGGGGCAGCGCGGGCCCCTGCGGGACCACCAGCGCACCCGCGACCCATGCGTCAGAAACCGGCGGGCCGGTCGATATGACCGGCGCGGGTCCGGGCGGGAGAACGGACGGGGCGGATGACGCGGACGGAACGCGCGGCGGCGGCATGAGGACTTCAGGCAGCGCCGCGGCGGCGGGCGGCATGCGGTAGCTCCACAGGCCGTGCACGCGCGCGCCTTCGCGCTGTATCAACAGCCGCCGCGCCGGGTCGTACACATAGAGCGGTTGCCCGTCCCCGATAAGTTCATCGCCCCGAACATAGGCCGGGACGAGTTCGTCCAGGGACGCGGGCAGGCGCGCATGTTCCGCCTCGTAGCGCAGGACCTGGTCGCGGACCAGGACCATCCGGTCCCGGTTCCTGGCGGCACGGACCCGGTCCGGCCGGCCCAGTTTCCAGTTGAGCGCCACAAACCCCAGCGCGGCGCCGGCCGCGATCAGCACCAGGAGCAGGAACCTGGTCCGTCTGGTCATGACCCGGACGCCCCGTGAAATAAGGATGGCGCGCTCACAATGGTCACGCGTCCGGCCCGCCGGGCCCCCGGCGCAGAACGGCGTAGCCCCCCGCGGCCAGGACGAGGCCGGCGACGATCAGGCCGACCGGGACGCCGCCGGCCGGCGCAGGGGACACCGCATCACCGGCCATGACGCCGATCGCGTTGTTGACCACATGCACGATGATGGCCGGTATAATGCTCCCGGTCTGCACCACCACCAACGCCAGCCCCGCGCCCATGATGCCCACGGGCAGCAGCTTGTACGGCACAAGATGGATGAACCCGAACACAAGGCCGCAGAGCACCACGGCCTTCCACGCGCCGAAAGTGCGCCTGAAGCCGGTCAGGATGAGCCCGCGGAAAAGGAGTTCCTCGACGATGCCCGGAATGAGCGCCAGGCAGACCAGCCGGGCCGGGAGGTTCAACCCCAGACCGTCGACCAGTTCCCGGACCATCCCCTGGTCCTTCCCGCCCGCGTCCGGAAAGAGGCCGGTAATGAGCATCACCACCCCGGCCATGAAGACCAGGCCGCCAGCCGACCTCAGCCAGCCCCGGCCGCCGGCCGGCAGGTTGAGCGCCAGGGCCGGACGCCAGGGTGCGCCCACGAGCCGCACCAGGCCGATGGTGAGGACGAGGAAGGCGAGCTGGGGAAAGAAAATGTGCCAGAAGAGCGAAGGCGCCATGCCGCCCGCCCCCGCCGCATAGACCATCGCGGCCACGGCAGCGGCCGCGGCCAGGAAACCGTGCGCCGCGGTGAGTTCCCGCCACCGGAAGGGATTGCCCACCCGGAAGATGATCGCCTCGCCGGTGAAGAGCCGGGCGCACCAGGTCAGGGCCAGCCACACATAAAAGCCGGTGGCGGCCAGCGCCAGCAGGGCCGGGCCCACCGGCACCGTGCCCAGCATGAGGCCGCTGGCCAGCAGGGCGATGTTCGTCACGGGAATGAGGGCGGTGAACGGCGTGAGCGCCGCGCCGGGCAGGAGGGTGACCATGGCCGGCAGGGTCAGGAACATGACCAGCGGCGACAGGTAGGACTGCCCTTCCTTATAGGACCGGGCGTAGGTGGCAAAACCCAGAAGCACCGCGCTGACGAACGCGGCCAGGGGTACCATGACCACAAGCATCGCCGCGATGGTGGTCGGCGCCAGGGCCACGGGGAACCGGGCGGCGATCTCCGCGGGCATCAGGGCGGTGAAAGTGATCACCATGCTGCAGAGGTTGAGAACACCAGTCACCAGCGAGCAGGCACATACGGCCAGGTACTTGGCCAGGGCGATCTCCGGGCGGCCCGCGGGCGAAACCAGCAGGGTCTCGAGCGTGCGGCGCTCCCGCTCGCCCGCCGTCGCCTCCAGGGCGGGATAAAAAGCGCCCACCACCAGCATCACGATCATAATCAGGGTGATGTTGCGGCCGAGGACAAAGGCCCCCACCTGTTCGGCCGGGGCCAGGTTGGCGTCGCTCACGGCATAGGGCTCGATGAACGACCGGTCTTTGCCCAGCGCCTTCAGCCGTTCCACCACGACCCGGCCGTTGTATTCCATGCATGCGTCACGCATCCGGCCGCGGACCATGCCCGACAGTTCGTTCGCGGCCGAATAGAGGATGGCGATGGCGCCCGAACCATCGCCCGCGGGCGCGGTCACCTCCACGGCCAGGGCGCACGCGCCCGAGCGCACGGCCTCCCGCGCGGCGGCGCCGTCGGCCGTGTCGGTCACCTGCCAATTATTCGCGACGGCCTGTTCGTCCAGGAACGCCCGGAGTTCCGGATCGGCCGTCCCGCCCACGCACGCGATCGCGGCCGGCTGGGAGGCGATGTTCCGGGTCTGGGCCAGCGCCAGCTGGAGCATGATCACGATGATCAGGGGATAGGAGAGGAAGGGCATCACCAGCATCACGAAGAGGGTGCGCCGGTCGCGCAGGACATCGAGGAGTTCCTTGGCCAGCAGGGCCCGCACATGCGCGAAATTCATGCGCCAACCTCTGCCGGGGTCGTCCGGCCGGCTTCGGCCATCAGGGCGAAGAACCGGGCGTTCAGCCCATTCCCGCCCGCCAGGTCGGCCATGGCGCCCCGGCCGATCACGCGGCCGCGGTCGATCATGATCGCGTGCGTACATACGCGCTGGGCCTCGTCCATGTTGTGGCCGGCGTAGAGCACCGTTGTGCCCGCGGCGCGCACGGCGGCGATGAAATCGGTCACCGCGCGGGCGGCGATCACATCCAGGTGGGCGGTGGGTTCGTCCAGGATCAGCACGGCCGGATCATGCACCACGGCGCGGGCCAGGGAGACCTTCTGCCGCATGCCCTGCGACAATTCGCCGCAGGGCCGGTCGGCAAAGGGCGTGATGCCGAAGAGGTCGAATATGAGCCCGATACGCGCCCGCAGACCCGCCCCCTCCAGCCCGTTCAGGCGGCCGAAGAAGACGGCCATTTCGCGGGGGGTGAGGCGTTCGTAGAGGCCCGTATCGCCCGAAATATACCCCACCCGGCGGCGCACGCCGGCCGGGTCCCTATCCGTCCGGATCCCCGCCACATCCACGGTGCCCGTGTCGGGCACAAGCAGGGTGGCGATGATCCGCAGGATGGTGGTCTTGCCCGCGCCATTGGGCCCCAGGATGCCTAAAACCTCGCCCGGGGCGCAGGCAAAGCTGACATCGTCCAACGCCCGGACGGCACCGAACGCCTTGCTCACCCCGGTCACGGTCACGGTCATGCGGTTATGCCGATCATCAACGGTTTGCTCCGGGCCAAATGGGGCAATTCGTGAATCGCCCCTACGCCGATCTTGGTAGGGGCACGGCATGCCGTGCCCTTCCGCCGGTAACCATGCCATTATAGCCCGTCCCGCCGCCCGCGTCAAGCGGAAAGCGGATTAACCCCAGGGTGTACCGCGAGCGTTTTATGGATGGTAGGCGCGGGTTTGCCCTCCTGGTAGCCCGCGCGGCTTCAGCCCGCGGGGGCCCTATCCTGACCCAGGGCTGAAGCCCTGTGTCTACCAGGGGAAAGGGAGGCAACGGCACAAGGAAAAGACGGAGACCGGGCCCGTTCTTACCCCCTCCCGGTAGCCCGCGCGGCTTCAGCCCGCGGGGGGCATATCCAGACGCAGGGCTGAAGCCCTGCGCCTACCATGGGAGCGCCTACCATGGACCGGTCCGGAATGCTCCATTCCGTGGCCTTTGGGGCTCCGGGCATAAAAAAACCCCCGGCCGGAGCCGGGGGTTTTGTAAGACTTGGTCTGGGATTTAGAACTTGCCGAGGAGGCCAACGCGGAGGCTGCTGGCGACTGACGAAGCATGCGCGATCGCATCCAGGCTGGCATCTGCAATATCGCTGTCCTTCAGCGTGGTCTGGGAATACTCGCCACGGAGGCACACTTGGTCAGTGAGGTCCATGGAGCCGCGGAGGGCCATGCGGCTGATGGCCAGATTTTCGCTGTCCTTGCCCATGAATTCATTGATGGTGTAACTCTCATAGGTCAAGCCGACCTTGTACCCGCCCTCGATCTTGTAATCGGCGTTCAGGGCGTAGAGCATTTCGCCGGCGTCTTCGGGGGAGTTCCAGTTGCTGACCATGGGGATGAGCTCGAGTCCGAGGACCAAGCCGGGCATCACCTCATAGGTGGCGCCGAGGCTGAGCCAAGAGGAGGTATCCAGATCTTCTTGGCCGGCGATCATCACATAAGCAGCAACGCCGCGCAGACCAGTGACACCGAACGCATTATCCTTGGTGTCATACTGCAGGGCCAGCGAGGAAAGCAGACCCATGTCTTCGTCTTCATACTTGGTCGAATCGGCATTGGACTCGTCCAAGCCGCCCGTACCTTCGAAGGTGGTCAGCGTGAAGTTGCCGATGCCTTCGACCATGTAGCTGGCGCCCAAGCCGTAGGTCTGGTCGATCTCACCGGGGGTGTAAATGCTAAAATCGTCAGCATTGCCCCAGGTACCGTCCGGGCCGGGGGTGGGAAACCTGACCATGTTGGTCAGGCTACGGGTGATACCATTGTCAATGTCCAGATTGGAAGCAACTTCCATTTTTCCGAACTTCATGCCGAAGTTGGCAACGCCGAAGGGCTGGTTCTTGTTGATCCAGAGTTCTTCAACGCTGATGGCGGTGGCGTCATTGATACCATTTGAAGCATCGAGCACGGCCAGCATGAGCTTACCGGTCAGGTCGCTGCCGAAATCAACATCCGTCCACAGCTTGGTCGTAATAACGGCAAAGCCGGAGTTCTCGATCTCATCGCCGGCCGGCATGTCCATGAAATAGTTTGCTTCGAGACGGCCGCCCACGGTGGCGGTGACATTTGACTGCGCCATCGCCAGCAGAGCCAGGGCGATCAGCATAACAACCAGAAGTTTTTTCATGACTGAAATTCCTTTTTCAAAAGAGTAAAACCTACGGGCACAAATCGCCCACGAATAAGCGGGACATCCGTTCGTTTGAGCGGCGCCTCACCTCCTTTCATCCGTTGTACTCTACCAATATTCGGTTGCATGGTTTGTTTACTATTCGTTCCGTTATCAATGAACAGTCCTTCACCACCATTGGGAAGGAACTATATAGGTGGTATATTATACGAAATGGCGCCGGTTTGTCAAATTTATTTTTCCCGCGTTCTGCCTGCCGATGCATGCACCGCCATCCGCGGACAGGCCGCATGGGCGGGACGGGCGCGGAATAACATCGCCGGTCGACACGCGAATAAATGTCATAACCATATGCAATCAAACGATTTGTACAACATCATTCTGCGGCGATCACCGGCCGCGTTCGTTGCCAAGGCACCACAGATGATCAGATGCGGGTGCTTGAATCACTTGTGATATAATTTTTTTCCTAGCCGGACGAGCCGGGGTTACAGGCACCTTGCGCCGCGTCAGGCGAACCGGGCCGTCAACCGGACCAACCGGGTGGTGCGCGGGGTGATCCGGCCGGTCTCCGCGATCCGGTGGCCGATCACCCAGATGATGGTACCGGCCGATTCCACAAGGTATACGCGGTCCCGGAGCCCTTCCGGAACTTTGCGGTCGACGAGGAGATCCTGGAGCTTGCGGCTTCCGGGGCCGCCCAGGGGATGGAACCGGTCCCCTTCCCGCCGGGTCCGGACCGTGAATGGACCAGGCCCGACCCGGTCCAGGTCGAGGTATTCCTCCCAGGGGGTGGCGGCCGGTCGGGGTTGGCCAGGCGCCAATGGCAGCACTGCCGCCTGAATAGTGCCGTCCGGTCCGATCCGGCATTCCCCCGGTATCGGCAGGGTCACCCCTTCGGGAAGGGTGGCGGCGGCCGGTTCGGATGGGCAACCGATGGTCAAAAGGTCGTATTCCCGCGTTAACCGCAATCCCCGGCCGATATCGCGGATACGGGTCCCCTGCGCCGCGCCGTCGGCCAACTCGCCGGCGGCGGCGATAGCTCCAGCCGTGGCCTCCCCGCCGTTCTCCTCAATTAACGCCAGAAGCAGGGCGTCCCGGACCCCCGGCGGGGCCTGCCGGAAAACGGCCAGATCAATCGCCATACCCCCTTCCACGGGTTTCAGGGCGACCCGGCGCAGTTGTTCAGCCTCCTCCCGCACGGCCGCCCAGACCCGGCGGGCATGGCCGGCCAGCCCGGCGATATGCGCCCCGGCATCCGGGTACGCCTCGCGGATCAGGGGCATGAGCCCGTGCCGGATGCGGTTGCGGGTATACACCTGGTCCAGATTCGAAGGATCTTCCAGGAACGGGAGGTTCAGACCCCGGGCATGGTCGCGGATGGCATCGGCCGGGATGTCGAGCATGGGCCGGACCAGGACCAGCCCCGCCACCTGCGTCACCGGAGCCATGCCGCCCAGTCCCCGGACGCCGGCCCCGCGGATGATATGCCAGAGGACGGTCTCGACCTGGTCGTCCCGCTGGTGGCCGAGGCAGACCGTTTCCATATGTTCCCGGAAGAAGGCCAGTCGACATGCCCGGCCCGCGGTTTCGATCGAAACGCCCGTGGTACGGGCATACAACCCCGCATCCACCCTTTTAGCGATGGCGGCGATCCCCCGGTCGGCCGCGAACCGGCGGCAATGCTCCGCCTCGGCATCCGACCCGGGCCGCAAACCGTGATCCAGGTGGAGGGCGGTGATCCGCCACCCCCGGCCATCCTCCCGGTCGATGGCCGCCAGGGTATGCAGAAGCACGGTCGAGTCGGCCCCACCCGAAAACCCCACGCCGAAGGCACTGCCCGGAGGCAATGCCCCCTCGCGGTCGATGGCGGCGCGGATAAGACCGGGAATGGCGGACGGAGGGACCACTGCGTTATTCGACATGGGTCATCCGGCATCTACCCTGCGCCCGGGGCAGGTTGCAAACCCGTCCCGGTTGTGTCCGCGGTGGTAGGGGCGGGTTTGAAACCCGCCCCGATGTTGGCCGTGGCGGCAAACGGATCCCATCACATGCGCCATGGTTCATCCTTGGGCAGGGGCGCAACCATTCCGGCCGCCGCGGGATTTTCGCGGTCCAATCCCCATTGGGCGGGGTTGTTCGCGATATATTCCCTGATGCGGTTGAGGGATCCGTCATCACGGATGATATGTTCGTGATAATTGCGGCGCCAGGCAGGGATGCCGGGGGTATGGCGCCGCTGGTTGATCCGGCTGGCGGAAAAGGTCTTGAACGCGCGGATGATCTCTGACAATGAATGCCGTTTAACATTCGTATCCATTGCGGGACCGGGTTGCATCCCCGCCACAATATTGGCCGTATCCGTTGTCGTTGTTATGGTAGGGGCAGGTTTGAAACCTGCCCTTTTCTCTGCCGTTGGCATGAGGGCGGGTTGCAAACCCGCCCCTACGGGGGGCGTGGTGAAAAGGGCGGGTTGCAAACCCGCCCCTACGGGGGCAGTCAGAATGATTATACCATGGATATGATTCGGCATGACCGTGACTGCATCCATTGCCATATGCGGATAATGGCCGGGCAATTCGCCCCAAACTTCCTGCGCCATCCGCCCGTCATCATTCAACGCCATGCCCCCATCCACGATCGCCCCGAACAGGCAGGCACGGTCTTTTGTGCAGATGGTCACAAAATACGCCCCGGTCCGGGCATAATCGTACCCTTGCAGACGGATTGAACTGCGATGATGCCTTGCCGGATCATATTCCGTTGTAGGGGCAGGTTTGAAACCTGCCCTTTTCTCTGCCGTTGGCATGAGGGCGGGTTGTAAACCCGCCCCTACAGGGGGCATTGCGAAAAGGGCGGGTTTCAAACCCGCCCCTACGAGGGGCGTTGCGGGAAGGGCGGGTTTAAAACCCGCCCCTACAATTCGCGGTCTTGTCATATGTTCGGATCTGGCGTTTCCGCTTTCCGACGGTCATTCCCGCTTGATGCTGTCAGCCGAGACCGTGGCCTGGACCACATAGTCGGCAATGAGGGAGTCGAAGAATGGGCTGCCCTGGACCAGTCGCAGGGTATAGTTGAAGAACTTCGTGCCCGTTTCCTGGTTGACCACCGTATGCTGTTCCACCAGGCAGCGCACCGCCCCGGCTTCGCGGATCTCGGGCAGATCGAGACCCAGCTCGATCTCCATGCCGGGGGCGAAATCGCGCCGGAAATGGGCGAAAAGCCGGGCGACCCCGTCCTGCCGGCTGTAGCCGTTGATCAGGCCGTTGTGCTTCTGGCCTTCAGTGTCCAGGTAGGAACAGGGCAGGGTCAGCCGGTCGAAGGTCTGCTTGTTGAACTCCCGGTCGCGGAACCCGCGCACCCCGTACATCTGGACCGGCTCCTCCTTGCCCTTGATGTGGACGGGCTGCATCTTGAGCGCGTAAATGCGGCCCTTGACCCGCTCAAAGGTGGAATCGGAGATGTAGATCTGCCCCCGCGTGGCCTTGGACTGGATGCGCGAGGCCAAGTTGACGTTGTCGCCGATCACCGTGTATTCCATCTGCTGCTCCGACCCCACATTGCCGGCGAGGAACCCGCCCGTGTTGAGGCCGACACCCATCTGGATGGGCTTCTGGCCCTCCTCGATCAGGCCGTAGTTGAAATCGAAGAGGGCGTTCTGCATGTCGATCGAGGCCTCCACGGCCGCGACCTGGGGGCACTGGTCATCGGGTTCCGACATCAGCCCCCAGATGGCCATGATGGCGTCGCCCTGGAACTTGTTGATGGTGCCGTTGTAATGGAAGATGATGCCGATCATGATGTTGAAGTACCGGTTGATGTGGGCCACCACCACCTCGGGGGGCAGGATGGAGGCCATGCGGGTGAAACCGATGATGTCGGAAAAGAAGACCGAACCGAACTTGGCGTCGCCGCCGAGCTTCAGGTCGATTTCGCCCGTGAGCACGCGGTCGGCGATGTCGGGGGAGAGGAACCGCTGCAGGGAGTTGCGCTTCTGGGTCTCCGCGGCGATGTCGGCCACCAGCTTGGCGTTCTTGATCGAAATGGCCGCCTGCCGGCCGATGCCCTGCAACATGGACAGGTCGTCGGGCGTGAACCGCTTGGACTGGTCCTGGGTGTCGAGATGGATCACGCCCAGTTTCTCCTCGCCCACGAAGAGCGGCGAGCACATCATGGAACGGATGCCGAAGTTAACGATCGAAAGCCCCTCGGCGAAACGGTCGTCGCCCATGGCGTCGGAGGAGAGGATCGACTTCTTCTCCTTGAACGCCGTCTGGATGATCGTCTTGCTCACCGACACCTTGATCTGTTCGCCCGGCTTGGCGCCGCGCTTGCGGATGACCTTGGGGACCATTTCGCCGGTGGCGGGGTCCTCGAACATGACGAACCCGCGGTCGGCCTGGGGGAACACCTCGAAGATCGAGTCCATGATCTTCTCGATCACCTCGTCCAGGTTCAGCACCGTGCCGATGTCCTCGGAAACCTTGTAGAGGATCTTCAGCCGGTTGGATACGGCCTGGAAGGCCTCGGTGCCGGCATCGACGCCCAGGACCGAATCCTCCGGGTTCTCCCCCAGCACGAGGTCCATGTTGCCGCCGCTGCCGCCGTCGAGCATCTGCACGAACGACTGGCCGAAATCATCGGCCGCACTGGGTTTGGACGCCAGCGGATCGGGGAAGGGCGACGGGGCCGGCGCGCCTTCGTGCTCCTCGAACCGGAAGACGGTGGCGCCGATCTTGAACTCGGACCGGTGCGTGAGCTTGACCGGCACGGAGAGCTGCCGGCCGCCCATGAATGTGCCGTTGGAACTGCCCAGGTCCTCGAGGTAAAAACCGTCCGGCCGCACATTGATGCGGGCGTGGTTGCGGGAGGCGTTCATGTCCATCATCACGACCGGGTTGGCCGGGTTGCGGCCGATCGTGTATTCGCGGCGGTCGCCGCCGAGGCTGTAGGAGAAGCCCGCCTGGGGCCCGCTGATGACTTCGAGTTTGGCCATGGGTCCGTCCGTTCACTCGTCCAGGCTGATGTTGCTCAGGGCCTCGGCCATGTCCGTGATGCCCTGGCGTACCTTGTCCATGCTGTCCTTGTGCAGGGTGATCATCGCCGCCTCCTTGACCGCGATCTCCTTGATCTGGTCCGTGTTCAGGTTCTTGCTGATCGCGGCGCGCAGGGGTTCGTTGATGGCCATCAGTTCATGCACGCCCACGCGGCCCTTGTAGCCGATGTTGCTGCACTTGTCGCACCCCTTGGGGTTGACCTTGAAGATTTTGACCCCCGGGTACTTGTCCAGTTCCAGGAGCAGGGCTTCGCGTTCGACCGGCACATGCTCCAGCTTGCATTTCGAGCAGACCCGGCGCATGAGGCGCTGGGCGCAGACGCACAGCATGGAGGCGGAGATCATGAACGGCTCGATGCCCATCTCGGTGAACCGGGCGATCGTGCCGGCCGCGTCGTTGGTGTGCAGGGTGGAAAGGAGCATGTGGCCGGTGAGCGCGGCCTCGATCGCGATGTTGGCCGTTTCCGTGTCGCGGATCTCACCCACCAGGATGATGTCCGGGTCCATGCGCAGGAAGGACCGCAGGGCCGTGGCGAAGGTGAGGCCCGCCTTGGGCTGCATCTGCATCTGGTTCAAGCCCGGCAAAGTGTACTCGATCGGGTCTTCGGCCGTGTGGACATTCAGCTCCGGCGTGGAGATCTCGTTGAGGGCCGAATACAGGGTCATGGACTTGCCCGAGCCCGTGGGCCCGCAGTGCAGGATCATGCCGTAGGGCGCCTGGATGATCTCGCGGTAACGCTTGAGGTTGATCTCGGAGTAGCCCAGCTTGTCCAGCGGCAGGGTCGACTTGGTCTTGTCCAGGATACGCATGCAGGCCTTCTCGCCGTGGTTCATGGGCGCCACTTCCACGCGCAGGTCCACATCGATGTTGGTGGAGGTGAAATCCTTGAACACGATGCGGCCCGACTGCGGCTTGCGCCGCTCGGCGATGTCGAGCTTGGCCATGATTTTGAAGCGGGAGAGGAGCGGCTTGCTCGACTCCTTGGGCAGTTCCAGGATCTTCTTGCAGATGCCGTCAATCCGGTAGCGCACGAGCACGCAGTTCTCGAAGGTCTCCACATGGATGTCGCTGGCGCCCTTAACATAGGCGTCCTCGATGATCGAATTGGAGAGCTTGATGATGGGCGCGCTCTCCTCATTGGCATCCTTGTCCACGGTGAGCTTTTCGACCGTCTCCTCGGCCTTGCGGTACTCCGCGCCCATCTTGTCCACCATCTGGCCGATGTCGATCTTGGCATGCTGGTTCTTGAAGACGTTCTCCAGCCGCTGCTTGATCAGCTCGCCCGCGGCCACATAGACCGTGCCGATCTTGTGCTCGATATTGATCTCGAAATCCTGCCGTTTGTGGAAGTCGAGGGGATTGTCCATGGCCAGGGCGATGATGGCGGCGCCCTCCTTTTCCACGGGCAGGAAATTGAACTTGTTCCAGACCTCCTTGTCGAACAGCTCCAGGAGCTTGGGGTCGATCTCGAAGTCAGGGGCCTCCAGGTCGAGGAACTTGTTGCGCGAGAGGCGGGCCTTGTAGAAGGCCAGTTCGTTGGGGGTGAATTCCGTGTCCGGGAAGAAGATCTTGCGGATGGCCTTGGCCGAATAGTTGGCGACCTCCTCGAGCATGGCCACATCCATGTCGGAGAAGGTCTCGCCGCCCTCCTTGTTCAGCACCTGGATCACGCCGAAGACATCCTTGACGCCATTCTTGCCCACGACCAGAAGCGGCGCGGTGATCATCGACTTGGTGACAAAGCCCGTGTCATTGTCCACGCCGGCGTAGAAATTGGGGTCGCTCTGGGCGTCGAAGGCCACATAGGTCTCGCCCTTGTCGATCACACTGCCGGCGATGCCCTTGCCCTTGGGAAAGGCGATGCCCAGCAGTTCCTTGGCCTTGGCCTCGTAGGCGTTCTTGAGCTGGGCGCTGCCGGCGTAGAGGAGCTTCGAATAGTGGACATGCTTGAAGTGGATCAACTGGTCCGGCTCGAGCGTCAGGACCGAGATGGCCTGGGCCTGGATCGCTTCGACCACATTGCGCATGGTCATGTCGATCACCTCGTTGCGGTCGAGCTCCTTCTTGGAGACCAGCGACCGCAGGAGGGGATCGAGCAGTTTCTTGTCGTCAATGGCCTGCTTGACATCGCTGACCATGTTGGCCCCGATCTCCTTGAGGGCCCCTTCCAGCGAGTCGTCGAGCAGGGAACTGAAATCATCCTCGGCCTTGGGTTGGGCCGCGCCCTTGGTGAATTTTTGCGTTTGACGGGGTTTCGGGTCCGGTTTCGCAGCCATGACGGTCTCCCATTGTTCCCGGCGAACGGCGGCGGGCGGCCTGCCGCAACACATTGACGGCAAAAGGTAATTATTATAGATCGTCAGGCGAGGTTGTCAACCAAAATCAACGGGTGAAATCCGGTATCCGGCCAGGGCCGGGGTTACGAGACCGGTATCGGTTCAGATTTCCTGATCCCTATCCGTAACCGGGCATGTTTTTCGGAAAAAGGTTTGGCGCTTTTTCCGACCCACAGGTGATTGTGCGGGGAACATCCGGATGTCAACCGTGTAGGGGCGGGTTTGAAACCCGCCCTCCCGTC
>JBDREB010000402.1:0-8601 GCA_043820325.1 Planctomycetota bacterium | reverse complement strand
CCCAAAATACCTTGGTTTTCCCTGTTTTTGGCGCGGGTTTTTTAAACTTGGGTTAAACGCTCCGCGTCCTTCGCCGACGCCCTGGCTCACCTCAGGCGGACTTTTTGGCGGCAAAGAATTATTGCATCGTCCGACAAATCACCGGTCATGCGAAAATTCCTCAAGGATCTGATTGAAGTCGTGGCTTTGGCTGTATAATATGTGCTGTTGTCAAGTTGGGCTGACTTGAATATAGTGCGAAAGTTCACTTGGACACACATTGACAAAAGGGGCGCATATGAACCGGTTGCTTGCCATTGGTGGCTTGGCATTGGTCGTTTTCGGTGCGGGATGCGGGAAACAAGCGCCGCCACCGCCTTCCCCCAAACCGCTGCCGGTAGTGGAACTGCCGCCCCCGCCTCCGCCGCCGCCCCGGCCGGCCGTGGACAAAGTGGATTACGCCGCGCTCAAGCCCGCCGCCCTGCCGGTCGACGACCGTTTCGTCTTCGCCGATGTCCCGGCCAAGGCCGTGCGGCCGGAGT
The DNA here is from genome assembly GCA_043820325.1 of Planctomycetota bacterium. GTDB lineage: Bacteria > Planctomycetota > JBDREB01 > JBDREB01 > JBDREB01 > JBDREB01. The sequence goes on along the minus strand of JBDREB010000402.1, from coordinate 8,080 downwards.
GGGACACCTTTGACATCCTGGTGTGGCAGTACCTGACCAATGTGGAAGAGCACCACGCCCTGTGGGAGGCAATGGGATTCATGGGGTTCCATGTGGACCGCGGGGGCAGTGAGACTGACCGCAAGTGGGCGGTCGACAAGGTTTGCTACCAGGACCACGCGGCCGGCAAGGGGTATCTCCACGCTCTGGAGCGCGAGGTCAAGGCGGCCGATTCCGGATACGGCACCACGGTGAACCTGAGCAGTCACGGCGGTTGGGTCCATCCCCGGCCCAGGCCGCTCACCGACCCGGCGGTGCTGGCGAAGATGTTCGACGAGTTCAAGAAGAATGTGACGCCGCTGGTGAACACTAAACGGATGCTTATCGCCTTTGACGATGAGATCGCCATCGGCACATTCACCTCGCCCGTGGAGGTCTGCGGCCATCCTAATACCGTGAAAGAGTTCCAGGAATACCTCCGCTGGCGGTATGCCAATGACCTGAACGCCCTCAACAAGCAGTGGGGTACTGCCACGCCGCGTGTTTTTGTGGTGACGGGCGAGAACACAGCCTTCCCGGAGGGCTCCGTCCGCGCCTTCCTGCGGCAGAAGTACGGCGCCGCCTACCAGGCGTTCGTGGACAAGAACGGCGACCTGGAGCCGGTGATCCTCAAGCTCTCCGGCGACAAGTCGTTCCCCGACCTGCCGGCCTACGCGTTCTTCCAGCCCTACATGGATTTTGCGACCATCCCGGCGATCTCCTTCGAGTGGGTGCGTAAGAAGAAAGATGTGCCGCTCAAGGAATGGAACTTGGCGGCATGGGCCGATTTCCGGGACTACATGGACCGCCAGTTCGCGCGGGTCCTGCGCCAGCTCACGGTGATGTCCAATGAGATCGACCCGTCCACACCGGCCGGGTTCGTGGGCAGTTCGGCGCCGAGCGCGTGGGGCGGCCACAACTATTCCCTGCTCAAAAAGGTGGTGCAGTGGATGGAGGCCTATGACATCGGCGCCACCAACGAGATCCTGCGCGGATTGAACCCGGCCCTCACCCGGGTGCAGACCTGTTTCCCGCCCGCGGACTGGAAACTGTGCACCTGGTTCCTGAGTTATTACGCCGCGCATCGCAACAAGTGTGTGATCATGTGGCCCGCGGAAGGGGAGGACAGCCTCTTCACCGCCGAGGGCAAGACGGGTATCGATGGCGTGGATGACCGGCTCAAGCAGGCCGCGCCGTATGTCAAGACGCTGGTCGGCGCGCCGAGCAAGGCGCTTTTAGCGGCCCGCATGATCGCCGATCCCATCGCGATCTATTACAGCCAGCCGTCGATCCGTGCCGTGTGGGCCATGGACAGCGAATGCCACGGCCGCACCTGGCCGGCGCGGTCATCGAGCCTTGACAACTACTCCAATTCCTATCACCAGACCTTCACGGCTTGGTGCAAGCTTCTCGAGGACCTGGGGTACCAATACGAAGTGATCGACGAGGAACAGCTCTTCGCCGGCCGCCTGAACGCGCTTGGCACCCGCGTCCTGGTCCTGCCCAAGGCCGTGGCCCTGTCAGCGGCTGAAGTCGCGGCCTTCCACGCCTTTGCCGAGGCGGGCGGGCTGGTCGTGGCCGACAATCTGCCGGGGATATTCGACGAACATGGTACGGGCCTGGCCGACGATGCCATGCCGGTGACCGGGCTTTTCAACTGCACCCGCGAATCGGCCCGGGGGATCTTCGACGGCAGCCAGGTCTGTGAGTTGAACGGCGAAGCGGGCTACGGGCAGGTCGGCAATTATGACATCCTGCCGGCCGTGCACGCCAAGGCCAAACAGTTCAAGGGGTTGCCCGTGGCTGAGGTCGGTTTGACCGCCACCACGGCGGAAGATGTCGCCGGTTCGGCGGTGATGGTCCGCAACAAGACCGGCCGCGGTCAGGCGGTGCTTATGAACCTTTCCGTGCTCCGGTACCTTGACATGCAGGCGCGGGTCGGGGCGGTCGGCGCCGCGGCGCGCGAAGCGGTCGGCGGCCTGCTCGGTGAGATAGGTCTTAAGCCGGCGGTCACCGTCACCGAAGCGGGCGGACCCTGCCCGGTGACCGAGGTCCTGCGCCTGGTCCCCAAGGATGGCGGCCTGCTGGTGGCGATGATCAAGAATCCCACCCGCCAGGGGACCATCACGGGGTTGGGCGACATCCCCGGCGTGCCGGCCGAACCGATCACGGTGACCGTTAACCTCGGCATCAAGGCGAAGAAGGTGCGCGATATAATGAAAGGGGCCGATCTGGTCGTCAATAGCGACGGCCTGTCCGTGACGCTGGCCTGGAATCCCTGGAAAATGCTGCTGCTACAGGTCGAGGAATAGATCTACCGGACCCGGTGAAGGGGAAGGCACGATGGACACGCAATTCTACACGGTCTTGAGCCAGTATTACGATGAGCTCTTCCCCAACCGCCAGCCGCCGGCCGACTTCATCCACAGCCTCCTGCCGGGGCCGTCGACGATCCTGGACGCGGGGTGCGCCACCGGCAACCTGTCCATCAGCCTGGCCCGCCGGGAACACCGCGTGATGGGCATCGACACCGATGAGCACCTCTTGGAGCAGGCCCGGCACAAGACCCGGCCCGAGGGGCACAACATGATGTTCCGCCTGCTCGATATGCGCAAGATCGGCAAGGTCTTTGGCCCCGGTTCGTACGGGTGCGTGGCCTGTGTGGGCAACACCCTGCCCCACCTGGCCACGGCCGAGGAAGTGCGGCAGTTCATTACGGACGCGCACACCATCCTGGCCCCCGGCGGATGGCTCGTACTCCAGCTCCTCAACCATGATCTCATCCGGCACAAGGGCAGCCTAGATCTGCCGGTGATCACCACCGAGCATGTGATCTTCAAGCGGCAGTATGTCTATGACAACGGTCGGATCCTCTTTCACGCCCGGCTGGAGCGTACGGTGGAGGCCGATGTGCTGGCCGACGCCATCACCCATGTATGCCTGACCCCGGCGGTGCTGGGCGGACTTATCACGGGCGCAGGTTTTACGGTCACCGACCGGTTCGCCGGTCCCGATCGCGCCGCCTTCACCGATGATTCCCAGAGCCTGCTCGTCGCGGCACGGCGGGCATGATCGGGTCGGCCGGCTGGACCCGGCTGCAGATGATAAAAACTTGAGGAGCGTAACACTTTACCCGAGTGAAACGATCATAGGAGAGCCACTTGCAAACCCCCCTGACCGCTTCTATATGTAGTGGTTATTCTTGTTGCCGCCACCACAGACCGTGGCTTGCTCGCTGACTCTTGGGGGGTTTGCAAGTGGCTCAGGAGATCTGGATTGCCCGATTCCCCCGGTCAAGCCGGAGGACAGGCTTGTCGGGCAATGACAGCCCAAGAATAAGCCTGATGCAAATTATCCTTCTTCATCCGTCATCCCCCGGCGCGCCTGTCCTCCGGCTTGACCGGGGGAACCGGGGGATCCAGTCCTTTCATTCCGATAAAGTGTTACTGAGGAGCATGTTATGCAGATCGGTGTGAGCAGTTACAGTTACAGCCGGGTGGTACGGGACGGCCGGATGACCCAATTGGAAGTCCCGGCCAAGGCCAAGGAGATGGGGTTCGGCGTGATCGAATTCTCCACCTTCCAGATGCCCGAAGGCACGGACCCGCAGGAATGGGCCCGCAAACTGCGCGATGCCTGCGGCCGCGCCGGCATTGCGATCACCAACTACACCATCGGCGCCGATTTTCTCAAGGGGAGCGGCGGCGATTGGAAAAAAGAGGCCGAGCGGCTCAAGGGCGAACTCGCGGTGGCGCAGATCCTGGGCGTGCCCGGCATGCGCCACGATGCCACGGGCGGCTTCCCCGCCGGGCACAAGGGGGGCCGGTCCTTTGACGACGCCCTGCCCGTGCTTGTGAAGGGCTGCAAGGCGGTGACCGAAATGGCCACCGACATGGGCATCCGCACCATGGTGGAGAATCACGGGTACTTCTGCCAGGACAGCACCCGCGTGGAAAAACTCATCTGCGGCGTCAACCACGCCAATTTCGGTGCGCTCATTGATGTGGGCAACTTCCTGTGCGCCGACGACGAACCCGGCCGGGCGGTGGGGCTCCTGGCACCCTATGCCTTCCATGTCCATTTCAAGGATTTCTATGTCAAGGCCGGCACCGCGCCCAACCCGGGCGAAGGGTGGTTCATGAGCCGGGGCGGCAACTTCCTCAAGGGTGCGATCGTAGGCCACGGCGATGTGCCCACCCTCACCTGCCTGCGCCTTCTGAAAAAGGCCGGGTTCAACGGTGTGGTCTCGATCGAGTTCGAGGGCCAGGAGGACCCCATCCTCGGCATCCGTATCGGCCGGGAGAACCTTGAAAAATACATTGCGATGGCATAAACAGAAACCACAGATTGCACAGATTTCACAGAGGGCTCGGATAAGGAATGGAATGCAACCACCGATTCACACGGATAAGGTTATGGTTTCGGACAAAACGAAGAGCCAGAGGCCACAGATTTCGCGGATCGCACAGATGGTTCGGATAAGAACGGGAAGTAACCACGGATGAACACGGATAGGGTTCGGATAGGATATCTACCACGAAAAACACGAAAAGCACGAAAGGGTTCGGAGAAGAGGACCACGCATGACCACGAATGAAAGTCAACCGCGGATCAACGCGGATGTGCGCGGATGGTTTTACAAATCGGAAATCGAAAATGCAGACTATGGATGACCCTGCAAGGTGTGAAGCAGACAACTGGAGGGTGAAAGGGACGCAATGAAGGCAATAATGGTGATGTTCGACTCCCTGAACCGGCATATGATCGGTCCCTACGGGTGCGATTGGGTGAAGACGCCCAACCTGGACCGGCTGGCGACACGGACCGTGACCTTCGACACCAGCTATGTCGGCTCCATGCCCTGCATGCCGGCGCGGCGCGAGATCCACACGGGTCGGTACAATTTCCTCCACTGGTCATGGGGGCCGATCGAACCGTTTGACGATTCGATGCCCGAGATCCTGAAAAAGAACGGAGTACGCACCCATCTCGTCACCGACCATTACCATTACTGGGAAGAGGGCGGCGCCGATTACCACACCCGCTACAGCGCATTTGATACTTCGCGCGGACAGGAAGGGGACAGCTGGAAGACCGACCTTTCCGGCGCGGTCAAGGTCCCCGAATGCCTCACCCCGCGCTCGGGCGAGATGTGGGACTAGGACTGGGTGAACCGCCATTACATCCGCCAAGAGAGGGATTTCCCCCAAACCAAGACCTTTGCCATGGGCGAGGAGTTCCTGCATACGAACCACGGTGCGGACAACTGGTTCCTGCACATCGAGACCTTCGACCCGCATGAGCCCTATTATTCGCCACAGGAATACAAGGACCTTTATCCCCACGGCTGGAACGGCCCGCATTTCGACTGGCCGCCGTACGCGCAGGTCAAGGAATCCCCGGAGGCGGTGCGCCATATGCGCTGTCAGAACGCGGCGCTCATCAGCATGTGCGACCGGAATCTGGGCAAGGTGCTCGACCTCATGGACCGGTACGACCTGTGGAAGGACACCATGCTCATCGTGAACACGGACCACGGGTTCCTGCTGGGCGAGCATGACTGGTGGGCCAAGTGCGTCCAGCCCTTTTACGAGGAAGTGGCGCACACGCCGCTCTTCATCTGGGATCCGCGGTGCAAAAAGAAGGGCGAACGGCGCAAGGCGCTTGTGCAGATGATCGACCTGGCGCCCACCCTGCTGGAGTATTTCGGCGTAAAGGTTCCGGCCGACATGGAGGGGATGCCCCTCAGGGCGACCGTGGCCGACGACACCCCCGTGCGCAAGGCGGGTCTCTTCGGCCTCCACGGCGGACATGTGAATGTCACCGACGGCCGGTTCGTTTACATGCGCGCCTGCGCCACGCCTGAAAACCAGCCGCTCAACGAATACACCCTCATGCCGGCCCACATGCGCCGAACCTTCGGCACGGACGAATTGCAGGATATCAAGCTGGCCGAGCCGTTCAAATTCACCAAGGGCTGCCGCACCATGCAGATCGCCGGCCGGCAATGGAAGAACCCGTACCCCTTCGGCCATATGCTCTTTGATTTGGTAAAAGACCCGAAACAGGAGCATCCTCTCAAGGACAAGGCTGTCGAAGAGCGTATGATCCGTCTCATGGTGGACTTGATGCTGAAGAACGACAGCCCGGCCGAACAGTTCGTGCGGCTCGGATTGGAGAAGTACCTGCCACTGAGGGCGCAGAGAAAGACAGGTCAGTTGCAAGTCGCAGGTTCCAGGTCGCAGGTCACGGAGCATGATCCGGGCTCTGGCTTGCAACTTGGGACCGGCAACATGCAACTCCGCATCAAGAAGGCACAAAGGAAGAGTGGTAAGTGGTGTGAAGAAGGTAAAGGGCGGGAAGAAAATCGGCCGGGCCAAGCATTGAAATGGGGATTGGCGCAATGAAAGACGCAAAGGCTCCCACCGTGATAACCTCGCCGGAATACCGGCAGTTCATTGAGGACCTGAAGGCGCGGGTGAACTCTTCCCGCATCTCGGCGGCACGGGCCGTAAACCGCGATCTGATACTGCTTTACTGGGACATCGGGCGCGGAATTGTGGAGAAACAGCAGACGCTGGGCTGGGGGGAGTCGGTGGTGGAAATGGTCTCGGCGGACTTGCGGCGGGCGTTTCCACGGATGACAGGCTTTTCGCCGCGCAATGTGTGGGCCATGCGCCGCCTTTACGCAACTTACACGGCGCCTGAGATTCTCGCACAAGTTGTGCGAGAAAACGATCATGGTGCACCGAACCATATTCTGCCACAGGTTGTGGCAGAAATTCCATGGGGCCATCACCGGCTCATTCTCGACAAGATCACCGTCCCTGCAGCGCTCTTGTACTACCTCCGCGCCACCGCCCGGTTCGGCTGGTCGCGCAATGTTTTGCTCAACCAGATCAAGGCCGGCGCGTATGAACGGGCGGTGACGGAGAAGAAGACGCACAATTTCCCGCTCGCTCTGCCGGATCATCTGGCCGAGCAGGCCGATGAAATGCTTAAAAGCTCCTACAACCTCGAATTTCTCGGCATCCGGAGGCCAGGAATGAAAAGCAGGGCAACCGGCCCTCCAAAACGCATGTGTGGGTCCCCGGGCACTGGGAATGGAGCGGCGGTTGGTCGTGGTCGGCCGGTTACTGGGCCGTTCCGTCCCGTCCCGGCGCGGTATGGGTCGCCGGCCAATGGACCGCATCGGGCGACGGCTGGGAATTCACGGCCGGGTTCTGGCGGTGATGCCGGCCCATTATGGATGGCATTGAAGTATTAAGGGCCCTATTTGAAATGACATTGCTCGATAAATACCGCGTGCGGAATATTGATCTTATGTAACACTTTACCCGAGTGAAACGATCATAGGAGATCTGGATTGCCCGATCAAGTCGGGCAATGACAGCACAAGAATAAGGCTGATGCAAGTCAACCTTCTTCATCCGTCATCCCCCGGCGAGCCTGTCCTCCGGCTTGACCGGGGGAACCGGGGGATCCAGTCTTTTCATTCCGCTAAAGTGTTACCGTTATTCGAACTTCGGTGTCCTGGACCATGAGTGCAGTCGAATGGTTCGCTATTCGGGGTTTCCCCTTTCCCCGATTCCCCTTGACCCGCTCCGGCCGCATGGTATATGCGGGAGATTTGATCTGGCCATAAGCAAGGCAGAAGGGGAGTCCATGAAACGGGAAATCGGCCCAGTACGCACGGTATTATCGGTTTACGGGCGGATACGGCAGATTTTGGATTCGGCCAAGAGCACTATTGCCCGTTCGGTTAATACAACCCAGGTTGTCGCGAACTGGCTGATCGGCCGGGAGATCGTAGAGGAGGAACAGAAGGGGGCGTGGCGGGCGGAATATGGGAAATCCGTTCTTGATGAGTTGTCCCGCCGGCTCACCAATGAATACGGCAACGGCTATTCCGTTGATAATCTTGATGAACTCGCAAAAAGCAGTATTGCATGTCCCATGCGTCCCGGGAAGGTCGTACCGGTCGTATCCCGCACGGTGCACGCAAGTTCTTGTAGCTGCGGGGCTTGTCCCCGCCTCCGGATGGGCGACCGCAAGGGTCGCA
>JBDREB010000401.1:0-4182 GCA_043820325.1 Planctomycetota bacterium | reverse complement strand
GCATCTGGTGCATGACCAATCATCCTGAAGTCAGACCCCAGGAAGGATAGCCGCCGCAGCCCATTTGTCACGCGGAAAATGCGCCAAACCCGTTCCGGAAAACCATCAGTCCATCCCACAGGGATCAGGAAATCTGACATTCGATGCCCCGGTCTCGCCGTCATTGTCCGTGACCCGCACCCGGACATTGAAGGCCCCGAGGCTGGCGAAGGTGTGGTTGACGATGCTGAAGGTGCCCGAGTCGTATTCATAGGTACCGTCGCCGTTGCTGAAAAAGTTTTTAATTATTCATAATATATTGCATTTACAGGATATATGTGTCATACTCTTGTCTGAAATGGCACATCGAATTGCACGGGAAACGAGCGTCCCCCCTTGGAAACCATGCACTTTGGCAAGGCAGAGATGACATGTACCGCGGCAGCGACAGCACGACCGAAGATCTATTCCGGGACTTAATGCTTATTGACTTAGTACAGCGCCCCATAATAAAGGGGGCAAAAGAGGGCGCGCCGGTACCACTGTGGCATTCTTTTCCGCTGTAGGGGCACGGCATGCCGTGCCCTCGCGTACGCCAGCGTGTGGACGGAGTCGAGGAAGATCCAGCCCGGGACGACGCTTGTTTTGGGTCCAATTGGGTTGGGCACGGCATGCTGTACCCCTACCAAACAAGATCCGGCATGAACCAGCGTTCCGGAATCGGGTCATTATGATGGTTGAGATCTGGCCCCTTAATTATGGGGCGGTGTACTTAATGAGCGGCAGTCCGCTTTCGGGCAATGCGCCTCTCACCGTGAGTTTCGACGGCACGACCACGGACCCCGACGGTACGGTGGCCGCCTACAGGTACGATTTCGACGACGGCGGCACGGCTTTCACCGAGGACGCGGTCCATACCTTCACCGAGCCGGGCACCTATTTTGTCAACTTCACGGTGGCCGACAACGGCGGCAAGATGAATACGGACATCATTGCCATCACGGTGAACGACCCCACCACCCCGCCCGACTACCCGTCGATCGGATACCATCCCTATGCCTACCCGCTGGCCGCTTCCACCGAGAGCGTGGCGCCGGGTATGGAGCGGCCGCTCCCGAGTTCGCGGCGGCATATCCTGCAGTGGGCCGACCAGCTCTACCGGCTTACCGCGGCGCAGGAGGCGTTCGCCACCCGCAACCTGATCGGTACTCAAAAGATCGCTCAGCGCGACATCGAGGGTTTGCGCGACCGCAACCCCGATTTCTTCGTGCTCCAGTATCACCTGGCCTACGGCCTGACCCGCGTGGGCGATTGGACCGACAAGAACAGCTACGGCCCGGAAAGGGACAAGTTCGACGCCTGGATGGCGGCCAAGGGGTACGGCGCCACGGAACGGACAAACCTCATCATCCGTTCCAGCGTGTCGACATACGCCTCCAATTCCGATTCGCCCGACTGGGACACGGATTACGGCCAGCCGGGGCTCTTTGACGGCGCCCTGCGCTGTTCAGCCTACTTCTACTTCACGAACCTGTGGTACGACCCGGGCGCCGGCCGGCTGTGGGCGCGGTACATCGCCGAGGAGACCGGCCGGCGGATGCAGATGAACGACGCGGGGTATGACTGCGACGGGACCTTCTTCGATACCTCTTCCCACCCGGGCTCAAACCTCGTCAACTGTTCAGGCACCTGGTTCACGGGTGTATCGGGTGTGCACGCCAACCTCTACGCCGCCGATCTGGCCGCGTTCACGCCCATCTGGAACGGCTTGGCCCGCACCTATTACAGTTTCGTCCGCAGTTCCTATTCGTCCGGCCACCGCTGGCTGGTATTACCCAATGCCAACAAGATGGTTGACTCCACCTATTACCCCGATTACCTGCGCGACACGGACGGCGCCTGGATCGAGCATTTCTGCGTCAACGGCGACGCCACCCTGGTGACCGCCGGCCCCGGCGAATGGGAGGTCAGCTTCGGCCGTATCTGCCAGTATATCACCGGCCCCAAGAAGATCCTCTGCGCACTGCCGGCTTTCGACCATTCGGCGGCCAATGCCGACGCAACGCGCTCGTTCATCATCGCCTCGTTCCTCCTCGTCAAGAACGACACCAGCTACATCTCCCACAACGCCGGGGGGTACGGCTCCCCGCCTGGGAGCGCCGCCCTGCGGTGGTACCCGGAGTACGAGATCGGCGCTTACCTGGACGATTGCCCCTCCGCCATTGCCGACCTGCGCGTGGCCGGCACCTCCAACCTCTACGCCCGGTGGTACTCCGGTGGCGTGGTCCTGGTGAACACCTCATCCAGCGTCACTTACCCGTTCACCCTCGACCGGACCTATTATCCGTACCAGTTCACCGACGGCTCCAAGCCCGCCCAAAGCATTGCCACCGGCGGCGCCGTCTCCGGCTCGGTCAATGTCCCGCCGAATACGGGTATGGTGTTGCGCGTAACACCGTATCCTTAGTGCACCGCCCCACAATAACAGGGGGAAAAGAGGGAGCACCGATGTTCCCAGCGGCATTCTTTTCCGCTGTAGGGGCAGGTTTTAAACCTGCCCGCCTTGCACGCAACATAAGACGGACGGGTCTGAGACCCGCCCCTACCCTTCGACGCGATGACTTGCTCAGTGTCCAGACAATAGCAACGGCGGCAAAACTCGGGGATCGGCCTGATCCCATGAATTGCCCGTACGGTTGGAATTTGGAGCTTGGGATTTGGAACTTGCCCTGCAGACGCGATCCGCGCCTGCAGGGCTGATATATACCAGCCCATGACATTTCCCCCGTTACTTGCTTGACTCCCGCGGCCGACGGATACTATATCGGGTAATTGATAACCATCATCTGACGCAGGAGGGACCGGCGATGCGGACCTTGACCACCCTGATGGCTGTTTCCCTGCTTCTGGCCGCGGCGGGCGCATATGCCGTCCAATACAATGTCGGGCCGGCCCAGCCATACACTTCCATCGGCGCGGTGCCGTGGGAGAGCCTGGGCCCGGGCGACATTGTCCGCATCCACTGGCGCGCCACGCCCTACGCGGAGAAGATCCTCATCTGCACCGGCGGCACGGTGGCCGACCCCATCATCGTGGAAGGCGTGCCCGACGGCAGCGGCAACCGTCCCATCATCACCGGTAACGGCGCAACCACCCGGGCGGCGTTGGATTACTACGGCTGCGAACGATCCTTGATCATGCTTGGCGACCGTACCACGGCTCGTGATGGGGGCAACAATCCCATCGCCTTCACCGACGGCAAGCTCATTAAGAACATCATAATCCGCGGCTTGGAACTCCGGAGCGCCCACCCCGCCTATTCCTTCACCGATTATGCCGGTGATACCGTGCCTTGTTACAATGATAACGCTTCAGCCGTGTTTGTTGAGTACGGTGTGAACATCACCATCCGGGATTGCGTGGTGACCGACTGTGCCAACGGCCTGTTCACGGCTTACCAGTCTAAAAATGTGCTCATTGAGTCAAATTGTGTCTACGGCAACGGTTCTGTTGGCAATATATTTGTCCACAATATCTACACTGAATCGCAGGGGATCGTGTTCCAGTACAACCGCCTCGGCGCCCTGCGGGCGGGCGCCAACGGCAACAACCTCAAGGACCGGTCGATCGGCACGGTGGTGCGCTACAACTGGATCGAAGGCGGCAACCGCCAGCTCGATCTCACCAATGTGGACGATCCCGGTTATACGGCCGATCATTACGACCTGTATGTGAATCACCCGGATTATTTCACCGCCTTCGTGTATGGCAACATCCTGATCGAACCGGCGGGCGACGGCAACGCCCAGATCTGCCATTTCGGCGGCGATGCGGGCGGGCTGGGATCGTACAAGACCCAGCTTTATTTCTACCAGAACACCGTCATATCCAAGCGGACCGATTATACTTCTTGGTTCATGTTATCCACCAACGACCAATACTGCGACTGCCGTAACAATATCAGATTTCCTGATCCCTGTGGGGTGGACTGATGGTTTTCCGGAACGGGTTTGGTGCATTTTCCGCGTGACAAATGGGCTGCGGCGGCGATCCTTCCTGGGGTCTGACTTCAGGATGATTGGTCATGCACCAGATGCTTTTGCCAGGATTTCCTGTAGGGGCCATCCGTGTCGGCGCGCTCGTCAGCATCTTGAAAAAAGACGGTTACATCACATATTTTGTGGGTTCCGATAATTATTTTTC
>JBDREB010000400.1:0-14862 GCA_043820325.1 Planctomycetota bacterium | reverse complement strand
GCGGGGGCGGCTGGGGGCCGCGGGCGGGGAAGGGCGCGGGCGCGGCCGGACGGGCGGCGGCGGGGGCCGGGGCGGCCGGCCGGACGGGGGCCGGGGCGGGGACGGGGGCGGGCGCCGGGGCGGGCTTGCGGGGCGCGATCTCGGCCCAGACCTGCTCCACGCGCTTGTTGAGTTCGGGGAATTCGTTATTGTTCTCCAGAACATAGGCGGCCTTGTCCTTGAGGGCCAGGGAGGCCTTCTGGTGTTTCTCGCGGCGCTTCATCTCGGTCTTGGTCCAACCGCGGCGCAGCACGCGCTCCTCGCGCACGGCCGGGTCGGCGGTGACGAAGATGATCTTGTCCAGCCGGTCGGTCACGCCGATCTCCTCGGGCAGGGCGATGTCCAGGACCAGCGGCGCGCTCTTGTGGTACTTGTCGAAGGCGTTCTCGATGATCGACTTGATGCGCGGGTGGGTGATGTCGTTCAATACCTTCGCCGACTTCTGCGTCTTGAACGCCACATCGGCGAGGGCCTTGTGGTCAATGGCGCCGTCGCCGCCGATGATATCCTTGCCGAAGGCCGCGACCAGTTCCTTGACGCAGTCGGCCTGCGCCAGGACCTTGTGGCCGATCCGGTCCACATCGATGATCGTGGCGCCGAGGCGCTTGAGGGTCTTGCACACGGCCCCCTTGCCCGAACCGATCTCGCCGACGACGCCGATCACCATGATGCTGTTGTGGATCATACCGCTTGATTCCTTATGTAAAAAGGGTTGGTTTCAGTAGAGTTCCATCCAGGTCAGGCCGTGTCCCATGTTCACCTTGAGCGGCACGGCCAGGTCCATGGCCCGCTCCATGCCCGTCCGCACCAGGGCCTCGCCGGCCGCCAGTTCCGCGGCGGGAAGTTCGAAGACCAGTTCGTCGTGGATCTGGATCAAGCAGCGGGCGTCGAGGCCGGCCCGCGCCACGGCCCGGTCGATGTCCACCATCGCTTTTTTTATGAGATCGGCGGCCGAGCCCTGGATCACCGTGTTGACGGCGATCCTTTCGCCGGCGCGCTGTTCGTTCTTGTTGGCCGAGAGCAGTTCGGGCACGGCCCGCCGGCGGTTGAGGATCGTCCGCACCTCGCCCGCCACCCGGGCCGCCGCGATCGTCCGGTTGATGAATTCCTTGATACCGGGGAAGGTGGCGAAGTAGCGTTCGATGAACGCCTCGGCCGCGGAGCGCGACATGCCCGTGGCCTGGGCCAGGCCGAAGGGGCCCTGGCCGTAGATGATGCCGAAATTGACCGCCTTGGCCTCCTGGCGCATGATGTCGGTCACCGCCTCCAGCGGCCGGTCGTGGAGCTTGGCGGCCGTGGCGCGGTGGATATCGAGGCCCTCGCGGAAGGCGGCCGTCAGGTTGGCGTCGCCGCTCTGGTGGGCGAGCATGCGCAGTTCGATCTGGGAATAGTCGGCCGTCAGCAGGCACCGGTCGGGCGCCGAGACGATGAAGGCCGCGCGCACCCTGCGGGAGCGCTCGGACCGGACCGGGATGTTCTGCAGGTTGGGATTGGAGGAGCTCAGCCGGCCCGTGGCCGTGCCGACCTGGTTGAACTCGGGGTGGATGCGGTGCGTCACGGGGTTGACCATGCCGGGCAGGACATCGATATAGGTGTTCTTGAGCTTGGTGACCCCGCGGGCATCGAGGACCTTGGCGGGCAGGGGATGGAGGGGGGCCAGGGCGGTCAGCACGCTCTCGTCGGTGGAATACCCGGTCTTGGTCTTGCGCTGGTGGGGCAGGCCGAGCTTCTCGAAGAGGATGACACCCAGCTGTTTGGGGGAATTGAAATTGAATTCCCCGCCAGCCAGTTCCGTGATCTGCGCGGCCAGGAGGACCAGTTCCTCCTCCAGTCCGGCCGACATGCCCTGAAGGACCGCCGGGTCGAGGCTCACGCCCGTGCGTTCCATCTCGGCCAGGATTCCGGCCAGGGGGACCTCGATCTCTTCCAGGAGTTTGCGCAAGCCGGCCTGTTCCACCAGGGGGGCCAGGATCCCGTGGAGGCGCAAAGTGATGTCGGCATCGGCACCGGCGTATTCCGTGAGTTTGCCCAGATCGGTGGCGGCCACATCCAGCCGGCCTTCGATGTCGCAGGGGGCGATCTCGGTCAGTTCGGTCATGCGGATGTCAAGGTGTTTCTGGGCCAGCGCGCCGAGGTTGTACCGGCCCGCGGCGCCCGGGTTGAGCAGGTAGGCGGCGAGCATGGTATCGAACACATATCCGGCCGTCCGGATGCCGGCCTGGCGCATGAATTTCAGGTCGAACTTGATGTTCTGGCCCGCCTTGGGCCGGCTGGCGTCCTCCAAGAAGGCCTTCAGTGCGGCCATGTTCCGGGGGGAATCGAGGGGCGTGGCATGGCCACTCCCGGGGAAGGCAATGTACCAGGCGGCGCACGGGGTCACGGCGCACGAAAGCCCCAGGATGCGGCCGGTGTGCGGATCCAGCCCCGTGGTCTCGATATCCACGCCGCAGATGGCCGCCGCATTGAGCGCGGCCATCATGGCCGTGAACTTATCGTCCGTGTCGACCAGTTGGTAATCGCCCGTGGGCGGCAGTCCTGCGGGCGCGGCTGCCGGAGCCCCGTCCGGTGCCGGTCCGTCCAGTTCCCGCAAGAGTGAGCCGAATTCCAGCCGGCGGTAGAGGTCACGCAGGCGGGTGAGGTCGGGCGGCCGGTACATGAGGTCTTCCACCCCCTTGGGCAGGGGGACGGTATCGACCAGCCGGACCAGCCGGTCGGAGATCTCCAGATTTTCCTTGTTTTCGGTCAGCGCCTTCTGCTGGCCCGGGGTAAGATCGGCAATGTGGGCCAGGATGCCTTCTACACTGCCATATGCGGCCAAAAGCTTGGTGGCGGTCTTGGGCCCGATGCCCGGGATTCCGGGCACATTGTCCGATGAATCACCCGTCAGACGGAGGAAATCGCGCACCTGGGCGGGGGTGATCCCCCATTTTTCCCGCAGGCCGGCGGCGGTAAACAGGTCACCGGTGGAAATGCTGAAGAGCGCGGTGTTGTCGTCGATGAGTTGGTATAAGTCCTTGTCTTTGGAGTCGATATGTACAGCAAGACCGGCCGCGCGGGCCTGGCGGGCCAGTGTGGCGATCACATCGTCCGCTTCATAGCCGGGGATGGCGATGACCGGGATCTGGCATGCTTCCAATAACTCCATGACCAAGGGGAGCTGGCTCTTGAAGTCGGTCGGTGCGGCATCGCGGGTGGCCTTGTATTCCTTGTACATTTCGTGCCGGAATGTGGGCCCGGGCGTATCGAAGGCGAAGGCCAGGCGGCTGGGACCCCGCCGCACGATCGCGTTGATCATCTTGGCGATGCCGAAGACCACATTGGTCGGGGCGCCGGCGGCGGTGTACATGGCCGGCAGGGCGTAAAACGATCGGAAGCAGTGGAAGTGGCCGTCGAAGAGGTAAAGCGTTTCCGTCAACGGAAAGCCCCCGGATGATAAAGGGATGCATCTATAAAGTCAACACATGATTGACCGGGAAGGTATTACATCAAAGGTCTTTGTGCGTATGCTGAAAAGGGAGCCACCTTCCCATGCGATGCCATGCCGGAATCGAATGCGTGAGGGTCTTCCGGAATCTGGAGAACCAAGGAAGGATTGGGCGCAATTCTATGGGGGGCGGCGGCTTTGTCAAGGAAAAATTAAAATAAATATTTTCGTTGACTTCATCCCCGGAGGCTTATATAATAACGGGCTGAACCCCGCAACTGCTTGAGGAGAGTTATTATGCGGAACTTTGGCGCTGTATCGATCGCGATGATCACCTTCGTCCTCTTGACGGTCATCTTCGCCGGCACGACCTACTGGCTGTTCAATGAGAACAACAACAATGAGAAGATGTGGCGCGATGAGGTCGACAAGAACGGGGTGATCGAAGCCAAGCTCCAGGCCGAAAAGCTGCGCGCCGACGGTTTGGACCGGGAGAAACTGGATGTCAACAACCGGATGACCCAGGAAAAAGAGCGGGCCGATTCCGCCGACAACCAGCTGAAGACTTCCAAGTCGTTCAATGACGAGCTGAAGCGCGAGGTCGGCGACCTGCACTCCAACCACGGCAAGCAGTTGGAAAGCAAGCAGAAGTTCATCGACGAAATCCGTACCGAACGGGACATCCTCAAGGGCAAGATCACCAGCCTCGAAGCCCAGTTTAACACCGAGAAGGACGGGTTCATCAAGAAGATCGAGAAGCTCGAAGAGGAAAAACAGGCGGTGGTCAAGGCGAACCGCGATGTCATGTCCGAGAAGAACACCCGCATCACCCAGCTTGAGACCCGCGTCCAGGAACTCATCGGCCGGCGCGCCCGCCAGCTCGACAGCGTCGATCCTGACGGCGATGTCGTCACCGCCAACATCGATAAGGGGTTCGTGGGGGTCAACATCGGTTCCAAGGAAGGCCTGAAGGTCGGGACCAAATTCGAGGTGTTCCAGATCCGCGGCGGCGGCAAGTATGTCGCCAAGGGGTTGATCGAGATCAAGGAGGTCACGGCCACGGTCAGCTTCGGGCACATCCTGACCATGGCCAGTATGAGCGACCCCATCATCCCCGGCGACATGATCGGCAGCCCGATCTTCGACAAGCGCGAACGCAAGAAGTTCTTCGTGGCTGGCGATTTCACCGCGTACCAGGCCGCCGATGTCAAACGACTGATCAACGAAGCCGGCGGCGATGTGGTGGAGCAGATCGACCTCTACACCGACTATGTGGTCCTCGGCAACAAGAACATCGGCAACGCCAAGAACGATGCCATCGAATACGGTGTCGTGATGATGAACGAAGAGCAGCTTCTCAAGTATCTGATGGATTGAAGCCTGCCCGATTCGTTCAACTGCGGAAAGATGCCCTCCTTCCTGTAGCGCTCCGGTTTGACGGGGTAGTGGCGGTCATATAATGATGGAAACCCATCGTTGGGGTGATTATGAGATAACCCAGGTCCTCGGCAAGGGGGGCATGGGTATCGTTTACAAGGGCCGCCAGGTCTCCCTCGACCGCCCCGTCGCCATCAAGGTCCTCCCCGCTTCCCTCACCAACTGCCAGGATTTCGTGGATCGTTTCTACCGCGAGGCCAAGGCGGTGGCCAAGATCAACTGTCCCCAGATCATCCAGGTCTACGGCGCCGGCGAGTTCCAGGGCAAGCACTACTTCGCCATGGAGTTCGTCGAGGGCGAGGACATCGGCCAGAAACTGAAAAAAGGCACCCGGTTCGATCTGCCCAAGGTCATCCATGTCGTCCGCGAGGTCGCCCGGGCCTTGGCCGCCGCCGGTGAAAAGAGCATCATCCACCGCGACATCAAACCGGCCAACATCATGATGACCAGCCAGGGCGAGATCAAGGTGATGGATTTCGGCCTGGCCAAGATCACCTCCGACGGCAGTGCGGAGCTGACCCAGGCGGGCGTGGTCATGGGCACGATCAACTACCTGTCGCCGGAACAGGGCCAGGGCAAGGTCTGCGACCAGCGCACCGATCTGTATTCCCTGGGCGTGGTCATGTACGAGCTTTTGACCATGCAGGTCCCGTTCCAAGGCGAAAACCCTTCCGCGATCATCTACCAGCACATCCATGCCACGCCGCCGCCGCCCTCCAAGCTGAACCCCGAGGTGCCCAAGGAGATCGAGGCGATCGTGGCCAAACTGCTCCAGAAGGACCCCAATAACCGGTATTTTTCCGCCCGCGATCTGGTCCGCGACCTGGATGCGGTGGAGTCGGGGGCGCCGCCCAAGACCGCGCTCATGGATGTCAAGACCCTCACCTATACCAAACCGGGCGGCAGCCGCCTGAAGGTGGTCCTGGTGGTCGCCGTGGTCGTGCTGGTGGCTCTCGGCATCGGCGGCTGGCTGGCCTATCCCGCCCTGATCAAGCCGGCCTTGGACAAGTTCCTCGGGCGGACGCCACCTCCGGTCGTGACGGCGCCGGTGGTCGAAACGCCGCCGGTCGACAACGGCGCCCAGGACGGGGAGCGCCGGCGGAACGATGAACTGCAGAAGAAAATTGACACCGAACTGGCCACGATCGAGGCGGGGCTCAAGACCAATAACATCGAAGATCTCCAGCGCCTCAACGAGCACCTGGGTGTCCTGGCCGGCGAAAATCCCGGCAACACCCGGATCCCGGTCCTGGCCGGCGCGATCACGGCCAAGATCGAAAAGATCCGGGGCCGGGACCAGTTGCGGGGCATGGTCGAAACCCTGCTGGCCGCCCAGGCCTTCGATGATGCCGAAAAAGCGGCCCAGCAGCTCCTGCAGAACGATCCGGAGGATCCCATCGCCAAGACGATCTATGCGCGGGTGCTCAAGGAGAAGGAGGCCTTTGCCTCGGTGCGGGAGGGACAGGACAAGATCGTCCGCCGGCTGACCGAGGCCCAGACCCTGCTTGAGAACAACGCCTTTGAATTGGCGCTGGTCAAATACAAGGAGGTCCTGCTCCAGGACCCCGGCAACCTGGCCGCCCAGGCCGGTGCCCGGTTGTGCGAGGAAAAACTGGCCGCGCGGCCGGAGACCCCCGCGACGCCCGGCACCACCGCTGGCGGTCTCAGCGGCAAGGAACAGATCGCCTACATGCAATGCTTCACCTTCTTCAACAAGGCCGACGAGGCGTTCCAGCAGGGCATGTACGAAGCATCCCTGACGAATGCCGACAAAGCCCTGGCCGTGGAGGGGATCGACAATGTCGCCGAAGCCGTCGATCTCAAGAAGAAGGCCGTCAAGCTCAAGGCCGACATTGAGAACATCCTGGAAGAAAAGGCGCGCGAGGACAAACGCCGCGAGCGGGTGCGTGAACTGGTGGCGGCCGTGGATGAACGGGCGCGCGCCGGCAATGAACGGGGCGCGATCGATGCTTTGAACGAACTGGGCGAGCTTGATCCGGCCGGCCGCGACCGGTATGACGGCCGGCGCGCGGAGCTCCTGGGGTTGCTGGACGAAAAGGTCTCGCGGGAGATCCTGGCCAAGTTCGACTATTTCCTGAACCAGGGCGACCTGGCCGGGCTCCTTTCGCTGGCCGATCCGGAGGCGATCGCCTTCCGCACGCAGGCCACCGATGATTTCAAGGCCTTTTTCGCCGCGTTCACCGGCATCCGGTCGGTGATGACGGCCGACCGGTGCGACTTGGCGCCGCAGCGCGATACCTGCTCGCTGAAGGGGACCTGGGAGATCGCTTTTACCCGTGCGGAAGAGGGCGTGACGACCCAGGTCGCCTATGACGCCGAGTTCCGTCTGGTCAAACGCAACGGCCAGTGGAACATTGCCGGAGTTGTCACCAAAAGGAAGGAACCGTAAATGACGCGTTTGCTCACATGTATGCTCGCCCTTGCGGCCGGCCTGGCGACTTGGACCGCGGCCGCGGAAAAAGCGGCCGCCCCGAAGGTCGACCAGAAGATCGGCCTGGTCCTGGCGGTGAACGGCACCACGGCCGTGCGGCTCTCACTGGGGCGGGAGGAGGGGGTCCTGGAAGGCAATGTGTTCGCCGTCTATTCCCAGACCCAGCTCGTCCGGCTGCCCCTGACCGGTGATGTGGCGCTCAAAAAGGAACAGGAGGTCGCCAAGGTGCGGGTGACCGCGGTCGAGCCGCATGAATCGAACGCCGAGGTGCTGACGGTGACCGACGGCGTCAAGCTGGTCAAGGGCATGACCGTGATCCAGGTGCTGGAACAGCTCAACGAGAACAGTCCCCCGCGGATCGTCAGCGTCCGCCCGGATGTGACCGAGATCGACGGTGGCAAGACCATTTCGATCAATACCAGCGTGGTCGACACCGAGGGCGACGCCTTTGAACTGGCCTGGAGCGCCACGGGCGGCGAACTGGCCTTGAGCCGGACCACGCGCCAGATGAACAAGTGGGTGGCCCCCCTGGACAAGGGTGAATTCACCATCACCATCACCGCCACCGACGCTTGGGGCAACGCCTCCAAGGCGACCGTGGTCCTGCGTTCGCGCGGCCGCGCCGAGGGCAGCCGCCGCGAATTCGCCATCTCCCGCGTCATGGGCCGTGACCTGACCCCGGTGGGCGATCTCTACTTCACCTCCATGAAGTTCGACAACAACGGCGATCTGTTCGTCAATGACCAGAAAAAAGGCGGCATCTTCCGGCATTTCCTCGACATCCCCTCCAAACCGGAGAAGATCAGCCAGTACAAGGACGGCGAGAAGGAGCTCACCCTCAAGGCGCCGCTGTGCTTTGATGTGACCGATGACAAGATATTCGTCTGCGACGGCAACGGCGGCTTCATCCGCATCTTCGCCAAGAACGGCCAGTACCTGGGAACGATCGGTGCGGGCAAGGGGAGCGGGATCGGCTTCCTCGGCAATCCCGTGGACATGGCCGTGGCCGGGGATGGCACCATCTATATCGTCGATAGCGACAACCAGTGCGTCGAAGTCCTGGCCCCGGACGGCCGGTCGCGCTTCCGGGCCGGCAGGACCGGCACCGGCGAGGGCGAATTCCAGAAGCCGGTCGATATCGAGATCGCGCGTGACGGCAGCCTGTTCGTGCTCGACGCCGGCAAACCCGGCGTGCTGATCTTCTCCGACAGGATGGAATACCGCCGCACGATCCTCTGCCCCGCCACGGAGGACATGAACCTGGTTGACATGGTGATGGACCGCATCAACAACCGGTTCTACATTCTGGACGCCGGCGAAGAAAAAGTGATGGCGTTCACCACCGCGGGCGAATTCATCGGGCTTCTGGGCGCCGAAAAAGAAGCCTGGCACCATGTGGTCCGGCCCGCCTCCGTGGCGGTGAACACCCTGGGCCAGGTCTATGTGGCCAGCGCCGCCACCACCCAGATGACCCGGTACAACCTTGACAGCTCGTTCTCCGGCCGGATGGATGTCACCCTGACGGCCGGGGGCACGGCCCTCGCCGCCACCGGCAAGCGCATATTCCTCCTCGAATCCCGGTATTACCAGATCCTGGAATTCGATTACTACGGCTGGTGCCTGGGCGTCATCGGCGGCAATTCCAAGAAGAACGGCACCATCGGCGAGGGCGTGCGCCTCGCCGCCAACGACCAGTTCGTCTATGTGCTGGACCTCAAATACCGCAGCGTCCACCAATACACCCACCTGGGCGAGGAGGTCGCGCCGCTGGGCGACAAGGGCGAAGAACCGGGCAAGTTCATGAAACCGGCCGATATCGCCCTGGACGCCAGGGGCAACCTGTATGTGCTCGACACCGATCTCAAGCGCGTGACCGTGTTCGGCCCCGATGGCAAGCTTTTGACCGTGTTCGCCAGCGATGTCAACGCCTCCGTCAAGATGGTCCGCCCGGCGCTCCTCGCGGTCGCGGCCGACGGCGGCACGATCTTCATCTACGACCAGAAACTCTACACGATCCTCAAGTATGATGCCCGCGGCGTGGCCCAGGCTTCCTACGGTCAGAAGGGGTCCAAGGAGATCGGGCAGTTCGGCTCCGTCACCTACCTCGGTCTGGACGAGGCCGGCTACTGCGTGGCCGCCGACCCGGACGCCAACCGCGTGCAGAAGATCGATTTCACCGCCGCGGCCGGGCGGCCGTTCGTCCAGTTCATCAAGGAAACGGCCCTGTACCAGGATGCCACCCTGTATACGGTCGACCCCTTCGGCCAGCTGGTCCTCTACGACGGCAAGGGCAAACTGATCCTGATGCGCTGACCGCGCCCGCCGGCGGCCGACCGAAGCTAGGAGGAGTTTCCGGATGGGCCCCAAGTACCTCGGCCGGCTCTCCGCCGCCATGATCGCCGACAAACACGGCGCCCAGTCGCAAATCCTGTCGTTCACCCCCCGGCATCCCTTCCTGGCCTGCTTCGACATGGATGGCCATCTCCTGGACAGCATGACCGCCAAGCAGGTGATTGTGTTCCAACCCGTGTTCATGGACCGTTTCGGCCTGCGACCGATCGGTCCGATAAGGATCTGAAATGCCCCTCTTCATCGGCCTTGACACCGGCGGCACCAAGTTCATGGTCGCCGCGGCCGACGGTGACGGCCGCATCCTGCGGCGGGTGCAGAAGCCGACCCCCCGGCCCCTCGAAGAAAGCTTGGCGCTCCTCCATGCCATGATCGCCGAGGTAGCGGCCGGGGAGCGTCCCGCGGGGATGGGCGCGGCCATCGGCGGCCCGCTCGACTGGGAAACGGGCGTGGTTTCGCCTCTCCACCAGCCTCAGTGGCGCAATGTGCCGCTGAAGGCGATCATGCGGGAACGCTGGGGCTGTCCCTTCCATGTGGATGTCGATACCAATATCGCCGCGCTGGGCGAATGGCATTTCGGCGGGGACCGTGCGCCCCGCATGCTCTACATCACCGTTTCCACGGGCATGGGCGGCGGATTCCTGGACAATGGCCGCATCATGCGCGGCACCGGCGGCAGTCACCCCGAGGTGGGGCACCAGGCCGTGGACGCCCGCGTCAGCCACCCGGAAAAGGTGGCCTGTGAATGCGGGGTCAAGAACTGCCTTGAGGCGCTGGTCTCGGGCAACGGCATCCGCCGCGTCTACGGCAAGCCGGCCGAGCATTTGGACGAGAGCGAATGGGCCGAGGTCACCTGGAACCTGGCGCAGGGGCTGCGCAACATCGCGGCCCTGTGCGTGCCCGACCTTATTGTGCTGGGCGGCGGCGTGGCCGTCGGACGGGGCGAGCGGTTCGTGAGGGACCTCAATGGGATCCTGCGCGACCATCTCCGCATCGTGGCCGTGCCGCGTGTGCGCCTGTCGGGCATGGGGTATGACACTGC
The DNA here is from genome assembly GCA_043820325.1 of Planctomycetota bacterium. GTDB lineage: Bacteria > Planctomycetota > JBDREB01 > JBDREB01 > JBDREB01 > JBDREB01. Next base: position 4,119 of record JBDREB010000400.1, on the reverse strand, counting down.
GCTCATGGGCACCATCGCCGCCGCTATCCACGGCGTGCAGTGAAGACGCGGGTCGTACAGCAGCGGGAACGGCCACCGGCTTACGGATACGACAAGCGTAACAACATGAAAATCAGTAACACTTTAGCGTGCCGAATGAAACCAACCGATTCATTCCGGACTGGATTGCCCGATTCCCCCGGTCAAGCCGGAGGACAGGCTTGTCGGGCAATGACAAGGGGCGGACCTAATGGCCGATGTCAATTATTTTCTGTCATCCCACGGCTTGACCGGGGGATCCAGTCTTTGGCGTGAATTCCTGCGCTTTCCATGGCGAACCACACCCCGGCCATTTCATTCGGCTAAAGTGTTGCGAAAATCACAAGCTCCAAATCATCGATCCCAATAGGAACAAGCGATCCCAATCGGCCACAAACGGGGCAATGGTTATTATTCTGGATTTGTTTGCCCCATTGGGTCCGGTTCCGTCCGCTTATTTGGGATTTGGAGCTTGGTGCTTGGACTTATTGCACCGGCCGATTCGCCTTTCGTTTCCGTATGCCGTAAGCCGGTTGAGTTGCGGCCTGTGCCGCCCGCTCAAAAAATATCCACTCCCTTTTCCCCGTTTTTCTTCTGCAGATCCTGGAACTCCTTCTCTTCTTCGAAGAGACGGATGGCCGGGCCGTTGATGCCGCGCATGAACTCATTGCCGGCGATGGGCAGGGCGGCCGGCATGAGCATTAAAAGCCGGGTGATCGGGAAGGGGCTCAGGGTGACGGTGCCCGTGGCGCGGGTGGTGACCGAGATGATCGGCGGCGCCTGGCCGAAAAGGACATCGGCCGCGGGCAGGGCGGCCGGGTTGAGCCCTTTAAGCAGGGGATTGCGTTCCGCGGCCCGGGCGATCGGGGGCTGACCGAGGGTGTAAAGCAGGCCGCCCACCCGGGCGGTGTTGATAAACTGGTAGAGGAGCATGTCGTTCACCGCGCTTGCGGGGTCGGCGAACTTGAGCGGGGCGGGATCGGCGGCGGCGGCGGCCACGGCGGCGAAGAGCTCGGGGGAGGAGGTCACCACCATGAATTCCCGTTTGGCCCCCACGGGGCCGAAGGTCACCACGGCCCGGATATTCTTGATCTGGGAGGTGAAAACCGGGGTGCCGGCGATATCACGCTTGCTCAGCCGGAAGTCGTCGTTCTGCAGGAGTTCTAGGATCTCCATGATGGGCTGGGCGTCCCGGGTCTCCAGGATCAGGCCGAACCCGGGCATGGGGAGCCCGCCCTCGGGCAGGGTGACGAAGAAAAGGCCGCTCCCTTCGAGGTTGTTGACCACCTTGCCCCGCAGGTCGATGCCCATGGCCGCGGTCTCGTTCAGAAACCCCTCGATGGTGCGGGCCGCGCCCGCGGTGGCCTGGTCGGCCTGCAGGGCGGCGGTGAGTTCGGTGAGGAAACGGGCCGCATCGAACCCGCCCGCCTGCACGGCGACCGCCCCGGCCGGGGCGAGGGCGAGGATGCGGCGGTCCAAAGGCTTGGAGCAGGCGGCGGCACGGGCGATCAGGCTCCCGGCCGCGGGCGCGATCACCGCGAATCGCTCGCGGAAACCGGCGCCCTCGGGACGCATGGTGTAAATAGCCTGGCCGAGGCCGGCGGGGTTGGCGATGGTCACCAGCTGCTGGATCCCTTTGCCGGGCAGGCGGGCCAGTTTGGGCGTGAGGCCGGTGAAATCGATCGCCGCGAAGAGGGCGTCGCCGCTGTCGCCGCGGGCGGCGAGGGCCGTGGCGGGGAAACCGGGCGTGCCGCAGAGGGGCGGGAACCCGCCGGCGCACACGCGGTCGATGAGCGCCACGGGCCCGTGCAGGGCGAATTCGACCAGGAAGACATCCTTGTTGAAGGCCAGGAGGAAATCGCGGCCCTCCGGCAGTTTGGCCGGCTTGAGCAGGGACCACTCCCCGCGGTGGGTGATCGCGGCTTTGCGGTCGCCCTCAAGTACCACGCCCAGGGTCTCGGTCACGAAGTTGAACTGGTCGGGACGGCCGCAGGTGAAGGCGGCCAGAATGCGCAGGGCGCGGTTGTCGGCGTCCAGGTAGGCGGCCGCGGCGATCTCGCGCGGCTCGATCGCCCGGATCTGCCGGTAGATCCCCAGCATCACCCGCAGATCGCGGGCCGCCTTGAAATCGCCCTGCATGTTCGCCCCGATGGTGCGCAGGAGTTCGGGGTTCGTGAGCACCTGTTTGAGCCACAGGTCGGACATGCGCGCGAAGACCGCGGGGGATACATTGAGCATCGCCACCGCGTCGGCGCCGGCGGGCAGATACTGGACCGCGGCTGGCGTGGCCGTCTTGCCGTCACCCCCCGGGTTGGCCGGATCGGATGGCGCCACGACCTGGGGATTGATCATACCCAGCGCCAGCAGGACCGCGAGGACGATGCCGTGACCTACTTCAACCATACTGCGTTCCTTTCGTTCAGACGAAGGACTTGTCCGTCAACCCCATAAATATTATCACAAACCGTGCCAGTTCGCCGCTTGGGATGCAAATGGTTCATATGTATGGCGTTATGACTTTCAAGGTGCAATAGCGACCCACGGAGCCTATGTGGAAAAGAGCATCCGCATGTGGTATGCCGCCACAATCCACCTTCTTCAGCACGGCCAAGAGCGGCTTACGAGAACTAAACGCGTTACGGCCGATGCTATGTGGTATATGGCCCTGGTCCGGGCCGAATGCCGTGAGCCGTTGACCGTAACGCCTATCGTTTCCGCCAGCCGATTGCCGGTTGTATCTGCAAAATATGTGGCGCAGTTCCGCGAGAAACGCTTGATAACCTGTCTCACGGCTGGGAGGCCGGCTTGAACGGCGGGGTATAGACGATCTCCACCGTGTATTCACCCTTTTCCAAGGGCCGGACCACATCCACCTTGATGAACTGACTGCAGGGATCGGTCCAGGTCAGGCAGATGGCCGGATCGATGGGCTTGCCCATGACGCGGATCTCCTCGATCTTCGCGCCGCGGATAAGCCGCGTCATGGCGCCGAACCCGCGCGGGACCGCGGCAAAGGTCTGGGCCACGCTCAGGGTCAGCTTGCAGTGGCGGCCATCGCCGTCATTGTGCGCCCGCTGATAATTGGGCATGCCGGGAATGGCGCTGAAGATCTCGGCGCGGCTGGCGCGGCGTTCGGCCGCATTCGTTCCCAGCGGCATGATCGCGAACATTGAAGTGCCCGAAATGATGTCCACCGGGTAACCCGGCCAGGGCAGGGGTGCGTTGGTGCGGTTGCCCCAGGCCGTGAGCGCCTAGAGCTTGGCGCGTCCCGAGGCCCGGGTGTATTCGAGCGGGTAGTAGTTTTCCGTGGTCTCCACGGTGAAGCACAGGGAATTGTGGCGCTCGTGGGCCCAGGCCATGTAGGGGAGGGGCTCGGTGGCTGAACGGAAGGTGCCGTGGAGCTTGGGCTCGCTCTGGGGGATGCCCGCCGCTTCGGCCGCGGTCTGCGCGTCCCGTCCCATCAGCTGGCTGAACGGGAAGGTCAGATTTGAGGGAAAACAGGCGTGCAGGTAGGTGGTGTCGTTCATGCCGCCGCCGGCCAGGCCGTGGACATCGATGCAGATCTCCGGCTTGTGCTCCAGCACCAGGTCGCGCAGGATGCGGGCTTCGTGCGCGGCCGGTTCCATTTCCCCGCTTCTGAAACAATTGTAAATGTTCACATCCTGCGCGTTGTGGTAGGAGTTGCGGATCGAGCCGTCCGGGTTCAGGCAGGTGGTGAGGTAGATCACCTGACTGCGCCGGGTCGCCTCGGCGGCCGCGTCCAGCGCAAGCCATTCCAGAAAGGCCATGGCCGACGCGCGGCCCGTTTCCTCACTGCCGTGCGTACCGCCGGTGACGAAGGCGATCTGTTTATCCTTGTCCGGTACCGCCGGGTCGGTGATACGCGCGAACACGATCTCGCGCCCCTCGAACGATTTGCCCGGTACGAACGGCTGGACAAAAGGGGACTTGCGGGCGACTTCGTAAATGCAGATTTCCTGATCCGGGCGGAAAATGGGTTGGCGCATTTTCATGTCAGGCAAGAGTGTAAATCATCCGCATTCCGGTCTCGGGATGGTGGAAAGATAATTCGTTCAGTTCGAGTAGCAAGGCGCCAATTGC
>JBDREB010000399.1:0-9678 GCA_043820325.1 Planctomycetota bacterium | reverse complement strand
CACCTGTCCTTCGGCTTGCTGGTTATCGCTGTCGAGCAACTGCTCACGATGCTGTGCTGAAACCCCGCGCGTAGGACGGTCGACTGTCGTAAAACACCACTGCGGGTGGTGACGGGGGCCACATGACCGGAGGCCGTGGGCGCCGAATCGCGACTGTCCGTCAAAGACCGAAACTGGCGCCGGTGACGCGAGTTAAGGGCCTTGACACCCACACAACACGCAACCCGACCATGTCATTAAGTCATCGCCCATGTCAATAAGTCCTCACCGAGAGGTTTTGCAAGTCCCTCCATGGCCCGGCGCAAGCGATGGAGCATGTACCACGCCGTCTTGTAACTGCAACCCAACTGGCGTTGTAGTCGTTTGGCGCTTAAGCCTGGTGTGTGGGTAGCCACCAGATACGCAGTCCAAAACCACGCTCGGATCGGCATGTGCGAATCCTGCAGCAGAGTCCCTGCCGTCGGCGAAACTTCAAAGCCGCACGCTTTGCACTGGTGCAGCCACCGCCTGGTTCGCCTCCAGAACTGACGCCCTTGGCATCGAGGGCACGCCATCCCCTCGGGCCACCGAGACCGTATCAGGTACTCGCAGCATTCGTTCTCGCCCGCGAAACGCGCTCGGAACTCACGCAATGTTCTTGGAAACTCAAGTCGTGCCATACTCCAATGATATCGCATCCATCGCTGGTGTCAAGGGGATAAGCATAATACGGGAATTCAATCAGATACTTGAGAACGAAGAGATATTCGTCACAGGGGTTATCATCCAGGAAATTCTGTCCCATATAACGCACGAAGCGCTCTTCCGGAAGATCGAAGCGATCATCACCGGCATCGGCCGCATCGAACCCGAGGTTGCCGACCATGTCCTGGCCGCCAGGATGAGCGTTGACCTGAGAAAGAAGGAGTTGACCTGCGGGACGATCGATCTCCTGCCGGCCGCGATGGCGATCCGAAGGAATGCCGCCCTGCTGACTTTTGATGACGATTTCCGGAATGTTGCGAAACATACCAAACTGAAACTGTACCGCTGAGCGCATGTATGGAAAACAAGAGGAAGGCATGGTGGCGGCAATACCGGCAAGATAGGTCAGGAAGGGAATGGAACATATGTGCGTAGAAAAAGCCACGGCCCGCCCGGTGTTCACGGATGAGGAATCGAAATATATCGACCGGGCCACACGGTTGTCGGGGTGGGAAACGGTCATCATCGAAATAGGCGTTACCGTGCTGCGGCCCGGCCATCGTATTCGGGGTGACCCACGATTCACCCGACATGGTCTTCGGTGGCGTAGGCGCCTACCTGTTCTTCCGGGTGTTGTTCCTTGCCTTCCAGGTAAAATACCACAAGGTCTTCAAGGCCATTTGTGCCAAGATCAGCGGGCTGACATCCGAGGGCCCTTAATGATTTCGAGTCGGACAATGACGGATGCCGAAGGGAAGGCCGGGGAACAGCCCTTACGGGCTTGACTACAAACCGGGGGAATTGACGGCGGAAAACCGCACAATGCTCAATTCTCAATGCTCAAGTAAAGACCTGCGACCTGCGACTTGTGACCTGTGACTCTTCATTCCCCGTGCTTGAGGTATGCCTCCACGCGCAGAGGGCCGGTGAGCGGGATGCGGGCGAAGCCGCCGTCGGCGGTGGAGTAATACCTGCGGCCGGAGGCGGCGAGGGCCTGGCCGGTAGCCACGGTCTGCACACGGTCGGCCTCGTCCTGGGTGAGGAGCACCAGGGCGGCGGGGCAGGCCTGCAACAGCTCCGGACAGCCTTCGGAGCGGCCGTGGTGGGGCAGTTTCAGTATGTCGCAGGCCAGGTCGGGTTTCTCATCGAGCAGCATCCGGGTGCCGGCCGCGTCGATGTCGCCGGTGAAGAGGACCGTCCGTTCGCCCGCACGCACCTTGCACACGAGCGACCGGTCGTTGGCCGGGAAAAAGAAGGGCCGGGCCGGGGTGAGGGTCTCGACCGTTATGCCGCCGATCGTCAGGGTCTGCGCGGTGGCGGCGGGGATGATGTTCACGCCATTCTGCGCGGCCGCCGCCAGGGCATAGCCGGGGAAGGAGCCGTCGCCCGCCTCGTTGCGGGGCACGATGAGGTTCTGCACCTTGAAACGCCGCATAAGGAGGGGCAGGTTGCCGGCATGGTCCTCGTCCCAGTGGGAAATGACGACCGCATCGATGCGCTGAATGCCGGCTTGTTCGAGGTAACGGACCACGGTGAGGCCCCGGCGTGCACTGCCCGTGTCGACCATCACCAGCGCCTCCGAGGTGCGGATAATGGCGCAGTCGCCGTGGCCGACATCGAGAATATCAAGTTCCGGGCCGGCCGGCCGGGGCTGGAGCATGAGGGTTGCGGCAAGGGTGATCACCGCGGCCAGGAGGAGGGCGCCGATGCGGGCGCGGCGGTCGGCGAGCCATCCCCGGTGGTGGGCGACGATGATCACCACGGCCATGCCGATATAGAGCATAACAGGGAAGCGGGGCACGGGCTGGATGGCGCCGGGCAGATCGCGGAAAAAATGGACCGCGGCCAGAAGGGCACGCCCCATAATGGCGCCCACGGCCGCGGGGATGACGGCCACCCAGGGAATGAAGGCGGTCAGGAGGACCACGAATCCCGTGACCATGATCACCGCCACCAGCGGGATGACGAACAGGTTGGCGATCACGGCATAGGGCGTGACCTGGCCGAAAAAGAGCGCCACCAGCGGTACGGTGCCCAGCCAGGCGGCGGTGGATACGGCCAGTGCGTCGCGGGCCCACTTGCGCGCGAAGACGACGGCGGGCGGCGGGGGCAGGAGCGCGGCCGCGCCCCTGGGCGGCGGGGGTTCCAGGATGGCGCTGATCACGGGGGTGGCGGCCATAAGCGCCAGTACGGCACCGAAGGAGAGGACGAACCCCACGGTGAAGAATTGGAGGGGATCCCACGCCAGTATGAGCAGGGCGGCCGCGGCCAGGGTGTTGTAACCCACGGCGCGGCGCCACAGGAGGCGGGCGCCGAGGTAGACCCCGACCATGAGGACGGTCCGTACCACCGCGACCTGGCCGCCGCAGAGAACGGTATAGGCCGCGGCCGCCAGCAGGGTCCCGACCGTGCGCGGTCCCAGGGGCAGGCCGACGACCACCAGCGCGAGACCGGCGATGGCAACCAGCAGGGCGGCGTTCAGGCCGCTCACGGCCAGCACATGGGCGGTGCCTGAACCGCGGAACCAGTCCCACTGTTCGTCCGTGATCCCGTCGCGGATGTCGAGCATCAGCGAGGCCATCAGGGGCGCGGTGTCGCCGTAGAGGTCGGCGAAACGGGCGCTCAGGGCGCGCCGGGCCCGGAAAGGGATGCTCCGCAGGGGACTGCGCGACTGGATTGCGAACCCGTCCCGGTCAAGGAAGACCGTCCCCTGGATGCGCTGGAGCCGCTGGTTGCGCGAAAGGCCCTCCTCGCCCGGGTTGCGGGGTGTTTTCATGGCCAGGATGGCGGCGGTGAACACGATGGTGTCGCCCGGTTCGGGGGGCATGGCGGCACCCTCGAAGTAGGCGAACAGCCGGCCGGAGGCGGAGTGCCACCCGGTCCCGGTGTCGCACGCCAATACGGCGACGGTCATGCGGGAGTTTCCATTCTCCGGCACCGTAATGGGGCAGGTCCCCACCCGCCCCCGGACCGCGACCGGCATACCGGTGTCGGCCAGCCGGCCGATCGCGTCGGGCGCGGTCACATAGAGGGCCAGGTGGACATTGAGTATCCCCGCCGGCAGAAGGGCCGCCAGGAGGAGCAGATGCGCCCGGCGCCTGCCCAGCCGCATGGCGGCCAGCGCCGCCAGCGCCGCGGCGACCGTTACCGCGGCCGTTATTCCCGGCCAGGGCAGGGGGCCGGCCAGGTACCCGGTGACAATGCCCGCGGCATACGGCGCCAACAGCACCACCATGGGATGGCGGTCAGGCAGGCGGTTCAGCATGCGGATTCCCGTAACAACGGCAGAAATGATCTTCCAACCGCTAACAGTGTACGGCGCAAACCCATAAATCAACTGTTTTTGACTTGAATTATCATGCAACCGCCGTACAATGCGGCTTCCCTTTCAGGACCGCCTGACGGGATCGCTCGGATGGCTCGATCTTTACCCGGCATGGGAGTTGGCGTTTATGGGACAGAAGGATACCGATAAAGTCCGGGCACTGACCGCCGCGCTTTTTGACCAGCCCGATCTGGCCGGCTTGGCGGCCGCCATCCGGGTGGCCTGCTCCCGGGTGTTTGGTGTGGCCCATTGCGCCGTGTTCTTCATAAAAACGGGCTGGAACGAGATCGAAGGGCTCCGTCCGGGCGACACCGAACCGATCATCTTCCCCAAGGGCGGGGGCATCGCCGGAAGTGTGGCCGAAGAGGGCGAATGCCTGCTGGTGGAAAAAGCCGCCGCCTCCCCGCTTTTTGACGAGGCCATTGACGGTGTGAGCGGCTACACGCTCCGCGACATCCTGGCGGCGCCGCTGGTGACCGGCCGGAACGAGATCGTGGGCGTGGTCCAGCTGGTGGACAAGGCCGACGGCCGGTTCCGCCCCGCCGACGAGGACCTGTTGACGGCCTTCGGCCGCGAGGCCGGCAACGCGGTCACCGTCTGCCGGCGCCTGGAGGAATGGAAGGAATACACCCGCTCGGCCTTGAGCGCGATCGCCTACGGCGTGGACGCCAAGTATGCCGCCACGGTGGGCCATTCCCAGCGGGTATCGGCGTATGCCCTGACCGTGGCTGAGGCCATGGGCCTGAAGGGTCGCGAACTCGAATGCATCGCCCTGGCCGCCACGCTCCACAACCTGGGCCGCCTGGCGCTGAACGCCGACATCGGCACGCTTGGCATCGAGGAGGAGTCGGGCCAGAACCTGCTCTTCACCGAGGCGATCGTGCGGGGCATCCGCTTCCCGGCCGATCTCAAGGAGGCGGCCGACACGGCCCTGCAGTGGCACGAGCACCTTGACGGGACGGGCCGGCCCGCCGGCCTGAAGGGCGATCAGATCTCGAAATCCGCGCGCATCCTTGTGGTATGCGATGTGTTCGACACCCTCTTCACGCGCGGGGTCAAACCGGAGGGCGGGCGGTACACGATCGAGGAGATCATTGCCTTTCTCAAGGCGCATGCCGGCACCCGGTACGACGCCGCGGTGGTGAACGCCTTCATCGACCATAAGGTGCACGAGCAGGAGAAACGCCGGCACAAGCGCATCGAATACACGGGCAAGGTCGAGATCACGCCCATCAAGGCCGACGGCACCGACGATACTTCGCACATCACCCAGCTTTTGGACCTCTCCACGGGCGGCGTGCTCTTCCATGCCGACGCGGCCCCGCCGCTCAATACGATGCTCAAACTGCGCATCTACCTGGCCACGGGCGTGATGCGGGCCGTGGTGCGCACTGCCCGCGTCTTCCCGGCCAAGGATGGCCCCGGGTTCCGCGTGGGCGCCTATTTCATCTGGAGCGCCTGACCGGGGCGGCACGCATGGCGAAGATCATCCTCAAAGTCGAAGGCCAGCCCGACCGGGAATACCCGATCACGGGGATCCTCAAGATCGGCCGGCGCTCCACCAATGACATCGTGGTCATCGACAACTTGAGCTCGCGCGACCATGCCGAGATCTTCGAGTCGGGCGGCGCCTGCAAGGTGAAGGACCTGGGCAGCCACAACGGCACCCTGCTCAACGGCGTCAAGATCAACGAGACGGTCCTCAAGAGCGGGGATGTCATCACCATCGGCACCCACCGCCTGTATTACGAAAAGGCGCCCCTGGATGAGATGCTGGGCGAACGGATCGCCGGCTACAAGATCCTCCAGCGCCTGGGCGAGGGCGGCATGGGCAAGGTCTACAAGGCCCGCCAGATCTCGATGGACCGGGTGGTGGCGCTCAAGGTCCTCTCCGAAAAGGTCACGCGCGACGCGGCCTATGTCAAGGCCTTCATCCACGAGGCCCGCGTGGCCGGCCAGCTCAATCACACCCATGTGGTGAATGTGCATGATTTCGGCAAGACCGATGAGGACATCTACTACCTGTCGATGGAATTCGTCGACGGCGAGAATGTCCAGGCCATCCTCGAACGGAAGGGCAGGCTCACCGCGGCCGAGAGCGTGGTCATCGTCACCCAGGTGGCCGGGGCCTTGAAGTACGCCCATAAGAACAGCATCATCCACAGCGACATCAAGCCCCAGAACATCCTGCTCGACCGGGCCGGCTCGGTGAAGGTGGCCGACCTCGGGCTGGCCAAGATCTACGGCAAGGGGACCTTCGACAGCGACCCGGATGTGGTGATGGGCACGCCCTATTACATGTCGCCCGAACAGGCGACCAAGGGGAAGGTGGATCACCGCACGGACATCTATTCCCTGGGCGCCACCATGTACCATATGCTCACCGGCCGCGTGCCGTTCGAGGGAGACACGGTCCTGTCGATCCTGACCAAGCAGGTGACCGAACCGGTGGTCTCGCCCCGCAAGTACGATGTGACCATCTCCGAAAGCCTGGCCAAGGTCGTCATGTGGATGATGGCCAAGAACCCCGCCGACCGTCCGGCCGACATGGGTGCGGTCGAGGAGGCCCTGGAACAGCTCAAGGGCGTGGAAGAACAGCGTTCCGCCGCGCAGTCGGCCCGCAAAGGCGCGGCCGCGGATGTCAAGCAGGGCATGGCCCGGCGCCGCAAACGGGCCGACCGGCGCCAGGCGGTGGGTCAGTTCCTGCCCGTGGTCGTGATCGCCGTGCTCGCCGCCACGGGCGGGTTCTGGTATCTCAAACACAAACCGGTCCCCCAGGCGCCAGTCATACCGGTCGTCGCGGCGGTGACGGCCCCCGCGCCCCCGCCGCGGCCGGCCCCGGTCGCGCCGGCGCCCCGGCCAGCCGCCCCGCGCGAAACGGGCGTGGAACTCAACTTCACCGGACCCGGAGACCAGACCGCCCTCAAGTCCGGCGGCGGCTGGGAAGGATGGTCGCTCGATACCGCCCGGGGGTATTTGGAATCACCCGCCGGCGCCCGCACGACCCTGGAGGTGCGCGACCGCGTCTACCGGGTTGGGGCCTGTGCCGGCGAGATCTCCGTGGAATTTCTCGACGGCGGCGGCGCGCTTTCTTTCTATCTGGAGGGTAACGGCCCCGGCCGACTCTGCGGCGTGCATGTCAACCCGACCGAGCTCATTCTATTTGCCGGTGAGAACACGCAGACCATCCCCCGCGCCCGGGAACAGGGCGCGGTCGTGGCCCTGGTCTTCGACACCCGCGACGGCGTCAACCTCACCATCGGCATGGGCGGCCTCAAGGCCGGCATGATCCCCCTCGGCCTGACCGGGTTCTCCGGTACGGCCGTGATCAAACTCGACGACATCCATGTCCGGATCCATCACATCCGGATGAATGTTCCCTGACGGGACCCACCTATGGACCGTTCCCGCAACATGGCCGTGGCACTGGGGCTGACCGGTGTCATCCTGGGCGCCATGGCGTTCTCGGTCTGGACCGGTACCAAGCCGGCCGCATCGCCGGGCGGTCGAATGGGCGGCCCCGTATCCGGCGGATTGGCGCTGGTGACCTGCACCGCGTCGTTCAACGGACCCGTCCCCGGCGACCTCGGCGTCACACCGGTCCCCGGCCTGTCGTTCACCATCCGCAACGGGGCGGCGGCGCCGGTCACGCTGGTCATGGAACGGGTGGTCCTGCGTAAATACGATTTTCTGGTGAAAGATACCCAGCGGGCCGTGGTGAGCGTCTCGGCCGAGGTGAGCCCCTATATCCTGGACCCCGAGGGCCCGCCGGTCATTGCGGTGGCCCCCGGCCGGGAGTTGAATTTCGCATTTACGCCGGCCGATTACCTGGCCTTCTACCCGGGACAGTGCGATGTGGCCGTCGCCATCCTGCCCGGGGGATTGCGGATGGAGCCTGAGGTCAACCTTCTGCCGTACGAAACCCGCCTGACGGTGCGGGTCACGGCCGGCACTTCCGTTCCGCGGCGGCTTCTGGGCGTGGGCGGCGGTGCATTGGCCCGCGAGATCGGGCATGTCAATGGCAAGACCCTGACCGAGACCGAATTCATCGACAAGCTGATCGAGACCCACGGTCAGAACATGTTCCAGCAGATCATGGCTGAAAAGGTCGTCTGGCAGGCCCTTGACCGCGAAGGGGTGCGGGTGAACGGACCGGACATCGATTACGCCCTCAAATTCGAACAGCGGTCCATGGCCGCGGAACTCAAGGGGGTGCCGTTCGAGGAATATCTCAAGACCATGAACATGACCGAGGCGGGGCTCCGCGAGGACCGCGGCTTCCTGCTGCGCATCGCCATCCGCAAACACCTCAGCGCCCTGGCCCCGGAACCGGGCGAGGAAACCCTGCCGGCCTTTTTTCAGGCGCATTACGACTGGTATGGGCGGGAGGAGATGGTCCGGGCGCGCAAGATCGTGATCGTGCCGACGGAAAAGGGCGAGCGGTCCGGCGACACCCGGGACCGCGAGCAGGCCGTGAACAAGCTCCTGGAGGTGAAACGCGCGATCGAGTCGGGCGCCACCTCGTTCCCGGAGGCCGTGCGGCTCTATTCCCAGGATGTGCGCGCACGGGTGACCGGCGGGGACATGGAACCCTTCCGGGCCTACAGCGAGGCCCGGGCCAACGATGTCGCCCGGATCGTGGCCGAGGTGGGGTTCCGGCTCGAGCCGGGCCGGATCAGCACGCCGCTCGAAGTGGAGGGCGAGGGCTTCATTCTGCTCCAGGTGATCGAACGCATTCCGCCGGTGACCGTGCTCTTCCGCGATGTACGGACGGCCGTGGCCCGCGACCAGAAATATGAGGCCGTGAGCGGTGACCAGATCCAGGTCTGGATCCAGGGCCTCCTCAACGCCAGCGACCTGAGCATCAGTCCCGAATACGCGGAGCGGTTCACGCGCGCGCTCCAGTCCCACAAGCTCAAACATTACGAAACCGACCTGGTCGGGAAATGAACCCGGCCGCCAGCAAGGAGGACCGTCCCGTGGAGAGGCAGGAACTGAAAAAAGCCATTGAAGCGATCATCTTCTACTCGAAGAAGCCCGTGACCCTGCGCCGCCTGACGACGAACATCACCGAGGCCGACGCGGAGACCATCAAGTCGGTGCTGGATGAGATCATGGCCCGGACCGTCGCCGACCACGGGTTCACCCTGCAGGACATCGCGGGCGGTTACATGTTCCTTTCCAACCCGGCCTACGCCGCCTGGATCGAACGGTTCGAGGCCAAGGAACCCGTGGTCAAGCTATCCAACGCCGCGCTGGAGACCCTGGCCATCATCGCCTTCAAACAGCCCATCACCCGGGCCGAGATCGAGGCCATCCGCGGCGTCGGCTGTCTGCCCGTCATCAACGGCCTGGTCGAAAAGAACCTGGTCACCATCAAGGGGCGGTCGGAGGAGCTGGGCGCGCCGCTTCTGTACGGCACCACCCGCGAATTCCTGGAGTATTTCGGCCTGGGCTCGGTCAACGATCTGCCCAAGGGCGAGGAACTCAAGTGACATAACACTTAAGCCGGATGAAGGTTAGTGCCCGTAAATAAATAACCTATCCATTTCGCGTGCGGTGCAGAGTGATGGTTTGACAAACAGGTCAGGCACTGCCGCATCATTAAAGAGGTATAGCTGCCATGGTTGCCCCCCGCCACCAAACCCCGCACGCCCGGAAGGGACATG
>JBDREB010000398.1:0-9988 GCA_043820325.1 Planctomycetota bacterium | reverse complement strand
GGGCATTGATGACTTCAGCAGCGTTGGCGCCGCATACGGCTCCGGCACCAGATGATCCACTGCCGCAGGACGGGCATCCGAAGCCGCCGTTTGACAGGAGATTGCCGGTATCCTCGGCGCTTTGGGGTTGGCCGGTGTTGCAGGGGCATGGTGGGACATTTTCGATTTCACCGCCTTTACTGGTGATATTTCCGCAAGTAGTGCATCCAGGGGTCGGACCGGGAGTGACATTGCTGTTCTCACAACCGTAGGTGTCGGCGTAGATGCTGCTGTAAGCCCCCATCGCCACGAGGCAGATCGTAATGACCACACACCCACTCAACCAACGACTCATAAAATACTCCTTTTAGGGTTTAAAGCTGTCTGCGGTCTCTTTCCGTTCCCGGATATTCTTCAGCTCTTCTTCAGAAACGACCTTGATCGAAAACCGGGCGATGCCCATGGCCTCGGGCGAGTGGGCCAGGACCATGGAGCCGCCTTTGCTTGCAGGGGCCGTGTAGAAGGCCTCGGCAATGCCTGTAGAATCGGCCTTAACGGTGATGCAGTTTTTCCCGTTCTGGAAGGTGCCCCAGTCTTCCGCGTAGAAAGTACAGGGCATGCCCGTGGGCACGTTTACCCGCAACGGGTTATCACAGGGTTTCCCTGGAAGGACCCATTGGAAGCCGGGGCCGGCGATTTGGATCGCGGGCAGGGCTTCGCCTTCTTTCAGCGGTCGGGTCTGCTGGATGCGGCCGGGATCGACCTTTGTGTAATATGCTTCATTATAGTCTTCCGCGGGTCCCCATGCGGCTGCGGGCTGGAGTTTACCACCGAAGGGCGTTTCCGGGGAATGATGGATATGGATAGGAGGTTGGTTTACGGGCGGTTGATTGGCAGGGCCGGGATCGCCGGATTGGCGCGGAGCGGGGCTGGTTTCAGAGGCCGGATATGCAGGTGATGCCCCCCCGATTTCCGAGCTGGAATGCATTCCAGTGGCGGGAGTGGAAATGGGATGATTACCGGATGACAACCGGGCGGAGGGGCGCGCAATGTATATTGCCGCGCCCACGATTAAGATCGCGATCAGGATTGCGCCGCCGATCTTCAAATCACATTCCCCTGCTCAACATACCAAGACTCTTCAACCTTGCGGTGCCGGTTCACGGTGTTTCTATCCGCTCCTCCAATATACCGCGCGGCGATGCGATGTCAACTCCTTTTTCAAAAAAATCAATCTTGTTTGCCGTAATTGTATCACATGTGCGCTGAGCCGCTTTCGCTGACAATTGAGATAAACTGCTTGGGTTAATGGGTTAAAACTGAATTTATGAGATCCAGTGCTTCCCATGGCTCAGCCGCAACAATCCCTCCCCGGCCATCCGCGCCATGTTCTCCCGGACGCGGTTCACCGGAAGGTCGAGCCGGTGCGCGGTCGCGGCGGCGGTCAGGCCGCCGGTGGTCGCCAAGAGGAGTTTGAGGATCCGGCTCCGCAACTGCCGGTTCGCACCCTCGAAGGCCGACTGCCGGACATGATGCGCGCTGCGGCGGGCGGGATTGCCGTGCAGACGCTTGATCGCGGTACCGAGATCCATGAGGCCGTTATACCAGTCGCGGGGGTTGCGGCGGTCCATGGTCCGGGCCACCAGGGGAGCAAGCGCCACATCGGGAACGGACCGGCCGCCCGGGAAAAAGAGGTGGATGAAGACGGCCCGGATGTTGGTCTCGATCACCACATCCGATTTGTTGAACGCGAAAGCCAGGATATCGGCAGCCGTGGCCGGTCCGATCCCCGGAAGAGCCGTGAGCCCGTCCAGGTCGGCAGGCAGGCGGCCGCCGTGCCGGGCCATGACCGCCTGCGCCGCGCGCTGGAGCGCGAGCGCCCGCCGGTTGTACCCCATCCCCTGCCACACGGCGAGTACTTGCCGCGGCGGTGCCACGGCCAGGGCGGCCGGGTCCGGAAAGGCGGTCATGAACTCCCGGAATTTAACGCACACCCGCGCGACCTGGGTCTGCTGGAGCATGATCTCCGACACGAGCACGGCATAGGGATCGGTGGTGTGCCGCCAGGGCAGGTCGCGCCCGCAACGGCGATAGTGGTCGCGCACGAGCGCGCGGAACCGGCGCAGGATGGCGGGGGTCAGGCCCCGTGCGGCCGCATCCGCGCGCAGGCGGTCGAGCCGCCGCGCGAGGCGGCCATCGCCGCCGTTTTCAGGGGGCGGTATCGGCCGGGTGGTCGTTTTCGATGTCGAACTCGATGGTCGTGTGCTCGATCTCATGCCGTTCCCTGAGCCAGGTGTTGATCCGGTCACGCAGGCTGTCCATGGTGTCGACATGCCGCCGCGCCAGGGCGATGTGCGCGGAGAACATGTACATGTTGGTGGTGATCACCCAGATGTGCAGGTCGTAGATCGTGCCGAGCTCGGGGAACTCCCGCTGCAATTCGGCGCGCAGGGTGTCCACATCCATCCCCTTGGGCGCCGTCTCCAGGAGCACATTTACCGCGTCGCGGAACATGTCCACCGCCCACAGGGCGATGATCAGGGCGATGCCGAGGGCCAGGATCGGGTCGATGCTGTTCCACCCGGTGTAGTGGATCACGATGGCGCCGACCACCACGCCCACGGAAGAGGCCGCGTCGCCGATGACATGGATGAAGGCCGATTTGATGTTCATGTCCCCGTGCGCCGCGTGCTGGAGGAGGTAAATGCTCGCCAAGTTCGCCACCAGGCCCAGGGCGGCCACAGCCAGCATTTCCACAGCCTTGACCTCGGCGGGGTGCATGAGCAGGACCACGCTTTCCCATACGATGCCCACGGTCACCGCGAAAAGGAACAGGCTGTTGAGGAGCGCGGCCAGGACCTCCACACGGTAGAGCCCGAAGGTGCGATGGCTGCGGGGGTCGCGCGAAGCGATATAGATCGCGGCCAGGGCAATGCCCAGGGCGAACATGTGGGTGAACATGTGGCCGGCGTCGGAGAGCAAGGCCATGGAATTGGACATGATCCCGCCCACGATCTCCACCACCATCACCAGGCCGGTGACGACGATGCTCAGTATCAAGCGCCGCTTCTCGTGCGCCTTGTATTCCTCCAGCGGTGTCGGCACAGGCGCGCCAGAAGCGTGTTCATGGGCATGCCCGTGATCATGGCCGTGTTCATGTTGGTGATCATGATCGTGACGGTCATGGTGATCGTCGTGATCATGATGCCCCTTGTGCGCGTCATGCCGCCCGCTCTTGAACGGGCGGTGGCGGAATTCTTTCACGCGTGCCTGCCTTGAATCATGACTTCATTCAGCGATGCGATACACCGGTAAAGAGCACCGCCGGGCGCGGTTCTTCCCGGTATGTCAGGGTTTCGTGATCCCCGCCTGCTTCCTGATCTTTGCCAGGTCCAGATTGCTGATATATTCGGGCAGGTTGTCCCATATTTCATGGAAGCCGAAATCACCCCCGGTCATTTCCCGGATCGCTTCGTCCTGGGTCCAGCCCTGGAGCACAATGCGGTAGATGGCGCACACGGTCCCGGTCCGGTCAGCGCCGTGTTGACAGTGAACAAAAACGGGCTGGCGGGCCGGGTCATTGATGATCTTGAGGAAACGGATGATATCCTCGTCCTCCGCATGCCAGGCCTTCATGTAAATATGCTCATAGGTCAGACCCAGGTCACCGAGCATGTCGCGGTCCGAATGAAAGGAACGCAGGTTCACCACCGTACGGATGCCCATGGCCTTGAGCTCCTTGAAACCTTCGGCCGTGGGCTGGGCGCCGCGGAAGAGGACATCCGAAACCTTGTGCAGGTTGGGCAGCCCCGGTTTCGTCATCGGCTGGGCCCAGCGCGGGTCGCGTGCCGCAGCCGCGGGCAGGGTAGGCTCGACGGGAGCGGCGACAGCCTCGACAGGCGCCTCCACGGCCGGTTGTTCCGGCGCAATGACCGTAACAACGGATTGATCGGCGAGCGGAGCGGCTTCCGCTTCCGGTGCAGGCGTGGCCGGAACCGGCGCGGGCGGGACGGTCCCGCAGCCGAACAGGATGGCGGCGCATATGAACATCATCGCACGCACAGGATCCTCCTTGAAGAAGATGACGACGACCCTATTATATCCAACCCGGTGGAGATGCAACCCTAATCCGGCCGCCCCGCATCCCGCCAGGCTTCAACCGGCCCCCAAGGCGCCAGAGCCACGGTGAAGTATGCATTGATGGCCGTATCCCCTTCGCGGTGCATGGCGCGCCACATCCGGCCGACCATTTCCCGCTTGACCGCCGTGTATGCCGGGTCACCGGAACGATTCACCATTTCATGCGGGTCACGGGTGCGGTCATACAGCTCGTCCTCGTCAAATCCGTTGTACACATACTTGTGGCGGCCGGTCATGAGGATGCGCTGCGTGTAATACAGTTCCACGCCGTTGCACAGCATGAGCAGGTCGTCCCGCCAGTTGTCCGGGACCCGGTCCCTGAGGAACGGGACGAGGCTGCGCCCGGAGAAGGCGCGGTCCGTGCCGATGCCGGCGCTCTCCAGGAATGTGGGCGCGAAGTCGGCCAGCGACACCAGCGCGTCCACGGTGCGGCCCGGCGCCGCAATGCCGGCCGGCCAGCGCATGACCGCAGGCACATGGTCGGCGCCGTGGAACGCGGGTATGCCCTTGGCGAACAGGCCGTGCTCGCCGCAGTAGTCGCCGTGGTCGGAAATGTACAGCACCACGGTGTTGTCGGCCTGGCCCGAGGCCTCGAGCCGCGCCAGCAGACGGCCGAACAGGTCGTCCATGAATGTGCAGTACGCCCAGAAGTGACGGATCGCCTCCCGATACTCCCGTTCGCTCATCTGGCCCCACACCTGCCGCCGCATGCGGCCGTAGATCCGCGGCTTATCCGCCATGGCGTCGGTGAAATTCGGCGGCAGGGACACCCGGTCCAGGTCGTACTGGTCCACGAACGACCGTGGCACGAGGTAGGGGTCGTGCGGTCCCGATGTGTTCAGGCACAGGGCCCACGGCTCCTTCCCGGCCGTCAGCCGGTCCAGCTCCCCGAGACCGTGGCCGAGCCGGTCCAAGTCGCCGTGCTCGCCGTCGGGCACGGTGCCGTAGACCTGGGCCGTGCCCCACCCCGGCCGCAGGACATACCCTTCGGGGCGTACGGCCGGGTCCGGTTCCCGGGCCAGAGCGCGGAACTCCTCCCAGGTCTGGCCGTGCAGGATCCCGACCAGGGCGCTGGCGTGCGCATCGCGGACCCAGCCCCTCTGGGATGGCCGCTCCTCGGCCGATACATGCCACTTGCCCACATACGCCATGGTATACCCGGCCGCGGCCAGGTCCTCGCTCCACAGGCGCACGCCCTCGTTCAGCCCGTACTGTAGGGCCTGGCCGTTGCAGACATTGTTCCAGATGCCGGTGCGCTGGGGATAGAGCCCGCTGTGAAAAGTGGCCCGCGACGGGCAGCAGTGGGGGGACGGGCAGTAGGTTTCGCTGAAAGTCACCCCCTCCGTAGCCAGGCGGTTGACATTGGGCATGCGGACCGGGCTGCCGGGAAGCACCGTGTCCCCGCGCTGGTGATCGGTCATGAAGATCAGGATGTTGGGCTGCGGCATGGTCAATCCCTCAGCACTGCGGGCGGTCACTTGAACTTCGGGAGCATGTCCCCGTGGGCCTCGATCAGGTCGTCGACCATGCTGCGGATCTCGTCCAGGGTGAGTTCGGCCCGCGTGTGGGGATCGAGCATCGCCGCCTGGTAGACCAGGTCCCGTTTGCGCGTGACGGCCGCGGCGATGGTGAGCAGGTGGACATTGATGTGCGTGCGATTAAGCGCCGCCAGCTGTTCGGGCAGATCGCCTACGAAGCACCCCTGTACGCCGTTGCGGTTCACCATGCAGGGCACCTCCACGCAGGCCTCGGCCGGCAGGTTGGTGATGAGGCCCCGGTTGTTGGGGACATTGCCGCCGATCTCGTAGGGGATGTCGGTGACGATCGCCTCCATGATCCACGAGGCGTACTCGTGCGTGCGCTGGTGCGTGAGCTTTTTGTTGGTCACGATCTCATCGCGCTGTTTGGCCCAATACTGGATCTGGGCCACGCAGCGCCGCGGGTACTCGTCGAGCGGGATGTTGAGCTCGCCGATCAGTTCCGGGTGGGTGTTCTTGATGAAATAGGGATGGTACTCGGCCGTATGTTCCGAAGACTCCGTGTTGTAATACCCGAAGTGGCGCATGATCTCGAACCGCACCATGTCGCCGTGCTTCTTGCCGCCCGGTTTGCGGCCCTCGTCGTTCATTTTGAAAGCGCGCTTTTTGATCTCCGGGTAGAGGTCGTTGCCGTCCCTGTCCCTGATCCACAGGAGCCACGACATGTGGTTGATGCCGGCCACATGCCAGCGGCAGCCCTTGTACCGGTCCTCCATGCCCAGTTCGCGCAGCAACCCCCAGGCGCAGCCCTGGACCGAATGACAGAGACCCACGGTCCTGATCGCGGTGTGACGCTGCATGAATCCCGACAGGATCGACATGGGATTGGAGTAGTTCAAAAACCAGGCCTCCGGGCAGACGGCCTCCATGTCGGCCGCGAAATCGGCCAGCACGGGGATGGTGCGCAGGCCGCGCATGATGCCGCCGATGCCGAGCGTGTCGGCGATCGTCTGACGCAAGCCGTATTTCTTGGGGATCTCGAAGTCGATCACCGTCGAGGGCTCGTAGCCGCCGACCTGGATGGCGTCGACCACGAAATCGGCGTCCTTGAGCGCGGCGCGCCGGTTCTTTTCGCCGAGGTGGGCGGTGATCTTCGCCCGGCCCTCGTTGCACCCGGCGTTCAGGTTGTCGAGCATCAGCTTCGACTCCTTGAGCCGCGTACCGTCGATATCATACAGCGCGATGTGGGCGTTGCGCAGCGATTCGGTCAGCATCGTGTCACCGAGTACATTCTTAGCGAAGATCGTGCTGCCGGCGCCCATGAAAGTGATCTTGGCCATGGCAATTCCTTTCAGAAACCACAGATTTCAGGTAGGCGGCAAAGAATTGGGAAGACACCACGAGGAAATCAAGCATTAAAAGGTAATCCCCGCAGAGGAATGTCATTCCTTATTGAATAACAACGGCCAGACGCGTCGTGTTTTTCACATGTGTTGTTCAGATTTATCCAATGCGTCGCTTGGATCGGGTCACCGATCGAGTATCCGGGAACGCTTGCCTTCCAGCCCATCCAGCATTTCCACCATACGGGGCTTACGGGCGTGTTCGGTGCGCAGCTGAGCCAGCAGGCCGTCCCATTCGTTGCGTCGTCCGATTTCTTCGTATACGGTACGCATCTTCCGCAAGTATGTGCCTGCCGTCTTGTAAGCGGAAGGTTTTGTCATCGCAATATGCGCTACGGCCAAAGACTTCCAAATTGCAAGCGCCTGATCCGGATGTGTTTTCTGCACCGCCGTGGCGACTGCGTCTCCCTGGTCATCCATGCCCAATCCGCCCTGTTGTTTTCCGTGGTGATACCAACGCAAGATGTCGTCATTACGCTTTTCCTTGATCGCAATGGCGATAAGGCTTCTTGTCAGGGGGAACGGAAACCGATCCTTTGCGTGAGGAAGGTTGATCCCCGTGGGTGGAAGCGGCCACACCGAAACCTGGGCCGCATTCGTATGCCCGCCGCGGGGTGAACCGGATGCGGCCGTCACGCCGTCCGGTCGGTCACCCGTCTCCAGCCATTGCAGGAGCATCTCCCGGATGGACTCCCAATACCCAAGCGGTTCGACAGCCTTCCGCACTTCGGCGTAGCGACCCTCATCAGGAAGGTCAAAAAACTCCATGGCGCGGAAGGCGGCGACCAGAGGGCCGTTCTTCTTACGCCTCGCGATCTCCCGCAGTCTTTCCTCCAGTCTCCATGCGATGCCGGACAGATTCCCAATGGTCTGCCCGAACCCTTTGCGCGCCCATTCCTCGGCGGCATCCCGCTGTTTTTTCGCCAGGAGGTGGTTGACAAGCTCAATATAGCAGTTCGTAATCCCGGCCTCGCGAATTAGAAGGACGGTAGCCTCATCGGCGCGACCGGCATGTTCGAGCGCGTTCAAGAGCCAATCCATGATGGATTTCCGTTGATACACAGTACTGCATCCCGTGCCATCCGCCTTGGCGGTGACGCGGATGGCCTCCATGCGCCGGGTCAGAGCGTCGGCCACGGTCGACCAATCGGCCTTGTTGAACGCGGTGCTGTTCTTCCAAAGTCCATTGATACTGTCGAAAATACCGTAGTCGTCCTTCAACCGCGCGTCCACCTCCCAAAGCAGCCGCTCCGGCCCCGGCCTACCGGACGATCTCAGCGCCCGGAATGCGATTTCCATGCATTCGGCGACTTCCTGGCCGATCTCCCCCTCGTCGTGCGACAACTCAATCTGGCGACTCCCGCATTCAAGGAGAGTCCCGCCCAGTTCCACCACATCGTCGGCATGGCCGGAAGCCAGGAGCGCTTCCAGCCGTTCCTTGATACGCGAGTAATCGGGGATCGCGCTTTCGCCTGACCAGCGATCTGCCCAGGCCGGCTCGGAAGCGACCACTTCGATCTCGCGCCGGATGGATGCTACCAGTTTGGCCACTGAACCTGATTTCAGCCGCGCCCTGTCGAGAACCCGTTCCCGCACATCCGGATCGGCGGCAGCCAGTTCCTTGGCAAACGCCAGCAGGTCGGTATGGGATAGCGATTCCAGGTGGCCTGCCACGGCATTGGCGGCCTTTCCGCCGGAACGCCGCTTCCCTGCGGACTTCACCGTGGCGGCAGAAGACGGATCATCTTCATCTCCGCTTTCGTCCCCGTCCTCATCCACTTCTTCAACTTCATCATCTTCATCATCGTCGGATGATAGCAGTCTCAGCCGCCGGTCGTCCGCCGCCGCGGCCGGAACCGTGCCGCCGGCCTGCGCCGTGTCCAAATAGGTCAGCACCGTGGCCACCGCATGCTTGCACGAAACCCTGTAAGGGCAGGTACAGATCGAATCGAGCTTGCCCAATGCGCCCAAGCTGACCAGCGTGGCGTACCGGCTCCCGCCCTGAACCCAGGCCAGCAGGCGGCCGTCGGATGCGATCCGCAGGTCCGAGACCTCGCGCCGGTATGACTTGCCGCGGCCAAGCACCTTCGCCCCCGCCCAATCTTCGAGGTCTTCCCAGGTCAGGTCTTCAAAGCCCATGATTGTGTCGCTCCGTTTCTATCCATGACGGCTTTTGATCGTATTGCGAGCGGGACAATTATTGAAAAGCCTGCATTTCCTTGAACCGGACGCGGGGATCATCGAATTCAACCGTTCCGGCATCGAACGCTTCCGGATCATAGTCCCTGCCGAACCACGCCTTCAGCTCCTTGTATTCCTCCCCCTGCTTCATCTTCATTATGGCGCAGAAATTCTCATATCCACCCAGTCCGCCGCAATCCTCCGGCGGGCATGCGCGTTTCCCTCCCACGCATCTGGGGGCACTGGTTTCCTCCTCGATGATCTTTTCCAGTTTGACCGTATGTTGCCATCCATCGCCGAAATCATAGAGGTAGGTCATGGTCTTACCGACGCAGTCGAAGTGATCCCGGAGCCTGATCATCCAGCCAGGCTGGACCTCAAAGAGGTCATCCCCTCCGGGCACGGGAATACCGATATGAAAGGAATCGTAGGTCCCGTTATTGAAATCATGCAGATGGCTGTCCGACCACCCCATCGCGTCCTGGATGGCCTCATGGAGGTCCCAAAATGTATAATCGGCGGGCACAATGATACGCCTCCAGATCGGCGGTTTGATGTCTTTCACGGTGATGCGGAACTGAAGGCCGTTCATTGTTACATGATCCTTATGGTAAAACGGTTGTCAAAATTCATCTTACGGATACATTGCAAAGATGCCTTCCATTCTGTTACTATTCAGGTACTCGAATGGAAAAATGTGGTTGGTTGGGGTGGGGGCCACGGATAATGGCGGTTGCCCATTTTTATATTTTCATGCCGTTTTTTTGTTGACAATATCCGATAGCCGGATATAATAATCGTATTGTC
>JBDREB010000397.1:0-4275 GCA_043820325.1 Planctomycetota bacterium | reverse complement strand
ACGGAACGCGGGGCTGGAACGAAGACGGGCGGGTCTCAGACCCGCCCCTACCCATTCGACTACGCTCAGGGTCCAGACAATAGCGGGGGCGGAAGAACCCGGATAGGGGCACGGCCCCGAGCCGCCAATGGCGCCCGGGGTTCAAAGCAACATGCCGCGCCCCCCACAAAACAGGGCAAGCACCAGACCCAGTCTGCTCCCGCAATCCGGAATCCGGCCGTTATGAATCGCCGCGACCGGGACAGTCTCGGACTGGGTTGCCGTGGACTGCGGCGCTCCGAATTGTTGATTGAGATTTGCCCCCTTTATTGCGGGGCGGTGGGGCTTAGCGGTCGTCGGGGTCCGCGGAGCGCTTGAAGCCCATGAGCTCGAACTGGTCCATGAGGTGGGCCATGGGCCGGTAGAGGTAGAAGTAGTCCAGGGAGGGCGCGTCCTCGACCGTGCGCACTTCCTTGAAGCTCCGCGCGAAACCCGCGATCACCAGCACGACCAGCCCCAGGGCCGCGAGAAAGACCACCTCGTAATTGCCCGGCGCCAGGAAGGGCAGTTCCAGGCCGGTGACCCGGGTGATGAGCCAGCCGCCGGCCAGGGCGCCGGCGATGGTGCACAGGTTGTTGAGGGTCTGGTAATAGGCCATGATCTTGTGGACATTCTCGCGCCGGACCACATCGAAGATGAAATTGAAGGTCGCCAGGTTGAACCCCGCCCACACGAACCCGGCGAAGACCTGCAGAAGCACCAGCAGGTAGAAGTTCTTGAGGAGGATCCAGCCCAGGATGATGACCGGAATGCCCAGGGCGGTGACGATGATGAGGCGGTGATTGCCGTACCGGTCGCCCAGCGCGCCCCAGTAGGTCATGAATATGATCGAGGTGATGAAGGGCGCCATCACGATCGCCGTGAACTGGATGTATCCGAACTCGAGCGACTGGAGGAGGTAGACGGCCACCAGCGGGTTCATGACGTTCACGCTGAAGGTGATCAGGATCACGAAGAGGGCGAACCGGCCGAAATTGGTGGTAAAGAGCTTGCCGACGAAGGTCAGGAACCGGAACTCCCGGCCGGCCGCGGTCGGCGGGGCCATGGGCGGTTCGTACTGGCCCGCCACGAACCAGACGCAGGAGAGCCGCGCCAGGGCGGCGACGCCGAAAAGCACCCCGAAGGCGAGCATCTCCCGGCCGGCCGTCTTCGCATAGTGGAGGCTCACACCGGCCACGACCATGCCCCCCAGCTGGACCATGCCGATGATCCGGTTGCGCATGCCCCAGTAGGCCCCCCGGATGGCGGGCGGGATGAGGTCGTTCTGCCACGAGGTCCAGCCGGGATTGCCCAGGAAGGTGCAGAAGGCCCCGGCCGCGAAAATGAGGATGGCCAGGCTGGGGCTCCCCGTCCGCCAGGCGACGAGGAAGACCAGGGCCGTCGCGGCGGCATGGCCGCAGACGGTGCACATGGCCATGATCTTCCGCCGGCGGAAATGCTCGATGAGCACCGCGCCCAGGGGATTGGCCAGGCCGATGGCCCAGGCATAGGCCGCGGCGATCCAGGCCACCTGCGCCGGCGAGGCCCCCAGGGCCAGGACCAGCGGCGCCAGGAAGTTCTCGGCCAGCCCCCAGTAGACGGCCCACGCCATGCCGTCCCAGGTGGAGAGCTCGAGCGACCGCGCGACGCGGCGGTCGGCGATATCGCGGGTCAGGCGGCCGAGCATCAGGAGAATTCCGCCACAGAGGTCACAGAGTGCCACAGAGGTTGGTATGGCACGGAAAAGACCGGATGTGCCACAAAGGGCACAAAGAACACAAAGGAAGCGTGGTTGGGGTTATGGAAGGGATATGGCGAACCTGGATAATATCGAACATCGAACTTCGAAGTTAAGAAAAACCCTTTGCGAACTTTGCGCCTTTGCGGTGAATCCGTTCCTGTTCCGGCTTTCCGACATTCCGACCTTCCGACTTTCTCGCTCTGGACCCCGAGCAAGCTTCGCGTTGAGGGGCGACTTTCCGACGGCATTTTTGTATTACAGATACCGTTCGATCCGGATCAGGTCCCGAAAGGCCAGTGTGCCGCGGGTCGGCACCAGGTACAGGTTGTGGTCGGCGTCCAGGATCACGAACCCGCCGCTCCGCAGGCGGTGGATGTTGTCCTTGGGCCGGATCACGGTGAACTCCACCTCATCCTTGCGGTCAGTGCGGACTTTGAAGATGAGCACATCGAACCGCTCGGTCAGGGAATGGACCGCGCGGATCTCGCGGGTGAAATAGCGCCGGTCCAGCAGGGCCTCCACCACCGCCCGGTCGGCGGCCGGCAGGTCGGCCAGGCACCGGATCGCACCGATCTCCGTGTCGTTGTAATTGTAGAGGAAAATGTAATCGTCCCGATCCTGATGGGGCAGGGCCCGCCGGGCGGAGATCTTCCAGTAGACCATGTCGCCGTGCTCGAGGCAGATCACGCCGTTGGGATTGGTGAAGAACCGCAGGCCGGCGGGATCGAGGTGGCGGGCGCCGAAATTTTTGGCCAGTTCGGTCGTCATGTTCAGCCTCCCACCTCGATGATTCCGCTCGCTTCCTTCTGCACGGTCACGAGCTTCCAGAACGCGCCCTTTTTATCCATCAGCTCCTGATGCGTGCCGGTCTCCGCGATCACGCCCTTTTCGAGCACCACCAGCCGGTCGGCCTTGCGCAGGGTCGACAGCCGGTGGGCGATGGCGAAGGTGGTGCGGCCCGCGGTGAGCCGCTCGAGCGCCTCCTGGATCTTGGACTCCGTGGCCGTGTCCACCGATGAGGTGGCCTCGTCCAGGATCAGGATGCGCGGGTCGTGCAGGATGGCGCGCGCGATGGAAACGCGCTGTTTTTCGCCGGCCGAAAGGCGCCCGCCCCGTTCGCCCACCTGGGACTCGTACCCGTCGGTGAACTTCATGATGAAATCGTGCGCGTTGGCCGCGCGGGCCGCGGCGATGATCTCGTCCATGGTCGCGTCGGGCTTGGAGAAGGCGACATTCTCCGCGATCGTCCCCTGGAACAGGAAGGGTTCCTGCAGGACCACGCCGATCTGCCGCCGCAGCGCGCGCAGGCGGACCTGCTTGATGGGCACGCCGTCCACGAGCACCCGACCGCCGTCCTCGGGCACATCGTAGAACCGGCAGATCAGGTTGGTGATGGTGGTCTTGCCCACGCCCGATTCGCCCACCAGGCCGATCATCTCCCCGGGCTTCACTTCCAGGGTCACGCCCTTCAGGATGGGCTTGAAGGGATCGTACCCGAAAGTGACATTCTCGAACGCGATCGCCCCCTTCACGGGCGTGAGGTCCACGCCTTCGTCGAGGCTCCGGACCTCCGGTTCGGTGTCGAGCACATCGAAGACGCGCTGGGCCGCGGCCAGGGAGCGCGACAGCCATTCCCCCACGCGCGAGAGGGTGCGCACCGCGGGCATGAACATGCCCAGGTACATGGTGAAGGCCATGAACATGCCCACGGAGATCTCGTCCCGGAGCACCATGTACCCGCCCAAGAGGTAGATCAGGAAGAACCCCAGCTGGCTCACGCCGCCCAACAGGGTGAAGACGGTGAAGATGTAGCGTTCGAACCCGGTCTGCGCCTCGTACAGTTCGTCGTTGCGCTCCTCGAACCGCGCGATCGATTTCTGCTCCTGGCCGAAGGCCCGCACCACGCGGATGCCGGATATGGCGTCCGTAACCTCGGCCCCCAGGCGCGCGCGCGCGCCGAAGAAGCGGTGGATCAGCCCCACGAAGCGCTTGAAACCGAAGAGCGTGCCGAAAAAGACCAGCGGCGCCGGGAGGAGCGCCCACAGGGCGAGCTTCCAGTTCATGAAGAAGAGGACGATCACGATGATGAGCAGGATCAGGGCGTTGGGCAGAAAATGCAGGGCGCCTTCCAGTATGAAGCCCTGCAGCCGCTCCGTGTCGTAGGCCACCCGCGAATGCAAGGCGCCGGTCTGGCGCTTGTCGAAGAAGCCGAACGAAAGCAGCTGGAGGTGGTTGAAGATCGCGCTCCTGAGATCGCGCACGAAAGCGTTGCCCATGGCCGTGCCCATCCGGCCGCTGAACACATCCACCGCCAGGTTGAGGAGCATGCGCACCATCATGATCGCCACCACCGCGGCCAGGATCAGGGTGCGGGCGTAATTGCAGATTTCCTGATCCGGGCGGAAAATGGGTTGGCGCATTTTCATGTCAGGCAAGAGTGTAAATCATCCGCATTCCGGTCTCGGGATGGTGGAAAGATAATTCGTTCAGTTCGAGTAGCAAGGCGCCAATTGCCT
>JBDREB010000396.1:0-2745 GCA_043820325.1 Planctomycetota bacterium | reverse complement strand
GCTCCAAGCATGGCGCAGATAACTTCTGCCTTATTCGCTCAATCATCTCGACAACCGTCAAGCAGACCGGTAAGGTCATGGATGCCATAGGTGCCTTGACCAAAGGGATTCCACCAGATATCAGCACCTGAATAGTAACCGAAATTATACTCATTTCCGGCGCAGTTGCAACCTTTATTTTTTAACGGGGCCTAAGGAGACAAAGCATGAGCGATCGCAAAAAGGTCCTGGTCATCGATGATGAACCCCAGATCCGCGAAGCACTGCGGGAACTTCTCACCGGCGCCAATTACGCCGTAGTCGAGGCGGGGACCGGGCAGGGCGGGGAAAAGCAGATCCTGCTTGAAAACCCCGACCTGGTGATATTGGACCTGATGCTGCCCGGCCGGTCGAGGGAGGAGATCCTCTCCTTCATCCAGGCCCACAAACCAACCCGCGAGATCCCCGTCATCATCCTGTCGGGAAAGGGCACCCTGACCAAGAAGCTGTCCTGCTATCTCGGCGGCGCGGTGAGCTTTATCGACAAGCCGTACGATAATGTGAAACTGCTCAAGACGGTCAAGAAGTATATTTAGGCATCCCTACGGAGATCATGACGATGTTTATGCGGATAAAACAGCCAGATATGCACATCAACAGTAAGGGCTACGGTAACGATGCCCGTATCGGCCAGGGCAACGGTGACGGTTGGAGGGCCGGCACATGACCGTTCATCTTCCGCCACTTCACCCTGACCGTTGCCGAAACGGGCTTCGTAACCCTTGCCATTCCCGGGGCGCGGCCACAGGCCGCATTAAGGGGTGAACCATGGATGCGATCGTCATTGACACCGACCCGGCCGCGCTTGCAGCGGCGATGGCGGTACTGACCGGCGCCGGCTGGACTGCGGAGGGCTGTGCGGACGCCGCGGCCGGATGGGAGCGGATCGGGGCCGACCTGCCCACTGTTGCCGTGATCGATAACAGTCTGACCGCGCCCGATGGCCGGCCGCTCCTGGCGGCCCTGCGGGAGACCTACCCGGCGATGGCGGTGGTCGTGATGGCGGCCGACGCTTCCACCATGACCGCGGTGGAGGCGGTCCAGAACGGCGCGGCCGATTTTGTCGGCAAGCCGGCCGATCCCGCGCAGCTGCGGGAGGCGGTGACCCGGGCGCTTAAGTTTGCCGCCATGAACGCCGACAGTTCCTTCCGGCGGGTGATGAAATCGAGCATCCATTCCAAGCGTGCCGAGCGGCTGGTGGGCCGCAATCCCGGCATGCTGGAGATCTACAAGACCATCGGCAAGGTGGCGCAGACCAAAAGCAATGTGCTCATCACGGGCGAAAGCGGCACGGGCAAGGAACTTGTCGCCCGCATGATCGCCCAGGTGAGCGGCGCGACCGGGGGGAAGTTCACGATCATCAACTGCAGTGCCATCCCGGCGACGCTTTTTGAAAGCGAACTTTTCGGCTACGAGCGGGGCGCCTTCACCGGCGCGGTGGGACGCAAACCCGGCAAGGTGGAATCGTGCCGGGGCGGGATCCTCTTCCTGGACGAGATCGACACCCTGCCGCTCGTTGTGCAGAGCAAGATCCTGCGCCTGATCCAGCAGAAGGAGTTCCAGCGCGTGGGCGGGGTGGAGACCCTGACCGCCGATGTGCGCATCGTCGCCGCGGCCAAGGCGGACATCGAGGAGCGGGTCAAGCGGGGCGAGTTCAAGGAGGACCTCTATTACCGGCTGAGCGTGATCCGCATCGCCCTGCCGCCCCTGCGGGAACGCAAGGACGACATTGTGGACCTGTTCAATTATTTCCTGACCGAGAGCAACCGCAAGCACGGCCGCAGTATCCGCAATGTCTCCAACGGGCTCATCCACAAGGTGCTGGCCTACGACTGGCCGGGCAACATCCGGGAGCTGGAGAACGCCGTGGAGCGGGCCGTGATCATGACGCGCGAGGGGGTGCTCACGGAGGAGCATTTCCCATTCCTCGGCAATGGCGGCGGGGGGGCGTCAGCCTGCCGGAAGGGGACATGGACGCCGTGTTCCGCCAGGTGGTGCGCATGGTGCCCGACGGGGAACTGGCCAACTACCACGGGGCCCTCTACAACCGCATGCTGGCCCTTTTCGAGAAAAACCTCTTCGACTATGTCCTGGAGCATGCGGGCGGCAACCAGGTCAAGGCCGCCGCCCTTTTGGGTGTGAGCCGCAATACTTTGCGCGACCGGCTCAAGCGGTTCAAGCCGGTGGCGGAGTAGGGCATGAAAAGAAGTCGAAAAGTCGCCCCGAGCCGCCAAGGGCGTCCCGAGACGCCAAGAGCGCTCGGGATTCGGGGCAACCCGGGGTCCAAAGCGACAAGGGTCACACAGTCAATGTGGCCGCCGGAGGGCGGCAATAATCATTTTTCACTTCGACATTCGAAATTCGGTGTTCGATATTCGATATTCTCTTGTTTTCCCGTCCCGCCCGTCTCCCGTAGGGGCACGGCATGCCGTGCCCAAGGCGTGGGGCCTATGACAAGCGGTCGAAAAGTCGCAAAGTCCAAAGGGTCCCAAAGTCGGATGTGGCCGCCGGA
Organism: Planctomycetota bacterium; assembly: GCA_043820325.1. Taxonomy (GTDB): domain Bacteria; phylum Planctomycetota; class JBDREB01; order JBDREB01; family JBDREB01; genus JBDREB01. The sequence goes on along the minus strand of JBDREB010000396.1, from coordinate 194 downwards.
AGGCGGCATTCTCAATACTTCGCTTCGATATCCGCTATTTCCAATTTCCCTTGTCTTTCGGCTTTCAACGCCTCGGGCACGGCATGCCGTGCCCCTACAGGTGAATAACACCCAAACCCGATGTGCCCGCGTTTATGCCAGCTGTGCCCTTCCCGCGACCCTCCCCACCCGCGGGGGAGGGCAGGGTGAGGGGG
>JBDREB010000395.1:0-9964 GCA_043820325.1 Planctomycetota bacterium | reverse complement strand
CGGTAAGTGCCCGTAAATGAATAAAGTATCCATTTCGACATAGAGATTCCGTCCGCAGCCAAGGCGCGAGGAGGAGCCGTATCAATGGAAAGATCTGGCGTCGACGAGCAACGCCGGATGCGGACGGAAGATCATGTCCCTTCCGGGCGTGCGGGGTTTGGTGGCGGGGGCCAACCATGGCAGCTATACCTCTTTAATGATGCGGCAGTGCCTGACCTGTTTGTCCAACCATCACTCTGCACCGCACGCGAAATGGATAGGTTATTTATTTACGGGCACTAAAGGGCGGGTTTCAAACCCGCCCCTACGGTAACCACCCAAACCGGCCTATGGTTGATTCATGCGCTTGGCTGACGCCAAAAAGTGCCAAAGCATTTTCCGCCGGGATCAGGAAATCTGCACTTTCATTGTTTGCACGAAACGCGGTGGAAGAGCCGTTTTTTATTGACAAGGGCTCATACGGGGTCTATAATGTGGGATGCGATGAATGGTTCCATTCGAGTTGGAGATGCCATGAAAACTGAAGAATTGATCGCGCAGGTGCAGGCCGGCGATGCCAAGACCTGGGCCATCCTGGTCGGCACCTATTTCAACTTCGTGTTCCACCTGGTGGAGAAATGGCTCGCGCCTTCCCTCGTGGATACGGATACGATCAAACAGGAAACGGTGGCCGTGTTCAACCGCATCAAGGCCGGTAAGCTGGCCGGTTGCATCGGCGAAGTCACCCTGCCGGTCCATGTGCGCCGCATGGCGCAGGCCGGGGTGCTGGCGTTCTGCAAGAAGCGGGGACTGGAGTTCAAGTTCCAGCATGATATTCCGCTGGACACGGTCGACCGCGTTCTGCCGGGGCTGGCCAGCCGTGAAAAACTGGGGCTGCGGCTCTACGGCCTGATGGCCATCAGCATCAGCGAGGCGGCCGAATACTCGGGGATCACCAATAAACGCCTGGCCGAGCTGATCGGCGCCCTGCGCGGCGGCGCAGCGGCCGAAACGGACGATGAAGGGCTTTTCAAGGCCCAGGACGGCAAATCCACCCAGCAGGTGAAGGGGTAGGGACCATGGGCACTTGCATAGGTCTGGATGTTCTCAAGTCGTTCGTGGACGGAACGGCCGGGGAGGCCGTCAAGAACGAGGTCGTGAACCATTGCAACACCTGCACGCTCTGTCTGGAACGCCTGGTGACCCTGGCGGAGTCGGCCAAAGCCGCCGGCAGGAATTTTAAGGACGAGCATAACGAGGTGGTGAAACTGGCGATGGGCGGCAAGGCCGCCGCGGCGGGTGATGTCGCCACCGGCCGTATCAGCGATACGGATGTCAACGAGGTCCAGGCGCTCAAGGATGCCATTGAGGAAAAGAAACGGAAGGCGGCCGTTCCCAAGGCTGTTTCCGGCCCCGCGGCCAAGGCCCGGCCCAAAACGGCTGCGGAACCCCGCCCCAAGCACGGCACCGCGGCCGAGCCCCGCCCGCAGGCGGGCGGTCCCACACGGACGCCCGCACCGGCCGGCCGGCAAAGCACGGGGGCGCATCCCCGTGTCCGCAAGCGGGAGCAATCGAATCCGCTCATGGCTTTGGTGTGGATCGGTGCACTGCTCCTCCTGGCCTTCGGCGGATATATGGGGTACAGGGTTTCACAAACTTCCGGGGCCGCGCCCACCTATCAGGAAAGTGTTGACAACAGGGGCCAGTCCAACTCGGTCCAGGCCGATGTCAACCGGCAGATCGTCTCCGTGGGCAAATATCTGGGCTGCATCGCCACGCTCGAAGGCGGCATGACCGTGGAGACCCAAAAGGTATCGGTCGGTTCCAATATCTTTGAGAATAAATCCGTCATGCTTGCCGGCGGAGGGTTCGCCTGCATCAGCCTGGACAAGGAAGTGCTGGTCTATGTCGACGGCAACACAAGTTTCCGGTCCGGGGTGAAGGACCTCAGCGACCCCCTGGCGGCGACCATTGAACTGACTTCAGGCCGGATCATGGCCGTCATCGATCCCCAGGCCGGTCCGGGCTATTTCCGCATCAAGGCCGGGTCCACCTACATTTACGGCGCCGGCGCCGATGTCCATGTGGAAGTCCGCGGTGGTTCGGTCACCATCGCCACGGCGGGGGGAACGGTCCAGTTCCGCGACGGCAACGGGGCGGAACAGAGCCTGGGGCCCCAGAAAATGCGGACCATCGGCGGGAACGAAGCGGGGCTGAACCAGGACATCCTAGCCTGGGTGGATGTCAAGGGGGTCAAGTATGCCCTGGCCGCCAAACGCAGTACGGCGGCCGCCCGCCCCGCGGCGGGATCGGGTGCGGCGGCGGGGCCCACGCCGGTATATGAGGACAAATTCGAAGATACCAACCTGAGCGACAACTGGCGGGTAATGAACAAGGGGGCCTGGCTCTCCCGGCAGGGTACGGTGGTCCATTCCAGCAGCGAAGATAAGGGCATGCTGCTGTGGAAGGCCCCCCAGTTCACCGACTGCATCATCACCGCGGTGTGCAAAACGAGCGGGGAAGGGGCTCTCGGTCTGGTTGTGAATTACACCAATACGGGCGCCATTGTGTTCCGGTGGACGATCGATGGCAAATACGAACTGGTGCAGATCAAGGGGACGGAGGAGACGAGCCTAGCAACTCGTACCGGGATGCGGCCTGAAGTCGGCGTATTCATCCCGATCCAGGTCAGCGTGCAGGGTGACAATATCATGGTGGAGATCCGCAACAACATGGTCCTGCGCGGGACGGTCGAAAACCTTACCCCCGGGCAGGTGGGATTATTCGTGGACCGCGATCCGGATGCGGCATTCGATGGTTTTGCCGTTCAGGGTACACGCCCGCCGGAAGTCCGGTTCTAACTGCCTTTGAGCGGCGCATGACCATCCTGGGGGGGGGCCGCCTGTGGCGGTTGAGCGCCTTGGCCCTGGTCCTCTTCTGCGGATGCGGGCTGGCCGTTCTGCCGCCGGTCGATCCCTATTTGGCCTATCTGGACCGGATGAACGGCCAGGATTATGCGGGGGCGGCGGCCGGACTGGAAACCCGCCTACAGGCCGCGCCGGACGACTGGGAGGCGCAGTACTACCTCGGCATCTGTTATGAAAAAATGGGCCGGCGATACCGGGCCATCGCCTGCTACGAGAAGGCGGCCGCACGGGCCGACAACTACCGGCCTTTCTTCCGCCTGGGTGTCCTGTACATCGAAATGGGGTCGGCCGACAAGGCGTTGCCCATGCTCCGGCGCGTGCGGCAGTTCGACCCCACCTTCCTCTATGGCCGTTTCTACCTGGCCGTGGCCGCATTCTTCAACAACCGCATCGAGGAAGCTTCGGAGAATTTCAATTATATCCTGGCCAAGGAGGAGAACAACCCCGGTTCGCTGGCCGGCATCGGCGTGGTCAAGTACCATCAGGGCAACCCGTTTCAGGCCGTGGAATTCCTCCTGCGCAGCATCCGGTACGCGCCCGACTGGGCCTGGGGCCATTTCCAGCTGGGGCAGATCTACATGCGACTGGGGCAGAGCGCGGAAGCCCGGCGTGAGTTCGAACTGGCTCTGCAGCATGATCCCGCCAATGCCGATGCCGCCTATAACCTGGGGCTGATCCTGGAAGGGGCCGGCCGGCAGGCGGAGGCGGACAAGCTGTTCCGGCTCCTATTGGACCGACCGGATACGGAGGGGGCGCTGGTCCCCATCAAGGCGGGGATCCTGATCAAACAGGGGGATTACCTGGGCGCGCGCGATCTGCTGGTGGCCAACCTCAACACCGCGCCGCAGCCGTTCGAGGTGTACAAACGGCTCGGGTATGTCTATGCCCTGCTGGGGGACCGGGCGAAGGGCATGGCCTGTTATGCCGAAGCCCTGAAGTATACGCCGGATGACATACCCGTGCGGTACAACTATGCCGTGCTCCTGAAGGCCGCCGGCGACGAGGCCGGGGCTGAACGCCAGTTCGACGAGATCCTGGCCATCAACCCCCTGGCGGCGGAAGGGTACTTTCTGCAGGGGATCATCCTGGGCCGGCGCGGCGATCTGGCCAGGGCGGAGGAACTGATCAAGACGGCCGTGGCGCTGGACCGGTTCGACCGGACCGGCCGGGAGGTGCTCTTGAACATCCTGATCTCCAATGACAAGCTGTCGGAGGCGGCGGCCGTGGCCGAGGAGATCGTGGCGCTGCATCCGGAGGATCGCGGGATCCGGGGGCTGCTGGCGGAGGTCTGTGTGCGCCTGGGCCGATACCGGCAGGCCGAGGACCTGCTCTCCGCCCTCATCCGCTGGGAGGCGCCGGTCATGGACGATGTGGAACACATGAAGTTGCTTTACACGGTATACCAGGCCACCGGCCGCCGGCATGAGGCGGACGGCTTGCGGGAGCGCATCCGGGCCCTCGGGATCGATCCGTTGGAACGGCCGGTGCTCATGTATTGACCGGGGCGGATGGGGGGGGGCGGAAAAATAACTTGACTTGGTTTCCAACCTGATTATAATGCATGTTTTACTTTACCGTGCCCGTCCGTTCAACCTTTTCGAACAGGAAGAATCATGAATTCCGGTGCGCATCTTCTGGAAAACATGGCCGCGAATGTGCCGGCCACGAATTTCCCCCCGTTCGGCATCGGTGATACGGTCACCGTGCATTTCAAGATCATCGAAGGCGACAAGGAGGTCATCCAGCGCTTCAAGGGTATCGTGATCGCCGATAAGGGGCGCGGTATGGGCCGTATGCTCACCCTGCGCCACCTGACCGGCGGTATCGGCGTGGAACGGGTGTTCCCCCTGCAGTCCCCCCATATCGACAAGGTCGAGATGCTCCGGAGCGGCGATGTCCGGCGGTCCAAGCTCTATTACCTCCGGAACCTCAAGGGCAAGGCCGCCTCGCAGGTAAAAGAGAAACGGTTTGCCGGCGAAGCGGGGAAAGAACAGTAACCTCGCCGAAGGTAAACGGGGAGAAGATGTGGCGGCGGAATTCCTGATTCGCCGCGGCTGCCGGATATTGAAACGTAATTACAGCCGCGCGCACGCGGAGATCGATCTCATCGCCCTGGACGGTGATACCGTTGTTTTTGTGGAAGTCAAGACCAGGCATTCCCAAGGATTCGGGGGTCCGGTGGCCGCCGTCAACCGCGTCAAACAACAGCACCTGGTACGGGCGGCGCGTTGTTTCGTGGCCGAGAACCAGTATGACGGGCTCTCGTTCCGGTTCGATGTCATCGCCGTTACGGAGGGCGCTTCAGGCGACGCGGCCATCCGTCATTTCGCGGGCGCCTTTCTCCTGCCGGTGTGAGGATGGGCATGGATCTGTTTGACACCCACTGCCACCTGACCGATGTGCAGTTCGATGCCGACCGCGAGGCGACGCTGACCCGGGCCGCGGCCGAAGGGGTCCGCGCCCTTGTCACGATCGGCACCGGGACGGCCGACCTCCGCAAAGCGCTGGGCCTGGCCGAGGCGCAGGCGCCCGGCGTGCGGATTGCCGTGGCGGGCGGCCTGACTCCCTACGATATACCCAATGCCTCCAGCGACGACCTGGCCGAACTCAGGGAGCTTTTGGATGGCGGCGATCGCGTGGTCGCGGTGGGGGAGATCGGTCTGGACCGGCACCACGCCTACGGGCCCCCCGAGCGCGAGGAGGATTTCTTCATCCGCCAGGTCGAAATGGCCCTGGTTCTCCGCAAACCCGTCATCCTCCACTGCCGCAAGGCGCATGAACGGATGCGGGCGATCCTGCGCGACTATGCCGGCCACCTGAAGGGCGGGGCGGTGGTCCACTGCTTTTCCGGCACCTATGCCGATGCCGCCGATTACCTGGACATGGGGTTTAAGCTCTCCTTCACCTGCACCCTGACCTATAAGAACGCCGGGGCGCAGCGGGATGTGATCGGCCGGGTGCCGCTGCGGTCGCTCATGACCGAAACGGACGCGCCCTACCTGGCACCCGAGGGGGCGCGCGGCACACGCAACGAACCCGCGCGGGTCGGGGCCGTGGTCGCGGCCGTGGCCGAGCTCCAGCATCAGCCGCCCGACCGCACGGCCGCGGCGCTCTTCGGCAACGCCGTCGAATTTTTCGGGTGGGGCGCATGACGATCGCGATCATATCCGATATCCACAGCAACCTGGCCGCGCTCGAGGCGGTGATGAAGGACCTGCGCGAGCAGGATGCCCGGACGGTCTATTGCATCGGCGATGTCATCGGGTACGGGCCCGATCCCATCCCCTGCGTGGACATCGTCATGGCCGTCTGTACCATGAGCACCATGGGCAACCATGATTTCGGGTTGGTGAAAATGCCGTTCGGGTTCAACAAATACGCCCGCGAGGCGATCGAGTGGACCCGGACCAGGATGAAACCCGGCCTCCTTGATTTTGCCGCCCGGCGGCGTTGGAAATGGATCGAGAACCTGCCCCAGACCCACAAGGAGGGGCGCATCCACTACCTGCATGCCTCGCCGCTCGATCCCATCATGGATTATGTCAAGGAATCGGATGTGGAGGACATGGGGTTGGGGGTGAGCGACAAAATGAAGCTGATCTTCGACAAGGTCGAGCACCTCTGTTTCATCGGGCACACCCACCGTCCGGCCGTGTTCACCGACGATTACCACTGCCTGCGCCCCGACCAACTGGTGGACGACCGGATGGAACTGGATCCCGGACGGAAATACCTGATCAACATCGGTTCCGTGGGCCAGCCGCGGGACCTTGATCCCCGGGCGTGCTATGTGCTCTTTGACGGCGAACGGAACATCCGTTTCCGCCGGGTGGCCTACGATGTGGATCAAACCGTCCAGCGCATCCATGCCATACCCGCGCTCGACCCCCGTCTGGGTGACCGTCTGCGCGACGGCCGCTGACCGCACGGTCTCCGGCATGGACCTGTTCCGCCGCCGTCTCGCCGCGCTCCGGTCGGAGGACCGGTTGCGCGGGCTCCGGACCCTGGATGGCGTGCGGGGCCTTGAAGTCGCCGACGGTGACGCCCGGCTGGTCAATTTTTCATCGAACGACTATCTTAACTTGAGCCAGGATGCCCGCGTGATCGCCGCCGCCGCCGCCGCCGCCCGGGAGTTCGGCACCGGCAGCCGCGCCTCGCGCCTTATTTCGGGCAGCCTTGCCGTCCACCGCGATCTGGAGGCCGACCTGGCCGCATGGCTGGGCATGGAGCGCGCATTGGTCTTCCCCGCGGGGTACATGGCCGATCTCGGTCTCATGGCCGCCCTGGGACGGGAGGGGAGCGTGGCCATCGACCGGCTGGGGCACGCTTCGCTCTACGACGGCCTCGTTCTCGGAGGCGGACGATACCGGCGGTTCCCGCACAACCAGCCCGGCCGCATCACATTCGCCGACCCCGGGGCGCCGCTCCGGGCGGTGGTGACGGAATCGATCTTCAGCATGACCGGCGACCTGGCGCCGCTGGCCGGCCTGCGGGCGGCCGCCGCGCGCCGGGACGCCTTGCTGGTGGTGGATGAAGCCCACGCCCTGGGGGTGCGCGGCCCTACGGGGGCGGGCCTGCTCGAGGAGACCGGGATCCGGGCCGAAGCGGTCACAATAACGCTTTCCAAGGCCCTCGGCGGCCAGGGGGGTGCCATCGCCGGCAGCGCCGACCTGATCGACTACCTGGTCAACACCAGCCGCAGTTTCATCTATACCACCGGGCTGTCACCCATGGTCGCCGCCGCGGTGCGGGCCGCCGTGGCGATCATCCGCATCGAGGGCGGGGCGCTGCGGGCCCGGCTGGCCCGCAATGTCATTGCCGTGCGCGCCGCCCTGGCCGCCCGCGGGCTGGCCGTGCCGGCGGGGACCGGTTCCCATATCATCCCCATTCATGCGGGCACCGATGCGGTGGCGCTTGCCGTCGCCGCCTGCCTTCGGGAGTACGGGATCCTGGCCGTGGCCGTCCGGCCGCCCACCGTGCCTCGCGGCCGCAGTTTGATCCGGCTTTCCGTGACCGCCGGTCATACCCCGGCGCATATCGAACGGCTGGAGCGAGCCCTGGCCGCGGCGGTCAGGCGGTGCCCCCTGCCGGCTGTGCCCGCCGCCGGGGAAGGCGATTAGGGAGGATCGGATGGCACGGGGCGTTTTTATCACCGGGACCGATACGGGCGTGGGCAAGACCTTTGTCGCCCGCCTGCTGGTCGGCGCGGCCCGGGCCCGGGGGATCGATGTCGGGTATATGAAACCCGTGGCCTCCGGCTGTATGCCGGCCGACGGCCGGCCGGTCTGCGGGGATGTGGCCGAGCTGCGGGCTCTGGGCCTGACCGATGACGAAGGGGATATGTGCCCGGTGCGGTTCTGCCGGCCCGCCTCGCCCTGGCAGGCCGCCCGGCACGAAGGCGACCGGTACGATGAAGTGGCAATCCGGGCGGCGCTGGCCCGTCTCGGCCGCCACGACCGTCTGGTGGTCGAAGGCATCGGCGGCCTGCTGGTCCCCCTGGCGGCCGACCGGACCGTGGCCGATCTGGCGGCGCTTATCGGCCTGCCGCTCGTTATCGTGGCAGCGAACCGGCTGGGCGCGATCAATCACACCCTGCTGACCGTGGCGGTGGCCCGCAGTCACGGGTTGGTCATCGCGGGCGTCATTGTGAACCGCGTCATTCCACCCGACGACGATGTGACCATCGCCACCAACGCGGCGGAGATCGCCGCGCTTACCCGTTTGCCGATCCTGGCTGACCTGCCGTACGGCCCGGACCCGGCGGCGGCCTGGCCCCTTGTGGACACGGCAACCCTGTTCGCTTGATCAAGGAGAAAACCATGCAGAACGCACAGGCCATCGGCATTGACATCGGCGGCACCAAGATCGTCGGCGCGGTCGTCGACGCGGACGGGACCATCGGGCGGCGGATCCAGGTCCAGACCGAAGCCCACAAGGGCGGTGACGCCGTGCTCCAGAAGCTCGTGGACATCGTCACTGGCCTGCGTACGCCCGCCATCGTCGGTGTGGGCATCGGTACGCCGGGGCCGGTGGATACCAAACACGGCGTGGTCAAGCAGGTCGTGAACATCGCCGGCTGGCAGGACACCCCTGTGGCCCGGCTCATGCAGGAGCGGATCAACCTGCCGACCTGGCTCGGCAACGACGGCAATGTGGCCGCTCTGGCCGAATACTGGAAGGGGGCCGGCCGCGGCAAGAAAGTGGTGGTGGTGCTGACCCTCGGCACGGGGGTGGGCAGCGGGGTGGTGATCGACGGGGCCATCATGGACGGTGCCACGGGCTGGGCGGCCGAGCTCGGCCATGTCAGCATTGCGTTCGATGGCCGGAAATGCGCCTGCGGCAAGACCGGCTGCATCGAAGCCTACGCCTCGGCCAACGCGACCTTCAAACGGTATGTCGAAAAGCTCGGTTCCCGGACTGACACGCTGGTAATGCAGAAAGCCGGCGGGGATGCGGGCCGGATCGACGCCAAGATGGTCTGCGACGCCGCCAGGGAGGGGGAGCCTCTGGCGAGTGAAGTGGTCGGCGAGACCGGGTTCTACCTGGGGGTGTTCTGCGGTTCGCTCATCAACGCCCTGAACCCGGATGTGATCCTGCTGGGCGGCGGCATGTCCGCGGCCGGTGACATTCTCTTTGACCGGGTCCGGGAGGTCGCCGGCCGGGAAAGCCTGCGCGATCCATTCGCGGCCACGGCCATCCTGCCCGCGGCGCTTGGCAACGATGCCGGCTTGGTCGGGGCGGCTGCCCTGGTCCATCTGGCGCAACGCTGAATCCGCCCCCCTTCAGATTTCCTGATCCCTATCCGTAACCGGGCATGTTTTCGGAAAAAGGTTTGGCACTTTTCCGACCCACAGGTGATTGTACGGGGAACATCCGGATGTCAACCGTGTAGGGGCGGGTTTGAAATCCGCCCTCCCGTCTAATCGCGAAACGGCAATAAAGGGCGGGTTTCAAACCCGCCCCTACGGTAACCACCCAAACCGGCCCATGGTTGATTCACGCGCCTGGCTGACGCCAAAAAGTGCCAAAGCATTTTCCGCCGGGATCAGGAAATCTGC
>JBDREB010000394.1:0-9130 GCA_043820325.1 Planctomycetota bacterium | reverse complement strand
AAGAAAAGATAGTGCCTTATCTATGTGCCATTCGGGTCAAGCCCCGCAGCTACAAGGACTTGCGAGGAAGCATGGTTACCACCGGCAGGACCGTCCCGGGACCTGTGGAGCATGACAAAGATCCTTTTTGCGAGTCCGTCAGATCTGGCCCCTTAATTGTGGGGCGGTGTACTTAGGCCCGGGTTTTAAATCGGCAATCGCAAATCGTCAATCGGAAATTATTTACTGCTGTTCAGCTTGATGGCACACAGATCGCCGCACATGGTGCAGCGGTCCTTGGTGAAATTCTCGCTTTCGCGGCGGTATTGGCGGGCCAGGCCGGGATCGAGCGCCATGGCGTACATGCCTTCCCAGTTGAGGTCGCGGCGGTGCTTGGAGAATGCGCGGTCGTACTCGGCCGCGCCGGGCACGCCCTTGGCGATGTCGCCCGAATGCGCGGCGATGCGCGCGGCCAGCACGCCGTTGCGCGTGTCCTCGATGGTGGGCAGGCGCAGGTGTTCGGCGGGAGTGACATAGCAGAGGAAATCGGCGCCGGCGGCCGCGGCGATGGCGCCGCCGATGGCCGCGGTGATGTGGTCGTATCCGGCCGCGCAGTCGCAGGTGAGGGGGCCGAGCACATAGAAGGGGGCGCCGTGGCAGATCTCTTTTTCCATGCGGACCTGGTCGGCGATCAGGTGGAGAGGCACATGCCCCGGGCCCTCGATCATGACCTGCACGCCGCGGGCCAGGGCCCGCTGTTGGAGTTCGCCCAGCACCCGGAGTTCGGCCAGCTGGCCCGGGTCGCCGGCATCGGCGATCGCGCCCGGCCGCAGGCCGTCGCCGAGGCTCAGGGTCACATCGTATTCGGCCGCGATGTCGAGCAGGCGGTCGAATTCGGCATACAGCGGGTTGTCGCGGCCGTGGTGTTTCATCCAGGCGATGAGCAGGGCCCCGCCCTTGGAGACCACTCCGGCCACGCGCGGGCGGGACTGGAGCGCCGCGGCGCTGGACCGGGTCACGCCGCAGTGGACGGTCATGTAGTCCACGCCCTGGCGGGCCTGTTCGGCGATGGCGTCGAAGAGCATGTCGCCGGTGATGGCGTGGATATCGCGGCCGCTGTGGATGACATCGGCCCACACCTGGTAGATCGGCACGGTGCCGAACATCACCGGGCTTTTGGCGATGAGCGTGCGGCGGATGGCGTCGAGGTCCCCGCCCGTGGAGAGGTCCATCATGCTGTCGGCCCCCGCGGTTAGGGCGGTTTCGAGCTTGCGCAGTTCCTCGGCGAGATCGTTGTGGTCGGAGGATGTGCCGATGTTGGCGTTGACCTTGGTCCGCAGGCCGCGTCCCACCGCGAGGGGCGGAAAGTCGCGCAGTCTGTTGCGCGGGATCACCGTCCGCCCGGCGGCGATGTCGGCGGCCAGTTCGGCGGCGGGCATTTTTTCGGCGCGGGCACAGATAACGACCGCGGGCGGAATGGTCCCCGCCCGGATGGCATTGATGAGCGTCATGAGGGGTTTATTCCAGCCGGTATTTTTCCCAGGTCGTGCCGTCGGGCGAGGTGGCGTGGCCGATGGCGAGCCCGTCGGCCGACGATCCGGTATACCACATGGTGTAGCCGTTGCCGGCGGGGTTCTTGATCACGGCGCACAGCCCGACCCAGCCTTCGTCAAAACCCGTATCGCCGGCGGAGAGCACCGCGGCGTTGGACAGGAGCCAGCCGGTGCCCGGCGCCGATGATTTGGCCGTGGCGATCGCGAAGCGGGTGCCCTGGGCCGTCGGCCACATCCAGTATTGCGAGGCCGCGGTGTCGAGGACCACATGGGCGCTCAACAGTCCGTACGGCCCGTAGGCGGGCAGTGCCAAGCCGGGGGCCGGACTGGCGGCGCGGACGATGGTCGTGGGCGTGGCCGTGGTGGTGTAACCGATGCGCTGGTAATTCGAGGCATCCCTGCCGGTGTACCAGATCTGGTAGATGGTGCCTTCCAGGCGGGCGAAGATATCCGTGATCTGTTTTTCGTCAAAGGTGCCGGCGGTGCCCGAGGGGGCCAGCACGGCGGTGAGCTGCAGGGTCCAGGTCAGTCCGTCGGCGGAGGAGGCATACCCGGCCCGGTGGATGCCGGTGGTGTCCTTGCCGATGAAATACATGTGGTAGGCGCCGGCCCCGGTTTTGATCACCGCCGGGCTGATCACGCCGCCGGCGGTCAAGCCGGCAATGTCGGCGGGAATGCAGATGTTGTTGTCGCCGATATTGTGCTTGGTCCAGCTGATCCCATCGGTCGAAACGGCGTAGCCGATCTTGTAAATGCCGTCGGAGCGGCACCCGGCGTAATACATCTTGTAGCTGGAGGTCGTGGTGTCGTAGAGTACGCATGGATCGGCCACGGCATAATCGTCCCAGGCGCCGTCGGCGCCCGCCTGGAGGACCGCTGTGTACGCGGGGTCATCTTCGGCCACATCGCACCCGGCCCAGCAAATGACCGCGGCCACCCCAAAGACATAGAGTAGATGCTTCATACAAATACCCCCGTATCAAAGTAAAAATACAATTGTATGGTCACGGCCGGCAAAGTCAAGCGTAATCGGGGGCCGGCCACCGGACGATGGAGGCACGCGATCCGAAACTTGCAACAAATCCAGATCGGAGGTATGATCTGCCACCCCGAGGCAGCAACTGCTCGGGGTAAATTCCGGTCACAAAGAACACAAAGGGGGTGGGGGTTTAAGAAGAACAGGCTATTCCCAATTCAGATTTCCTGATCCCTATCCGTAACCGGTCATGTTTTTCGGAAAAAGGTTTGGCACTTTTCGACCCACAGGTGATTGTACGGGGAACATCCGGATGTCAACCGTGTAGGGGCGGGTTTAAAACCCGCCCTCCCGTCTAATCGCGAAACGGCAATAAAGGGCGGGTTTCAAACCCGCCCCTACGGTAACCAGAGCCACTTGCAAAACCCCCAAGAGTCAGCGAGCAAGCCCCGGTCTGTGGTGGCGGCAACAAGAATAACCACTACATATAGAAGCGGTCAGGGGGGTTTGCAAGTGGCTCACCACCCAAACCGGCCTATGGTTGATTCATGCGCCTGGCTGACGCCAAAAAGTGCCAAAGCATTTTCCGCCGGGATCAGGAAATCTGCAATTCAGGCCTTCCGACTTTCCGACCATTCCGACTTTCCGACCATTCCGACTTTCCGACCGCTTGCCGCAGGCAAGCCGTTTTCCGTGTTGACAGGGCCGGGCTGACCGCTATAATTGTTTCTTTTCATTCCATGGCATTTCCCTGAAAGGGATCCGCATGCGCAAGGACCGCCTGGCCTTCCTCGAACAGCTCATCGCCGTGCCCACGCCCTCGGGTTTCGAACACCCCGGCCAGAAGGTGATCGCCAAACACCTGCGCGGCGTGTGCGACACGCGGTACGATGTCCACGGCAATCTCATCACCACCCTGAACGCCAAAGCGCCCCTGCGGGTGATGCTGGCCGGCCACACGGACGAGATCGGCCTCATGCTCACCTACATCGACGAAAAGGGCTTCCTCTATGTCGACGGCATCGGCGGCCACGACCCGGTGATCCTGGTCGGCCAGCGCGTGCGCGTCCACGGCCGGACCGGGTCGATCCCCGGCGTGATCGGTAAAAAGCCCATCCATCTCCTCGATCCCGAGGAGCGCAAGCGGGTCATGGAACTCAAGGATCTGTGGATCGACATCGGCGCCAAGAATAAGAAGGACGCTGAAAAGGTCACGGCCGTGGGCGATGCGGTCACCGTGGACGCGGGGTTCTATCCCCTTATGAACGGCATCGTTGCCGGCCGTGGCTTCGACGACCGCGTGGGCGCCTTCGTGGTGGCCGAGACCATGCGCGAATTGGCGCGCCGCAAACGGAGCCTCAATGTAGCCGTCTATGGCGTCTGCACCGTGCAGGAGGAGTTGGGCCTGCGCGGCGCGCGTACGGCCGCCTACGGCATCGATCCCCATGCCGGCATAGCCATCGATGTCGGCTTCGCCTCCGATTTCCCGGGCGGCGAGCCCAAGCGCGTGGGCGAAGTGGCCCTCGGCAAAGGACCCATCCTCCATGTGGGCGCGAACATCAATCCCGTTTTAGGCAAACTCCTGGTTGACACGGCTAAAAAGAAGCGCATCCCCTGGCAGATGCAGGCCGAGCCTCGCGCCACGGGCACGGACGCCAACATGATCCAGGTCAACCGCGCCGGCGTCGCCGCCGCGCTCATCTCCATTCCCAACCGGTACATGCACACGCCCGTGGAATGCGTGTCGCTCGACGACCTCGACCACACGGTCGAGCTCCTGACCACCGTGCTTCTGGGCATGGCGCGGAGCATGTCGTTCATTCCTTCCTGAGCCACTTGCAAAACCCCCTGACCGCTTCTATATGTAGTGGTTATTCTTGTTGCCGCCACCACAGACCGTGGCTTGCTCGCTGACTCTTGGGGGGTTTGCAAGTGGCTCTCCTGATAACCGGGATTACGGGTTTTTATTTTTTTTTGTTGCAAAGAGGAGCCCAAGGTATATACTTTTTCCCCGCGTTTCGTCTATCAAGCTTTTTGACGGACTCGCAAAAAGGATCTTTGTCATGCTCCACAAGTCCCGGGACGGTTCTGCCGGTGGTAACCATGCTTCCTCGCAAGTCCTTGTAGCTGCGGGGCTTGACCCCGCCTCCGGATGGGCGACCGCAAGGGTCGCAGCTACGGGGTAAAGCGCGCGCACAGTCGCAAAAAGGATCTTTGTCATGCTCCACAGGTCCCGGGACGGTCCTGCCGGTGGTAACCATGCTTCCTCGCAAGTCCTTGTAGCTGCGGGGCTTGACCCCGCCTCCGAATGGGCGACCGCAAGGGTCGCAGCTACGGGGTAAAGCGCGCGCACAGAAAGATTACGGACTTTTTGCGAGTTCATCAAAACTCCGGATCAATCTTTGTGTCCCCGTCCGGTCAAGCCGGAGGGCAGGCTTTTGTGCCCTTTGTGGCAAATCTTTTCTTTTCCGAACCATACCAACCTCTGTGGTTCTCTGTGCTCTCTGTGGGGCTAATGCTTCTTCCTTGGGTCCGCGATCACACCGGCCAGCGCCGTGGCCGCGGCCGTGGCGGGCGACATCAGGTGGACCATGCCGCCCGCGCCCATGCGGCCGTTGAAATTGCGGTTGGTGGTCGATGCGCACACCTCGCCCGGGGCCAGCACGCCGTTCGACATGCCCAGGCAGGCCCCGCAGGTGGGGTTGGTGACGCAGAAGCCGGCCTGCATGAAGATGGCGATGAGCCCCTCGGCCAGGGCATGGCTGAACACGGCGGGCGTGGCCGGGGACAAGATGCCCCGCACCCGGTCGGCGACGCGCCGGCCCTTCAGGATCGCGGCCGCCACACGCAGGTCCTCGATCCGGCCATTGGTGCATGAACCGATGTAGACCTGGTCCACGGGCGTACCGGCCGCCTCGGTGACATCCTTCACGCAATCGGGCTTGAACCCGCAGGTGACCTGGGGAACGAGCTTGCGCACATCCACGGTCACGGTGCGCTCATAGACGGCATCGGCATCGCTCCGCCACTGGGCGAACGACTGCGTCAGCGCGGCCACGGTCCTGGGGCCATCCGCCATGAGGGGCAGGAGATATGCGGCCGTGACCTCGTCGGGCTGGCAGATGCCGGAGGTGGCGCCCGCCTCCACGGCCATGTTGGCCACGGTCATGCGGCCTTCCATGGACATGGCGGCGATCGTATCCCCGTGGAATTCGATCACCCGGTCCGTGGCGCCGTTGACCGTGAGTTCCTTGATCACCCGCAGGATCACATCCTTGGGGTAAACGCCCTCGGACAGGGCGCCGGTGACGACCACCCGGATCGTGCGCGGCTTCTGGAACCGGCAGATGCCCTTGAGGATGCCCACTTCCAGATCGGTGGTCCCCACGCCGGCGGCATAGGCGCCGAACGCGCCGTGAGTGCAGGTATGCGAGTCGCCCATGATCGCCACGAACCCGGGCCGGATGAACCCCTGCTCCGGGAAAAGCGCGTGGCATACGCCGTTGCGGCCGACATCGAAGAAATCCTTGATCGCGTGCCGCCGGGCCCAGTCGCGCAGGATCCTGGCCTGCACCGCCGACTTGGAATCCTTGGCGGGCGTCACATGGTCGATCACCGCCTTGATCCGGGCGGGGTCGAACACCCGGTCCATTCCCCGCTCCTGGAGATCGGTGATGGCCATGGGCGTGGTGATCTCGTGGCACATGACGACATCGCACCGGAGCACGAACTCCTCGTCCGAGAGCTGTTCCACCAGGTGGGAGTCGAATATCTTTTCCGTGATCGTGCGGCCCATAACAATCGTCCTGAACCAAACTTTGTACTTAGAACAGCGCCCCATAATTAAGGGGCCAGATCTCTATCATCATAATGACCCGATTCCGGAACGCTGGTTCAAGCCGGATCTTGTTTGGTAGGGGCACGGCATGCCGTGCCCAACCCAATTGGACCCAAAACAAGCGTCGCCCGGGCTGGATCTTCATCGACTCCGTCCACAAGCTGGCGCAAGCGAGGGCACGGCATGCCGTGCCCCTACAGCGGAAAAGAATGCCACGGTGGTACCGGCGCGCCCTCTTTTGACCCCTTTATTATGGGGCTGTGTACTTAAAGACCGGCACCGGCCGGTCCGGAAAGGCCTAATTGTACCCAAAGCCGCTCTCTTTGCCATAAAAAAATCGCCCCGGCGGTCCGGCGGGCGTAAATCAGGCCGGTTTTAACTTGACATTCCGCTTTTTATGATGTATACTATCTTTTGTAATGTTGTGTACTGTATGGACCTATCGTTACTCTGGCTAAAGGTGGTGCGCATGAAAACAAAAGGATTTACCCTGATCGAGCTTCTGGTGGTTATCGCTATCATTGCCATTCTGGCGAGTATGCTGCTGCCCGTGCTCGCCCGGGCGCGCGAAGAAGGCCGCCGCACTGCGTGCAAGAACAATCTGCGCCAGATCGGCATAGCCATGTCGATGTACGCCATGTCGTGGGATGAATGTTTCCCGATGAGCTCAACCACGCCCGGCGGCAACAGCGGCAAGGCGCTCGGACGCATGGTCCCCGACCAGATCTCCGATGTCATGATCTTCCGCTGCAAGTCGGATACGGGCCGTGTCGCTCCGGTGATCACAGACGGTTTTGTGGTCGGCAGTTCCTACTGCTATGCCATGTATGGCGCCACCGCCAATTCAGCCACATCGCTTGAGATCTCCGGCGACCGGGATGCCCGGCAGGATGGAAGTATCAATCACAAGAACGAAGGTGCCAACATACTCTTCGTTGACGCGCATGTGACTTGGGAGGCGGATACCATAGCCAACACCCCCACCGACGGACTTACGATGAGGGACGGCGACAACCTCAAGGAAGCCTTGGTCGAGCCGCTCACCCAGGAAACCACGGACGGTTATTTTGGTATTGCCGACTGACCTGACCTGAATCCTGACCTGATCCAGGGGCCCGCTTCGGCGGGCCCCTTTTATTTTGGAGCATATTCGCCACAAAGTCACTAAGTCACAAAGGAATCCGGATGGGAACCGGAAACCTGATGGACTCGCAAAAAGTCCGTAATTCATTTGTGTCCGGTATTTTTCCCCGTAGTTGCGACCCTTGCGGTCGCCCATCCGGAGGCGGGGTCAAGCCCCGCAGCTACAATGACTTGCGTACACGGCCCAGGAAGTGCAGCATTGCCGGAGACACGACTTTTCCATGACCCATGGAACATGATAAAGACCTTTTTGCGAGTCCATCAAACCTGACATTCGCAATTCGGCATTCGACATTCCCTCCTTATAATTCCTTTGCTTTCCGTCGATTTCCCATATAATACGCCCCTTTCCCCGGCAAAGGAACCACCCATGCGCCTCGCCCTCATCGGATTATCCCAGCCCGGCAAAAGCACCCTGGTCTCCGCCCTTACGGGGCGCGCCGCCGACCTGCCCGGCATGGGCAAGAGTTCCGAGGTCATGGTGCCCGTACCCGACCCCCGTCTGGACTGGCTGACCGGCATCTACCAGCCCGAAAAAACCGTCCCGGCCGCTTTTGCCTGCATGGAACTGCCGAGTTTCGACCTGCGCGAAGACTCCGGCCGCACCGCGGCGCGCAAACTCCTCGAAAAAACCCGCACCTGCGATCTCCTTGTATGCGTGGTGCGGGGCTTTTCCGCTCCCGCTGTGGCCCCCTATCGGGACCGGATCGACCCGAAAACGGACCTGGCCGAACTGGCCGGTGAACTTCTGTTCGCCGACCTCGGTATGGTGGCCACGCGGATCGAGAACCTCGAAAAGCAGATCAAGAAACCGACCGACCACCAGCAGCGCGACAGGGACGAACTCGATCTCATGCGGCGCATCCAGGCCGGCCTCGAGAACGAACAGCCGGTGCGCAAGCTCGTGCATTCGTCCAAGGACCTGGAGATAACCCGGCCGATGGGCTTCCTCACGGCCAAACCGCTCCTGGCCATGGTCAATGTCAATGAAGACGAGGCCGCCGCCCCGCCCGACCTCTCCGGGTGCGCCGGTGCCGATGTGCCGGTGATCAGCCTGTGCGCCCGGATCGAGAGCGAACTCGCCCAGCTCGACACGGCCAGCCGCGACGAATTCATGCGCGACCTCGGCCTCCCCGAGCCGGCCGCGGGCCGGTTCGCCCGGAGCTGTTTCGACGCGTTGGGCCTGTGCAGTTTCATGACCGTCGGCCGCGACGAAGTGCGCGCCTGGCCCATCCGCAAGGGGACCATCGCCCACAAGGCGGCCGGGGTGATCCACAGCGACCTCGAACGCGGTTTCATCCGGGCCGAGGTCTTCTCGTATGACGACATCAAGACCCTCGGCGGCGAAAAAGCCCTCAAAGAAGCGGGCAAAATGCGGCTCGAGGGCAAGGAATATGTGGTCAAGGACGGCGACATCCTCAGCATCCGCTTCAGCGTGTAAGCGGCCCAGCCCCCGATTGCCCGATCGCGATCCCCCTTCTGCCGGCGCGGCACTTCAACTGCAGATTTCCTGATCCCGGCGGAAAATGCTTTGGCACTTTTTGGCGTCAGCCAGGCGCGTGAATCAACCATAGGCCGGTTTGGGTGGTTACCGTAGGGGCGGGTTTGAAACCCGCCCTTTAGTGCCCGTAAATAAATAAC
>JBDREB010000393.1:0-2128 GCA_043820325.1 Planctomycetota bacterium | reverse complement strand
GCTTGGAGGAACCGTGGCGCGCTTGCGTTTGTTTTTGCGCTTGGTCACCATACGCGACTCTCTTCGGAAACGAGAGATCTCATTGTAAATTTAACATTTAGCATTCGATGGACTCGCAAAAAGAAGGATTGCATGTTCCATACATCCTGAAAAGGTCGTACCGGTCACTTCCTGCGCGGTGCACGCAAGCTCTTGTAGCTGCGGGGCTTGCCCCCGCCTCCGGATCGGTGCACGCAAGCTCTTGTAGCTGCGGGGCTTGCCCCCGCCTCCGGATCGGTGCACGCAAGCTCTTGTAGCTGCGGGGCTTGCCCCCGCCTCCGGATTGGTGCACGCAAGCTCTTGTAGCTGCGGGGCTTGCCCCCGCCTCCGGATTGGCGACCGCAAGGGTCGCAGCTACAGGAAAAAGCCTCCGGATTGGCGACCGCCTTTCGACAGGCTCAAGGTCGCAGCTACAGGAAAAAGCGCCGCGGACAGGTCGATTAGGGACTTTTTGCGAGTCCGTCAACATTTGGCATTTAGCATTTTCATGAATCCGGCTTTCCGCCCCCTTCGACTCGAAGCTGGCTCAGGGTCTGGGGACTTTCCGACCAGGAGCCTGCCCCGAGAAACCTTGTTTGCTCGGGGACTTTCCAACTATGCACCGGCGCCCGCACGGGTTCCCGAAACCTCGCCGCCTGCCGGCGCGGCTTCCGCAGGCATGACCGCCAGATAGATCACCAGCATCACCGCGAGGTTCATGCCCGTGACGAAGGGCGAATGGAAGATGCAGACGATCAGCAGGGCGATCAGACTGCCGGCCGCGCCCGCGTGGAGCGCCGACCCGCGGCGCGCGGCACGCACCGCGGCCGCCAGCGGCGCGCCCAGCAGTCCGGCCAGGGCGAGGACGCCCGCGAGGCCGGTCTCCACCAGCATGACCCACCAGGCGCCGAAACTGCCGGGCTCGTCCGCGGCCAGGTTGAAAAGCATGGTCTCGTTCGTGTTCACGGGCGGCTTGCCGTCGGCCGCGGCCCAGGGCTTCAGGGCCGTGTTGAATGAGCCGGGGCCGCTGCCGATGATGAGGCTGCGGGGTGATGCGGCGGCATGGTGCAGGGCGTAGCCCCACCGGCGGTAGCGCAGGGCCGTGCCGTCGTCGAACCATTGGCGATAGGTCTCGTGAAAGGCCGTCAATCGGGCTTCGTCCGCATCGCTTAACTCCCGTAACAGCCGGTTGTCGCGGGGATGCACCGCGATCGAACTCGCAGCCATCTGGCGCGTCACCGGCAGAGCGGCCGTCAGGATGAGCCCGGCCAGCAGGGCGGCACCCGGGGCAAGCAGCCGCCGGCGGTCCGGATGGATGAGCGCGACGACGATGACACCGGCCACGCCGCCCACAAGCGCGCCGGCCGCGGTGGTGGCGCAGACCAGAAGCACGATGGCCGCGCAGGCCGCCGCCCGCACAACCGGCCGCCGGGCCATGGCCGCCAGGGCCGCGGCGAGCGGAAGGCCGGTCATGGCCGGCATGGCGAACCCGTTGCGGTCGGCGGTAAGGAACCCGCCATGGAAGCGGTCCCCGGCGAGAAAGAGGCCGCCCAGCACCGCGATGGCCTCGATCGCGGTCACGGCCACCAGCACGGCCGCGGCCGTCCGGGCATGGCGGACCTCCCCGCCGATGAGCCAGGCCCAGGCCAGCCACCCGGCCAGGCAGATCTCCATGGCCTGCAATCCCTCTTTGAGCATGGAGACGGAGGGATCGGCGAGCCGGGCCGTGATACCGGCGGTCAATATCACGGCCGCGAACGCGCTCACGCACACCGGCGGCCAGCTCCACACGCCGCGGCCGCGCCGGCGCAGAACGGCGATGCCACCCGCCGCCACGGCCAGCGCCAGCACGAGGTCGGCCGGGCCGGCCTTGAACGGCAGGCCGGGGAGCCCCTGCTGCGCGGCAAGCGCCAGGGTCAGGGCCACGAGCACGAACATGCGCATCGGCGGGCTTTCACCATTGAAAAATGTAACACTTTAGCCGAGTGAAACGATCATAGGAGATCTGGATTGCCCGATCAAGTCGGGCAATGACAGCCAAGAATAAGCCTGATGCAAATTATCCTTCTTCATCCGTCATCCCCCGGCTTGACCGGGGGATCCAGTCCTT
>JBDREB010000392.1:0-3927 GCA_043820325.1 Planctomycetota bacterium | reverse complement strand
CGCGCGGCACATGGTTCAACGCCGAGAACGACTCCACGCACACCGGCCCGCATTTCAATGTCGAGGATTTCAACGGCTCGGCCCTGCTCCAGATCATGCACCAGGACGCCGTGCCCGACCACGCCGACTGGCCGACCGGGCTGGAGGGCGCCGTGCGGGAATCCATCGCCCAGGCTGCTTTGTGCGGCGAGCGACGCAGTGTCCGCCTGAACTACACCAACCCGGTGGCCATGGGCATTGAGGTCTCGGCCCCGGCGGGCGAGCTTCTGGCCCGGCCGGAGATGGTGGCATACGCGCGCGCCCGGCTGGAGGCGTGGCGCCGGTTCACCGGGGAGGCCGGCACCTTCGAGGAGTTCAATTCCTCCTGCTACGGCGGGGTGACCCTGCCGCACATCGCCTACCTGGTCGAGAAGGTGCGCGACCGCGTCGTGCGGGCGCGGGCCCTGCACATGGAGCGGCTGTATATCGATCACATCGCCGACTTCCTGCACGCCCCGACGGGCGAGCTGAACATGCCGCAGTCCCGCAGTTACCACGACCATTTCGCCGGCGCGCTGCTGCACGATTACTTCAGTCATGTGCCGGCCGGGCGCGGCCTGGCCGTGGCGGCCATGCAGGCCGGACTGCCGGTCCCGCCGCCGCGCCGGTCGGCGGGCTGTCAATACTACAGCCACGCCACGCAAGCCCAGCTGCATCGGCTGTTGCGGACATTCGCCCGGCCGGTGGAGCGGCGCGTGTTCTGCGAATGGATCGGGCGCTGCCATGTCGGCCCGCTGGACCAGGCGCCGCCACGGGATCCCGCGGTCCTGTCCGCGCCGCCCGTGGCATCGGGTCGGCGGCGCGAGCTGGTGAGCTGGCGCGGGCGGCGGCATTGCGTGGGCTCGGTCAGCGAGATCGACTGCTGGGATCAGCGGCGGGCGGCGGGCGGATTTTTCCGCGGCGCCGGCGGCACGACGATGTGCCTGTGGCAGCCGCTGATCGAGGTCGCCGGGGTCGGGGTCGACGACCAGGCCCAGTACTGGCCGGTGATGGAGTATTTCAACCTGGCGACGGGGCAGCGCGGCACGACCATCATCGCCGGCGTCGCGGGCACCCCCATCGACGACGGCTGGCTGTGCGGCTGTCACTGGCGGCAGCGCGTGAGCGGGACGGTCGGGGGCGTCCGCGTGGACCTGGGCTTCGCGCTGAGCGGGCCGGCGGTGGCGGCATTGGGCGCTCTGCCGCCCCTGGTCATCGGTCAGCCCCGGCGGCTGGAGGTGGACGATCACATCATCAGCCTGCTGTTTGTGGGCGGCCGGCTGGACGGGATCCAGGCGCGTCCGGTGATCGAGCGGACGGAGGGCGGTTGGCGGCTTGTGCTGCTGCGTCGGGACGGGCTGGTGATGGATTGGTCCCATCCGCCCGAGGTCGGCTTGGGCTGGGTGCTGGACATTTCGCCGGCCGGCGGGGCGCCGGTGTTGGCGGGGGGACAGTGCGCGGTCGCAGGCACAGTACTGGATGTGACGGCGACGGTGAACGACGCACCCTGGCGGCTTAATTATACGCCGCCGGGCCTGGCGCGTCTGACGGAACGGGCGGTGCATTTTTCGGCCAAGTGAAATCGTGGTTGCCCGGCCATGTATAACCGAGGTCCGGGGTCGGATGTCAGAGGTCCGATCATGACCTGGGACCTGCGACTCATGTGTTTTCCCAAAGAGCCGAGCCGGCGCTCGGCGTTCCCAGAGGACCTGCAACCTGGCCGGGAGTAGGGGACCGTGGTACGAAAGCAACAGATCTCTGCTTAAGGGTTCGTAAAGAAATAACATGGACTATTCGACGTCGAGATTCCGTCCGCAGCCAAGGCGCGCGGAGGCGGCCTATCAATGGAAAAATATGGCGACGACGCGCAACGCCGGGAAACAAATGTGCCCTGGGCATTCGCGCAGCTCATGCCCGTTGCAACGGCCGGAAGCCAAGCAGTTGGCTTCCTTTCGCTGCGCGAAGCCGTTTTCACCCCCTCCGGGCGCACGGTGCTTGGTGGCGAGGGATATTCATCGCGGTTGGTCCCTCGATGCCGCGGCCATATCCGGATCGCATTTCAATACCTCCACGGAACCGTGCGCGAATGGTCCATGTTATTCCTTTACGAACCCTAAGGCCCTGACGGCCGACTCCGTTCCCGATGTAGAAGCATGGATTTCCGTTGACAGCGGTCCGGTTATGTGTAGAATATTGTGTAGGAGGATACACATATGGCCACCAACCTGCAGATCGACATGGCCCTGCTTGAGACGGCCGTCAAGCTGGGCGGGTTCAGGACCAAGCGCGAGACCGTCAACCAGGCCCTGCGGAAGTTCATCCAGCTGGCCCGGCAGAAGGAACTGAAACAGTACCTGGGCAAGGTCGCTATCGACCCGGCCTGGGACTACAAAAAAGCCAGGTCGCGCGCATGAAAATACTGGTTGATACTTCGTTCTGGTTGCGGGTCCTGCGCCGCAAGGACCCGGACGCGCAGGCCATCCGGGAATTCAACCAGATCCTTGAGAACGATGAGGTCTTCGTCACGGGGCTCATTGTCCAGGAGATCCTGTCGCATATAACGCATGATGATCTTTTCCGCAAGATCGAAGCGGTCATCACCGGCATCGGTCGCATCGAACCCGAGGTCGACGACCATGTCATGGCCGCCAGGATGAGCGTTGACCTGAGGAAAAAGGGACTGACCTGCGGGACGATCGATCTTCTGCCGGCGGCGATGGCGATCCGGAGGAATGCCGTTCTGCTCACCTTGGAGGACGATTTCCGGAATATTGCGAAGCACACCAAGTTGAAATTGTACCGTTAAACCGGCTATCGGCATACGGAAACGATAGGCGTAACGGTATCCGGTGAACGGCTTTCGGTTCGGATCAAAGCCGTAAACCGCATGCCGTGGGCCGAAACGCCTTTCGTGTCCGTATGCCGTATACCGGACCGTTGGTTGCGGTCCCCCGGCCGCGTTAAGTACGCCGCCCCACAATAAAGGGGGCCCAAGAGGGATCGCCGGTGTTCACAGCGGCATTCTTTTTCGCTGTAGGGGCAGGTTTTTAAACCTGCCCGTCGTGCACGGAACGCGGGGGCACACAAAGACGGGCGGGTCTCAGACCCGCCCCTACACTGCGGGGGCAGAAGAATCCGGATCGGGGCACGGCCCCGAGCCGCCAATGGCGCGGGCTTGTCTCCCTCGCACGACCTCGGGCCTACGGATAGGTTTTCGGATAGGCTTTTAGTAAAAGGGATCCCGCGGATGCGCACATTCGGCTGGCCGGCGCTCGCGCTCATGGTGCCGTTCCTTGCGGCCTGCGGCGGGACGGGGCAGGGGAAGCAGGCGATGCATGGAGCGGCCGTGTCAGGAGGGCCTCGTACTATGGAAAACATACGCATGGCTGACGGCCTTATTCCGCAACCGGATCCGTATCCTGCGACGGTATGGCACAAGGATACCGATCTCGGTTTTGAATTGGGGTATCCGGGTGCCTGGCGTTTAACGACCGAGAAGAACCCGGATTCGGTTGCTTGCACGCTTCTGGCCCCCGGTTATACCGAGGGTCAACCCGGTAACAAACTGGACATAAAGGTGGTGCGGTTCGGCGGCGGCGGGAGGCCCTACTCATTCCTGATGCCGACATGCCCGAAGGAGTTGGAGACGGGTTCGCTTACCGTCAGCGGCATGCCGTATACCCGCTGTCGGCTGAAGGCCGGTAAGAATGTATACCGGGTCGCCTTTACCAGGTACGAGATCTATTTCGAATTCATATATGCATCCGCGTCGCTGGAAGACGGCGATACAAAATTGATCGAAGGCATTATCCAGTGTTTTAAAATCGTGCCCCGGCCCGCTACGGGTATGAAGGCATTCGGGCTCAACGAGAAGTTCACCTTGCGGCAGGATGAGTCGGCGCGGCTGAA
>JBDREB010000391.1:0-53372 GCA_043820325.1 Planctomycetota bacterium | reverse complement strand
CCCGGGTCGGCGCTTGTTTTGGGGCCAATTGGGCACGGCATGCCGTGCCCCTACCAAACAAGATCCGGCATGAACCAGCGTTCCGGAATCGGGTCGTTATGATGATTGAGATCTGACCCCTTTATTGTGGGGCGGTGTACTAAATTTGCAATGCTAAATGCTGATTTTGCAATGATCCACTTCCGCCCGCGTCTCATTTCCAGTGTTTGATGTGAAAATCAAGCGCTTCCCGGATGTGCAGGTCCCAGTAATCCCAGTTGTGCGCCCCGGGATGCTCCCGGTAGGTGTGGGGGATCCCCCGTTTTTTCAGGGCCTTGACGAGTTTGCGGTTGTCGGCCAGGCAATGATCGGACCGGCCGCAGTCGATGTGGAAAGCCGGCAATCCCCGGCGCGGCACGGTGGCCACCAGGTGGAAGATGTCCTTGTCCGTGCCGGCGACGGAAGCGCCGAATACACGCGGCGCCTCGGTGAGCCCCCCGTCGCGGAGCCGCCGGCCGATGTCGTAGGCGCCCGAATGACCATGTACGGTCGCGAAATGCCCGGGGTATTTCAACCCCAGCCGCACAGCCCCGTACCCGCCCATGGACAGTCCGCCGATCCCCCGCCGGGCGCGCCGGCCGGCGGCAGGCAGCCAGGCCTCCACCCGGGGGATGAACTCCTCCATCAGAAAGGTCTCATACCGGTATCCGATGCACGCATCGGTGTAGAACTCGTGCCCGCCGTCGGGCATGACGACGATGAGGTCCCGTCCCTCGACGAAGCACTCCAGCCCGGTCCGCCGGAGCCAGATGGTATAATCATCGCTGTACCCATGCAGCAGATAGAGCACGGGCAGGTCACGGGCGGCGGCCTTTTCGGGCACCAGGGCGTAACAGGCCACCGCGCGGTTGAGCACCGCGCTCTGGAAATTGATCTCGAAGCGTGCCATTAGCGGTCCTTTCGCGGGAATGAGCCCGGGTCCGCCTGACGGGCCCGGGCCTCCAGGTAATTCTGAACAAGCGGCTGGAACCGCAGGGGCAATGCGGCATCGGCGGATACGGAGGACGCCGCGGCCCACGCCTCAACCGCCGGGCCGTTGCCGGCCCGGACCGGGCCGCCGGCGGGCGCACGCCCCTCCGCGGCCGCGCGCATGACCAGTTCCAGTTCGGCCGCATGGCCGGGTGCGCTGATGCGCTCCAGGAAGGCCGCGAATGCGGCCGCCGCCCGTTCCCGGTCGCCGGCCGCCAGGGCGTTCAGGACCGGGTCGGTCAATCCGGCGCCCCCGCCGCTGCCGCCGCTCCCGGCTTCGGCCGCGATGCGGGCCATGACCCGCTGCAATCCGGTATCCCCTTCCCGGAGGGTCCGCATCAGTTCGGCGGCCGCCCCGGCCCCTTCGGCCGAGCCCGGCCCGAGCCGGGCGACGGTTTCCAGGAGCGCGGCCGCCCGTGCGTCATCGGGGGCGGCCGTCCCGGCCACATCCCCCGGCGCTACCGGTGGCGCCATTCCGGCGGTGGCGGCCGCCCTGGGCCGCTCTCCCGGTATCGCAGCCGTGCCGGGGACCGCCGGGGAGGATGATCCCGCGCCGACGGGGGGCGTCACCGCCATGGACGGCGCACCCAGGCCGGGCAGGCCGGCGGCGGGCTGGGGCGCCCGCGGCAGCAGGGGGACCAGCGCCGCGACCAGGAACGGCAGCAGGCAGAAACGCGCCGGTCCCGCCAGGAACGGAAAACGGACCGGCCGCATGCGGTCGGCGCATTCGGTCTCAAGTTCCGTACGCACCGGGCCCCGGCGGCCCGTGACCACCAGTTCATGCAGGGCCGGGAACCGCTCCCCGCCACCCGTCAGCCGGTCATAAAAAAGCGGGGCCGCATCCGGCCGCGGCCCACGGTACAGCGGGATGGCGCCGGCCAGGCTGGCCGCCAGGCCGGCGACGGCTCCCATGCCGGTGACCCACCCGCTCCCGCCCGCCGCGCGCTCGATGACGGCGACGCCGCAGGCCAGCATGCCGGCATACAGAAGATACCGCCCGGCCACCATGCGCCAGCACATCCACCGGTACCGCCGGTCAAGGCCGTGGAAGAAAAGCGCTGCATCCATCATCAATGTACCATCCGACATTCAGCACCGGTACCAACGCGGCCGGAGCGCTTCCGTTCAGCACATCGCGCCCCGGTCGACCCAACGCGGACAAGCCGCAACCAAACAGGATGTCCGCGTTGGGCAAGCTCCAAATTCCAAGTTCCAAATCCCAAATAAACCGGCCCAACGGGAACAACGGGGCACAATCGGACCCATAAGAGCTAATTGTCCTTGAAATCGGACCCGAGCAGGGCCGCGGGCGGGATCTCGGCCGACCCGCAGACATCCCGCTGCCAGAGATTGATGATATGCCATTCCATCAGCTTCAGCATCCGGTCCACATACCCGGCCGGGAAGCCCTGGGCCAGGATCGCATCCGGGTCGAGCCCCTTGCGCATGCCCTTGAAATAGGTGGTCAGGAAGGCCCGGTACTGGCCCTTGTTGTAGCGGAAAAGGAAATGCATGAAAAGCCCGGCCACCGTCTTGTTGGTGACGATGGCCCGGTCAAAGGCCGCCCGGTCCATTTTCAGCAGCTCCCGGATGTCCTGGTAATCCCCCGGCGGCGGGATGATCATCCGGGGCAGCACCACCCGGTCGTAGGTCATTTTCTTGTTCTGCACGGTCGCCGTCATGGGGAACTGGTAATGCCCGGTCAGGAACCCGTAATAGTTGAGCAGCTCCGGCAGTTTGGCCGTGCTGATGTAGGTCAGTTTGACCTGGGAGCCGGCCAGGTTGAACACGCCCTTGTCCAGGGTCTCGATCTGGCTGTTCTCGAAATACCAGGTGAGACCGTTAAGGAACCATGGCGGAAAATCGAAGGCCAGGTTGCGCACGAAGGTCATCACCGCCGCATTGGCCATGCACTCCTTGAACGCCTCGCCTTGGAAATCGGTATACAGGTAGACCCGGTCATAGCGCGCGTCATATGCGATCTGGGTGCCGGCCTGGAGCAGGTCCTTGCCGATGACGATGCGATCAAGATACTGCGCCAGGCCGACGGGCGTAGCGAAGCAATAGACATCCACCGGTTTGATGACGCGATCATTCCGGCGGTCGGCCTCGATCATCAGGGACTGGAACTGGTCCTGGCAGGCGCCGAACAGGCTGTCAAGATAGGCCGCCGCCAGAGCCGCCGCCTTGGCGCCGGTCCCGGTGTGCACCGTGCAGGTGTGGCCGCCGGCCGTGTAATTGTCGACCCAGCGCGGTCCCGAGCGGAAGGCGTCGATCCGGTTGCGGTACCAGGCGGCCACGCCGGCCAGCCCCGCGTCCAGGCGCACGGCCGTCGCGAGGGCGGCATCGGCTGCGGGGAAGTCCCCCGTCAGGTAATTCAGCCAGCCGGCCGCGACCCGGGTCATGGGGGCGAAGGGCGAGCCGTCGGGAATGAGGGCCGCCGCCTTGAGACCCGCGGCCGCATCGTTCTGCTCCAGGGCGATCCGGACATCGAGGTAGGCCATGACCTCATACGCGAACCCGAGGTCCCGCAGGGTCGTCAGGTCGGCCCGGGCACCCGCCCAATCGCCCTTGATATACCGGCAGAAGGCCCGCTCGTAGAGTGCGGGCACCGATGCGGCATGATAGGCCACGACTTCATCGAACTTGGCCAGCGCCTCGTCGATCTTCCCGTCCTGCCGGAGCTTCAGCCCCGCGCAGTAGGTCAGATACATGGGGTTGTCGGCCTTGGGGGTGGGAACCGGCGCGACAGGCAGCGCTTCGGCCGGCGGCGTCACGGCAGGTGTTGGCGGCGGTTCGGCATCCGCCGGCGGCGTATCGGGCGTTACCGGCGTACCGGCGGGCACTCCCCACCCATCCATCCCTTCAGCCGCCTGGGCCAGGATGCCCCGGGCGAGCGCACGGTGCAGGGACGAGGACGGTCCGGGCGGTACCGGGGCCTCTTCGATGGGCACCGGGGGTTGGTCGGTTGCCGCCGGTACCGGTTTGAAATCGATCAGCCGGATGGCCTCCTCCGGCGTCAGAGCGGGGAAGCCAAAACCCCGTTCGGGCGGCACCATGCCGTTGGCACGCCGGAAATCCTCCATACGCGCCGCCCAGGCGCGTTCCCGGATCTCGTTCATCCGGGAGGCGAGTGTGACATCGTCCAATTGGCCCTTGACCAGGATCGACTTGAAAACGATATTGCCCGGGCCGAAATGGAGCCAGCCCCGCTTGAAGGAATCATCCTGGGTCTGCAGCACCACCTCCCCGTTGACCTGGAAGGACATCTCACCGTTGGTATGGCAGATCACCTTGACGGTCATTTCCCCGAAAGGCACAAGACGGGGCGAGAAGCTGTTGGCCATGAAATCCCAAGCATACATGCCGCCGGGATGGTATTTCAGGATACCGTGGGGCGCCTGCATGCGGCCGTCATGGAAATTGGCATCGATCGCATAGAGGTATCCATTTTTACCGTCCTCGTCCCCGAAAACAAGGAACACTCCGCCGCGGGGCGTGGCCTGGTCGATCTTGACATTGGCCGGGGCCCCGGTCTCCTGGACGACCATTTCGACCTGCCAGGGGAGTTGGAACGGGATCTTGAGCGAAACAAATGTCCCGAATTTACCCATGCCCGGCGCTGAAGCGTTGACGGCCGCGGTCTGCATCCCCCCGCCGCTGCGCCGCGCAAAACGGAAATCGGCCAGTTCCTTGTCATCCTTGAATTCGTACCCGATCTCCAGGACATTGGCCTTGGGCACGAATGAACGCACCGTGCCGGCATAGATCCCCTCCCACATGCGGGCGGTCATGGCGAACTCGAGGGAGAACTCGGCAAAGAGGAGCTTGGTGCGGTAATCGACGAGCCGGGGCGCGACCTCGGGATGTTCGGAGAACCGGTCGATCAGCTCCCGCAACAGTTCGACCGCCTTGTCCCACTTGGCTTCCTGGAAACAGAAATCGATCCCCGCGACCAACTCGGCCACCCGCATGTCCTTTTTGGGAACCGGGAGCGGCGGCTCCTGGGGCACGACCGCGGCCGGAAGGCACAGCCCCAGGATAACGGTCAGGACCAGGACGACACGACGGATGTTCATGCGATTCCCCTCGTCCAATACCGGCGGACAGGCGCACACGCCGCCGGGATGGGGCCCCGGACCGGCACTATCATTGTAGCCGCCAGGCGGCGATAGTCAAGGATTTCCGCGGGGGAACCGGGACGGGATGGTCATTCCACCAGATCGACCGCGACCGTGCCGTCCGCTGTGCGGACCACGAGGGGAATGCCGTCGGCCAGGGTGAATGCCGCCACCGCCCGTTCAAAGGCGGCCACATCGTTCACCTCGGTCCGTCCGACCTTGATGATGAGCTGGCCGACTTCGATCCCGGCCCGGGCGCCCGGGCTGTTCTTTGCCACGCCCACCACGCACACGCCGGCCAGACCGGGAGCGCCGTCCCGGGCGGCCTGTTCCGCCGTCAGAGTCTCCAGGGCCAGGCCGAACAGCATTCGCGGCACCGGCGCCGGCGCGGCCGCGGTCCGTTCCTCCGGCTTGGCGGCAATGGTGATCGCAAGGGTCGCTTCGCGCCCATCCCGCACCACCACCACGGCCGCCGGCCGGTCAAGGGGCAACTCGGCCACGAACGACCGCAGGTGCGGGACATTCATCATGTTCCGCCCGTTGATGCTCACGATGATATCGCGGGGCTGCATGCCCCCGGCCGCGGCCGGGGTGTTGGCCAGGACCTCGCGGACGAAGACCCCCCGCAGACTGCCGGCACGCGCGATGTCGATCCCCAGCTCCCGGGCGGCCGCGGCGTTCATGTTCTGAATGGCCACGCCCAGCCAGCCGCGCCGGACCGTTCCACCCCGGAGCAGCTGGTCCCGGACAAAACGGAGCGTATCGACGGGGATCGCAAACCCCAGACCGGTCGAACCACCGCCCTGCGTGTCGCCGGTCACGATGGCCGTGTTCATGCCGATGACCTCGCCCTTGAGGTTCACCAGCGGCCCGCCGCTGTTGCCGCGGTTGATGGCCGCATCGGTCTGAATGAAATTCTGGTACTGATCGCCGGCAACGGGTGTGGCGCGGTAGAGCGCGCCCACCACCCCCGTGGTGACCGTGTTCTCGAACCCGAAGGGATTGCCGATGGCCACCACCCATTCACCCACCGCCACATCGGCCGAGGACCCCAGAATGACGGGGACCAGGTCGACATCCGGCGCGCTGATCATGAGCAGGGCGATGTCGGTCTCTTCATCCGCCCCGACCACAACGGCCGTGAATTCCCGGCCATCGGCGAAGACCACCTCGATCCGGTCGCATTCCCGGACCACATGCTGGTTGGTAAGAATGTGCCCGGCGGTGTCCACCACCATGCCCGAGCCGTCCCCTTCCTCAAAAAACTCCTGCCGGGGCGCCTGGGCGGGCAGATCCCAACTGTTATCGGGCAGGGGGCCGGTCACCTTCTTCTCGACCCGGATGTGGACGACCGACGGCCGGACCATTTCCGCCACGCCGCGGAACTGGCCGTTCAGCTGGTCCCCGATACCGGCGGCGTTCAGGCCGGTGTGCTGGGCGTCCCGGGCGCTGACCAGTTCCCCGGTGCGGTTCTGGGCCGCGGCCGGCCGCAGCAGGTCGGTCCGCATCACGAGGAACGCCCCCAGAGTCATACTGACGACAACAATGCCGCCGAGGACGGCGATGCGGGCCATGCGGGGATCCTTTGCGATCAGAAGCGGAACGGACGATGGGTCACGGGAGAATGGTCACGGTCCGTTCCACCCCGTCATGGACGACCCGGAAGACCAGGGCGGTCCCCTCCGTTACCCGTGCCACGATCTCGTTCAGATGGCGGGCATCGGCCAGACGGATCCGGCCGCAGGCGGTAATAATATCACCGGCCCGGATACCCGCGGCATGTGCAGGACCGCCGGTGACCGCATCTTCGACCGCAACACCCCCGCCGGGCAGGTCATGCACCACCAGCCCCAGCCAGTTTACGGACCAGGTATTCACCAGGGATCCTTCCCGGTCGGAGACCGGCTCCGACCGGACCGGGGCCGCGGGACCGGCCATGAACAGACCCGTTTCGGCCGCACTGACCGGCCGCAGGGGCTCGCCTTTGACGGCCGCGGCGACCGTCATTCCGGCCGGCCCGGGCCGGTCCTGGACCAGGCCGGCGGTCACCAATCCCGCCCCGGCGGCCAGAAGCGACGCGGCCACGGCCCACCGCACAAGGCGGTGCCAGCCGGACCGTGGGATCGCCGGATCGTCTTCTGCGCCAAGGGCACGGGACCGGGTACGGGCGGCCAGGCGTTCCCAGTTGCAATCGATGTCATCCATCTCCCGCAGGGACCCCAGCACGCCGCCGAGGAACAGGTACCGGTCGTGTTCGCGACGACAGGCATCACAGGCGGCTACATGCGCCGCCACGGCGGCGGCGGCCGCGGGATCGAGTTCGTTCCCGGGTACAAGGGGCAGCAGGTCCCGGCAATCGGCACAATCCATCAGTTCCCCTCCTTTTCCCAAAGCTCCCGGAACAGTTTCCGGGCCTGGAAGATCCGCCACCGGGTCGTGGCCGGAACGGAATCGATGATCTCGGCGATCCGTTCCGTGTCGAGCCCCTCGATATCCCGCAGGACCAGCACCGTCCGGTAGGCCACCGGCAGGCGCCCCAGCAGGGTATGGACCCGCCGCCGCATCTCGGCCTTGATCAGGAGGTCCTCCGAGGTCATCTCCGCCCGGGGCGCGTCGGGCACGGCCAGATACGCCTGTTCGCGCTGGCGCCGCCGCAGATGATCGATGCACCGGTTGATCGCCACACGATAGATCCACGAAAAGAAGGCGCGTTCCATGTCGAACGAATCGATCTTCTCGACCAGGGTGACGAACACCTCCTGGGCGATATCCTGGGCCGTATGCCAATCGCCGGTCATCTTATACGCCACGGAAAGGACCCGCTTCTGGTAGCTGTTGATCAGGTCCCCCAGCGCTTCACGATCACCGGCGCGGAGCCGGCGGATGAGAGCCCGGTCATCCGCGGCACCGGATACGGAGGCCGCGGACGGGATGGTCGCGCGTTGGTCCATCTTGTCAGGTTCCTTGACCATGACGACATGCCTTACCCAAAGATATACGGTGCCATGGAAGCGGCATTTGACCGAAACCGGTCAAAAAAGGGCCAAAAGCACCTCATTGAGCAGGACCGCGCCCCGGCCGGTGACGCGCAGGTTGCCATCGGCGTACCGGACCAGCCCCTAGTCTTCCAGTTCCCGCAGACGGGGCAGGTAGACATCCAGCGCGGTGCCCGTCTGCCGCAGAAAATCATCGGCGTCGATGCCCTCCCGCAGCCGGAGCCCCATCAGGAACCGTTCCCGCGCCAGAGTCGCCCCGGTCACTTGTTCCCGTTCATCGGCGGGATCGGCCCCGGCCGCGATCCGCGCCACATAGGCGGCCACATCCGGCACGCGCCGGCGGCGCACACCGTTTTCCAGGGAGACCGCCCCGGCCCCGGCGGCGGCATGGTCGGCCCCCCGCCAGTAAAGGAGGTTGTGGCGGCATTCCCGGCCCGGCCGGGCGAAATTGGCGACCTCGTAATGCCGGTATCCCGCCGCCTCAAGCGTTCCATGCACGGCGGCATCGAGGGCCAGAAGCATCGCTTCATCGGGGAGCGCCGGCAGGCGCCCGGCGGCCCGGTCCAAGTCCAGCGGCGTCCCTTCCTCAATGGCCAGCTCATAACAGGAGATGTGATCCGGCACCAATTCGAGCGTACGCTCCAGGTCCCAATGCGCATCCGCGGCCGTCCGCCCCGGGACCCCGCGGAGCAGGTCCAGGCTGATCACGGGGAATCCGGCCGCACGGGCCAGCCGCACCGCGACGGCCCCATCCGCGCCGGAATGGATCCGGCCCAGGAACCGCAGGGTGGCGTCATCGAACGACTGGCAGCCGATGGAAAGCCGGTTCACCCCGGCGGCCAGGAGCAGGTCGGCCGTCAGGCCGTCCAGCGTGCCCGGGTTCGTTTCCACCGTGAATTCCGCCTCCGGGGTGACCAGCCCCCTGTCGTTCAATCCCCCGACCAGGGCCCGCAATGCGGAGCGCGGCAGGGCGGTGGGCGTGCCGCCGCCCAGGTAGATGGTGGCGGGGGGCGGCCCGGCCCAGGGGTCGAGCTCGGCCAGCACGGCCCGGACATAGGCCCCGGGATCATGTGTGCCGCACAGCGTGGAATAGAAGGCGCAGTACCGGCAGCGCCGCACGCAGAACGGTATATGGATGTACAGGCCGGGGCGGGGATCGCCGCCGGTCTCAGGGACGGATCTCACCGGGCACACTGTCGTCAACACTGAAACCATGTCCGGAACGGTAGACGCCCCAGCGGGGCTGGGCATCGGCCCAGGTGTGGGCCTGACGATCGCATAATAGCGGCCAGACCGCGAACCCCGTCTGCGGGACGATGTAGATATACGGCAGCCCGGTCACCGGGCAGCAAAATGAATTGACCGACTGGGGCTGCAGAAGATCATTTTCCCACAGGTCCTGCAATCCGTCCGGGTAAAAACCGTTGTCATCCATGTAGACCAGAACGGCGTTGCCGATCCGGCGCATGACCTTTTCACAGGTCGCGGGATCCAATCCCTTCTGAACCAGGCCGCGAGCCGCGAAAAAAGCGGCGGTCCCGAGGCCTTCGTTCAGGTCCTGGGCCAGGGTCCGTTCGGCCGCGCCCACCGGTTCTCCCGGCGCCCAGCGTGCCGCCAACGCCGCGACATCCGCCGCCTGGCGGGAGCACAATTCCTTCAATTCCGGGGGGGCGTCGGCCAGGGCCGCGACCGCGTTGAACCAGAAGGCGGCGGCCTGAAGGTTCCCCTGCCGTTTGCATAATTCACCCAGGAGGTAGGTCTCGGTAAAGACCTTGCCGCGGACGATATTTCCGGCTGCAAATGCAGCCATCTTCTCCTGGCGGGCGGTTTGCAGAAATTTCCGTTCCAAGTCGAGCCAAGCCACTTTCTTGGCGATATACAGCGCCAGTCGCTCATTGCCGCCGGTCGCAGCGCGGGCCTGGTCCAGATAGAACCGCACCGCATGGAAGCGCCCCAAACGGTCGCACAGGCCGATGAGCATGTTGCAGGTCACGAACCGCTCCACGTCACCGAGCTTACCCTTGTCGAGAATGGTCTCAAGCACTTCCACCAGCCGGGTGTTGCGGCCCCGGGGATCTTCGATCGCCATACGCTGCAATTCGGCGGCGTATTTGGCGGTCAGGTCTTCCACACGGACCACGGCCTGCTGGAACACATCGGCCCCGGTCTCGAACGGCAGGCACACCTCGGTCCGATAGGCCCAGGCCCCGTTCAGCGCTAGGCGGCTGATGAACGCGGGCTGGTAATTCAACCAGCGGTAACAGGCGATCGCATGATCGAACTTGATGTGGGCGGGGATCTGGTTCTGCATGGCCGAGGTGAGGACCAGGCGCCGCGGATCGACCCCATCCTTCTGTTTGGTGATCTGCTCCCGGAACGCCTGGCCCTTGGTGACATCGTCGACGAACGAGCGGCGGACCGCCTCCATGACGGGGGCCAGGTTGGTCTGGACCAGGCGCTGTACGGCTTCGGGGACCGCCAGCTGGTCGAAATGTTCGGGCAGGAACGCGAACCCGCACCGGGGACAGATGATGACCGCGTAGTTGTACTGGTTGAAATCGTCCGGTATGAACCCCATGTCCGAATCGAGCTCATCGTTCGGGCCGTCGGGCATGGCAAAAGCGATATGCTGACCCTTGAACACGGTACCGGGATAGGTCTTGCCGTTGATCGTGACCAGGTCGGGCCGGCCGACCCGGTTGGTACCGATCGGCGCGGCGGCCTTGAGCATCAGCGCCATGAACCGGCCGTTGCAGCTTTTGCAGGTATACAGGAATTCGACCCCGGCCGCCTCGCCCCGGGCCGTTGATATCCCGGCGGCCAGAAGCCCCATAATGATCCACAGGCAGATTTTCATGGCTTCTCCTCGGAAACAGAACCGTTCTGATCGAAACTGAAGGTCTCCCAATTCACCCCGTCCGCGGGCGGTTGGGCCGGCGGGACGGCGGCGGGACGCGCGGGTGTCGTGGGTGCCGCCGGGGGCGGGACCGGGGCGGCCGGCCGCGGCGGTGGCGGCGGCGCGACCCTCCGGATAAATGTCGTCGTGGATCGGACCGGTGCGGCCGGCACCGCCGGACCGGCGGGCAGCGGGACGGTCGTCGGCACCGCGACCGTGGGGGCCCGGCCCGACGGCCGAGAGGCCCCTTCCGTGATGGTCGGGATCACGACCTCCCCCGCGATGGTGGCCACCGGCCCACTCTGGCCCACAGTGGGCGCCCGGCTTTCGACCGACCCGTCGGCGGGCGGCGGCGGCACGAAAGTGGCGTCGGCCAGATCGGCGGCAATGGCCATCTCCAGGAAATGGGAAGAATCATCCGACCGGCCGGCCGCGCTTCCGGGGACGATGGTCGGCGCCACCCCTGTGTCGGGCCCGCCACCGCCGATGACAGTGCGGGCCGTCCCCGTCCGATCGGCGCCCGACACAATGGTCCGGGCCGTCCCTGTTCCATGACCGGTGATCGCCGTCCGGCGCGCGAACACATCACCCGCCGCGGGATCTTCCACCGCTTCCGGACCGCCCGGGTCATCCAGCCATCCCTCCATGTTCCTGAAAAAGGCGCTGGACAGGTAGCCGTTGGATTCCTCCGCGGAAAGCGTTTTCGTGATCTGCTTGACCGTGCGGCGGGCATTCG
This sequence comes from Planctomycetota bacterium, assembly GCA_043820325.1. Lineage (GTDB taxonomy): Bacteria > Planctomycetota > JBDREB01 > JBDREB01 > JBDREB01 > JBDREB01. Next base: position 41,615 of record JBDREB010000391.1, on the reverse strand, counting down.
CGACAAAACGGTTGGCGGCATTGCCGGTCCGGGCGGCCTGAATGCGGCCCAGGGCGCAATTGCTGATCCATTGCAATTCCAGAAGATGGATCTTGGCGGCGATGGCCTGGGCTTCGTAGACCTGGGTCCAGGCCGCCTCGCGCCGGCCCGCCTGTTCATGCCGGATGCCGGATGCGAAGGTGGCGTACGCCCGGATCATGGGCACGGCGGCCAGGGGATGCGCCAACACCCGGGCCACCAGCGCATCGTCGATCCGGTCGGGACACAGGACGGCCTGGTACAACAGATACTCCGCCTGGTATTGAACGGTCAGATATGTGAAACCGGTCTGCTCCATCAGCCGGTTGCCAGCCTCAAAAAGGCGGGCGGCCGCGGCCGGATCATTGCGGCGGAAGGCGATCATTCCCTGGACATGCAGGGCCCGGGCTTGCAGCCGGAGATAGGCCCGGCCGGCGGCATACTCTTCGCCGCGCCGCGCCAGCGCCGCGGCTTCATCCAGTTTGCCGACCACGGCCAGAGGCTCGGCCTGTTCCACCACCGCGGCGCAGGCCATGTATTCATTGCCTGTTTCCTCGAAGCAGGCCAGGCAATGCTGAAAGTCCTGCCGTTCCAGGCTGTAGCGCGCGAAGATGCGGTTGAGATGTCCCAGCAGGTAATACGCCTTGCCGGTGATATTGGCCAGACCCGGCCGGCCGGTCGTGGCCAGCAGCACCTTCTCGACATGATCGAGGCATTCCAGGTGCCGATTCTGATAGAGCAGGTTCTGGGCGACATGCAGGTCGGCTTCATTCAGCAACAGGCCATCTGATCGTTCCTGGAAAATCCGGCGGGCCTCGCCCAGCCGTTCGGCCGCATCGGCAAAGGCGCCCTCCTCGATCCGGTTCAGCCCGAGAAAACTGTTGGCCGTGGCCACGGCCATCTCGAAGCCGGTCTCCCGCGCGCCCCCGAGGGCGGCCGTGATGGTCCGGGAACTCCCGGCCAGGTCGCCCATGAAGTACCGCGCCGCGCCGCCGATCAGGTCGTTGTTGAGCAGCTCGCGCCGGTTGCGGGGCGATCCGTCGCCATGCAGGCGCATGAGCCGTTCGGCGTTCAGGTACCGGTTCAAACCTTCCTGGAACCGGCCGCTGCGGAACGCCAGAAGGGCCTCCGAGCTGGTGAACATGCCGTTCTCGACGCTGGCCGGACCGCTGACGATGAACGCGCGCCCCTCCTCGATGCAGGCCCGGGCCTGGGCATGGTCGCCGAGGGCCATCATCAGGTGGGCGATCTTGCGGTAGAGGATGGCCTTGTTCCAGCCCTTGAGCACCGCCGCGCCCCGTTCCAGCACCGTCCGGTACAAGGCGGCCGCCTGCAGGAGTTCGCCCATGGTCTCATGGATCTCGGCCAGCCGGCTGGCCACCTTGATATACTCGATGTAATCCGTGGGTCCCAGCCGGGGGAGGATCGCATCGAGGATGCGCCGCACCTCGGCATACCGCCGGCTCTCGGCCAGCTGTTCGCCGGCCTGGACCGCGCACCGGACGGCGCGGGGAAGGTCCCCGATGTCCAGATAGAGTTCCGCCAGCGGAATGGACTGTTGGCCGCTCTGGTCCGAGGCCAGGTCCTGTTCCAACGCGGCGGCCAGCTTGGTGCTGATCTCCCGCGCGACCGCGGGATCGCGGCCTTCGCGCACGGCATCATACAGGAAATCGAACGGGAGTTGGAACGACCGGCCGTCGTCGACGGCGGCCACGAGCCGCCGCCGGACCAGCACGGCCATCCGGACGGCCAGCTGGTCGGGGCCGAACCCGGTGAGCGACTGGAGCACCGGCACGGCGATCGGCCGGCGGATGGCGGCCAGCACATTGATGACCAGGCTGCTTTCCTGGTCCAGCGAACCGAGCAGGGTGATGATCGCCCGGCGATGGGAAGGCGGCAGGGCGAGGGCGGCGATGGTGCGGTCAAAACGCCAGTTGCGCCCCGTACGCACGATCCGGCCCTCGGCGGTCAGGTCCATGAGCACCTCGACCAGGTACCGGGGGTTGCCCAAGGTGGCTTCGTACAGGCGGTCGATAAAATCGCGCGGGACATATCCCTGGCCGAACATGGAGGCGATGAGCGTGGCGAGCTCGTCCGACGACAGCCGCTCGAGCATGATCGACACGAACCGCTCCGGATCGCTCAATTCGGCCCGGACCGGCGCCGGCACGGGTTGGGCGGTCACATCGTCGGGCAGTTCCGCCAACACCAGGATCCGGGCCCGGACCGCCGCCCCGCGGGCGCGCTGGATCCGGCCGGCCAGGGTGAGCAGGAACCGCCGCAGGGGCAGGCCGGCATCGGCCAGACTGCTGAACACCACGCAGACGGGCCGATGGGCGGAAAGCGCCAGCAGGGCGTCGGCCAGGAAATCGATGATGTCTTCGGGGACCGGGTCGGCGGGATCGCCGGCGGCGAACTCGCGGGCCCGATTGAGATCGCCGCCGTTCACCATGCCGGCGAAGGCGGGTACATCCTCGAGCTGGAAGACCACTTCCCGGACAAAGAGCCCCGCGGCATCCTTGAACCGCGCCAAATCCAAGTCCAGGATGAACACATCCCGCAGCTGGATCCGCCGCTTGATCTCCCGGACGAACCGGGTCTTGCCGATGCCCCGTTCACCCGCGACCAGAAAGACCTGGGCGGCCCGGACATCCCGCACCTCCGGATCGAAGGCGGCGTCGGCCGCGGCCACGACCCGCCCGAGCTCGGGGACACGGCCGACGAACTTGCCGGAAGTGATATAGCCTTCCGCGGAAATCTCCGTTTCCAGCGAATACTCGCGCTGGAGTTCCCAGTTGAGCTCGTGGATGACCTCCCCCGCCGTGGCGAAACGGGCGGCCGGGTCCTTGGCCAAAAGCCGCAGGATGATCTGCTCCACGACCGGCGGCATTTCCGGCAGAAGCTGCCGCGGCGGAATGGGATCGTCGTCCACGATCCGCTGGAACAGTTCCTTCATGTTCATCGATACGAACGGCAGGCGCCGGGTGAAGATCTGGTAGAACACCACGCCCAGCGAATAGAGGTCCCCGCGCTTGCCGCACCGTTCCCGGCGGATCTTTTCCGGCGGCATGTACTGGGGCGTGCCGAAAAGCCGGGCGCTGTCCTCCATCTCGCCCATGATCAGGCCGAAGTCGATCACCTTGACGATCCGCTTTTCAATCATGATCTCGCCCAGGTAGATCTCCAGGGCGCCGATCTCCTCGCGCACCGCCATCGCCGCCTCGGAATCGCCGCCGGCCATCGCCACGATCCCGGCCTCGGTGAGCAGGATGTTGTCCGGCTTGAGGTCGTGGTGGATCAGGCCCCGGGAATGCACATAATCGATGGCGCGGCAGGCCTGGACCATCACTTCAAGCAGGTTCTCGATGCCGACATTGCGCGTGCCCTCGAGCAGGTTGATGCCGCGCACGAATTCGGAGGTGAAGAAATACCCGCTCCCGTCCAGGATGGGGCCGTAATCGAAGGACCGGGCCACATGGGGATGGTTGAGGCCGGCCAGCACCTCGAATTCGCGCTTGAAAAGGGCGTGGTAACCGGCCTCGTCGCGGCCGAACCCGATCTTTTTCATGATCTTCAGGGCCATCAGCCGGTTGCCCATCTGGGTGTCGCGCACGCGGAACACGGCGCCCATGCCCCCCTCGCCGAGTTTTTTCTCGATGAGATAGCGGTTGTTGATGTAGGCGGCCGGGGCGGCGGTATCCATGGCGGTCAGAGAATGGAGACGAGGGAGGACACATCCAGATCGAGCTCGTGCTCGTCGAACGGGACGATCCAGTATTTGAAGACCAACCCGTCCTTCTCCATCATGTCCACGAGCTTGTCCACCCGGTGGCCCTGGGCGTCGGCGAAGACACGGACCACGGGCTTGTCGCGGTAGTCGGGATCGCGGTTCGGGGTGTGGACCGCACCCAGCTCCCCCGTATTGAGCTTGATCTTGGCGCCGAGGGGATAGACCCCCATCACATTCGCCAGCAGTTTCACCAGCACCCGTTCATAGGCCGTCTCCGACTGGTCGAGGATCGCTCCGAAGACCGCCTCCTCCCCCAGCGCGCGGCGGTGGGGCCGGTCGGTGGTCATGCTGTCGAAGGCGTCGGCCGCCTTGACGATACGGGTGAACAGGTTCAGCTCCGCGTCGCCGGCCAGGGGCGGATAACCCCGGTCGTCACGGCGCATCTGGTGTTCGAAAGCGACCTGCATCGACCGCGTCACGATCTCCACCAGGCGCCCGGTCCCCAGAAGCATCTTGGCCCCCTCGGCCGGATGGACCCAGATGTACTCCCACTGTTCGCGCGTGAGGGGTCCCGTATGCCGGGCGATCGCATCGGGTACGCGCAGCATGCCCAGGTCGTGGAACAGCCCACAGGTGCCCACATCGGCCACCTTGGTGCGCGGCAACCCCAGCCGCCGGGCGATCAGGCAGGCGAACACGCATACATTCACCGAATGCCCCACCAGGTAGTTCTCGAGGTCGCTCACGCGCAGCAGGGTCACGATCCCCCTGGGGTCCTTGTCGATCACCGCCACCAACTTCTGGATCGCCTTCTTGGCGTTGGCCAGGTGGATGCGTTTACCCTCCTTGGCCGACTTGAAGATCCGGTACAGGATAAAGACCGTCCGGAGGTAGCTCGTCGTTTCGGTCTCTTCCTGGTCGGCGGAAGCGACCTCGGTCTCCGTGGATATCATGCGCAGGACGATGGTGCCGATCCCCAGGGCTCCGTACCCGGCCTGAAAGGCGGGGAACGGCCCTTCCGCGGGCATGGCGGCGGCGGCCGGCGGTTTGAAGTCGGAGAAGTACTTGACAAAACGGGCCAGGTCCGCATCGGTCACACCGCCGTCAACGGCGAGGCCGCCGATGCCCCGGACGGCCAGTTCATCGGCGAAACGGTTGAAAGTGTCATACCCCGACATGCCGATGACCACCTTGGTGCCGTTGAGGCAGAACTGGTTGCCGGTGAGCTGGATGTCGACCCCCGGGCCGAGCATCAACAGCCGCTTGAAGAGTTCGCGGAACCGGGCCAGAACCTCCTGGGCGTTCTTGTTCGCGGCGGCATACACCTTGAGCGTACGGAAAACGGCGAAGAACGCCACCAGAAAGTCCACCCCGTTCTTGCGGACGACTTGGAGCTCATTGGTTTCAGGCGACATTGATGGTCCTTGCCCGAATGGCGGTGATCGCGGTCCGACAGTGTTCCCGCGTCCCGGCCGGGAGGTTTTCATCCTCATACAGCCGCAACAGGACCTCGGCGACCTCAAGGGCGTCGATGCCGCCCAGGGTCCGCAGGAGATCCTTCTGGACCTTCGCGTGCTTTTTACGGCCCCAGAACGGCCGCGCGGTCAGAATATTCGCGATCTCGGTGAACGCCCCGTTCAGGTCGGCCTTGACGAGTGCACCGACGATGAATTGCTGCTTTTCGCTTTTTTCCTCCGTGAAACCCCGGGCCTTGAACATGGCCAGCAGGATGGGGAATGCCTCCGGGCAGGCGTGCCCGTTGTAATACCGCAGGGCCACCAACTGGTTGTTCTCATTGGCATCGGCCAGGGCGGTCCGGAACACCTCCCTGAGCTCGGGGATGTCATGCTTGAGGAGAATCTTGATGCACTTGCCGCGGACCTTCACATCCGCGTCGTTCATCCGTTCGATCAGAAGCGGCACGGTCTTCTGCAGGTCGATGCCCACAAGGACATCCAACAGGAGCACATCGACTTCGGCCCCGAGCTCCCCGAACCGGGTACGGATGAAATCATACTGCCCGGCCCCCAGCCGGATGAAGAGTTCGACCACCTGGGCGGTGTATTTGTCACCCTTGATCAGCTCGAAAATGTCGGGCAAGACCGGCCCCTCTAGGTCGCCCAGGAAACCGAACAGGTCCTTGACATCCCCTTCGGCCGCGTTCTTCAGGTGGTGGTTGACCATCTCCATGAGCTGCTGGTCGCCGAGCCCCCGGATCATCTTGCGGATGATGTCGGCCTGGACCGCGTTCAGGCCGGCCGTGCCGTCCCGCATCAGCGCCCGGGTCCGCTGCAGGACCGTGCGGGCCGCACGGAACTGGTAGCGCAGGACAAAACCCTGGATGGTCTTGCCGATCACGCTGATGATGGTCGGGAAAATGGCGGCATCGCGGTTGACGCGGAACAGGGTGAACACGACATCGATGAAATCATGGACCGACTCATAGGTCATTTCGCCGTCCACGAAACGCTTGAGCTGCCGCCGCTCGGCCTCGGTGAACTTGAAGACGTCCGCGCGGGCCTTGACGACCTCGCGCTCCGCGGCGCTCTGTTCCCGGGCCTTGGCCGCCCGTTTGCGCTCCGCCCGGGCCTTTTCGGCGGCGAAGCCGGCGCCGAGCGTGTCCGCCCCGCGCACGGCCGCCAGGAAATCGCGGTCATCCATGAAATTGGCGGGGATCTCCTCGCCGTTCTCGTCCCGGAACACGTCGATCGCCGCGATCGTGATCGCCTGGAACCCGCGTTCCCAGAAAAGGCTCACAAAATCGTTCTCGAGCGGATCGATCAGCGAAAGTTCGAGGTAGACACCCAGGAACTCATGGGCCTCCTTCTCCTCGGCGCCCGGCGCAAAGGCGATGCCGCGCACGCCGTCGATGTAGAGCCGGAAGGTCAGGCTCTTGTCCTTTTCCGTGTTCTCATAGACGGACTGGTCGCGGTAGAGGAACTGCGTCTGGGTCACCTTGAGCACGATGGGTTTCTTGAACTGGTTGAAGAAGGCGGCCAGGCCGGCGGTGAAATGCCCCGCGGCCTCCCGCACATTGACATTGCTGGGCGGGTAGAGGCGGTAGGTCTTTTCGGCGGTCGCGCAGTGCTTCATGACCGCCTTGACATACTTGATCTCCTCCAGGTCTTGATTGGTCAGGGGGTTGGCATCCGCCCCGGGATTGGCGATGGCCTGGGTTGGGCGCGGGCTGTCGGCCATGGTCCGGTCACACCCCGCCGGTCCGGAGTTGGGCGATGAAACGGATGAGTTCCTTGTAGTCGTACGGCTTGGAGAAGAAGGCCAGTGCCCCTTCGGCCTGGGCCTGTTTCTGCAACGACAGTTTTTCGTCCTCGTATGCACTGACCAGGACAAAATCGACCGTCGGATAACTCGCCTTCACCTGGCGCATCAGGTCCAGGCCGTTGAGGCCCGGCAGCATCACATCGCTCACCACCATTGTATACGGGGTGCCGCCCTGGACGCTGGCGTGCATGGCCGCCAACCCCTGGTCACCCGTGGTCGCCACATCCGCGGCGTAGCCCGCCACATCGAGGGCCGTCTGGAGGATCTCCGCGGCATGCTGGTCATCCTCGACGATGAGAATCCGGAAAGGCGGGGCCGGGGCGGCGGGAGCGACACCGAAGACGGATTCGTACTCGGCCCGGGCCACCTCCTCGGTCGACGGGGCGGGCACGGGGGCGGCCGGGGCCGCGGCGGCGTTCCAGGCCGGTTTCCGTTCCTGGGGGGCGAGGGCCGTGAGCGCATCCTCGCGACCGGCGGCAAAGGGCGGAGGCGTAACTGTGGACGCCGCATCCCTGCCACCGGGAGGCGCTTGCGCAGCCGTATGCCGGGCTTCCATGGCCGCGATCTCCCGGTTGACATCCACATCCACCTTGTCGAACAGGATGCCGCAGCTGCTGCACCAGATCTTGCCCGACATCTGGTCGTTGGCGATCTTGATGAGCTGGGTGCACATGGGGCATTTGGTGATGGTGTAGCCAAAGTCCCCGTCCCGGGGCGCGATATCCGCCGGACCGGTGATGTCCTGAAAATGCTTCTCATCCGGGACCGGGCGGGTGATATGCTCCCCCTCGTCAGGCGGCGGGGGGGGCGGCAGGCCGGCAGGCATGACCGTCATGTCCGGCGGGGGCGGCGGCAGGTCGGGCGCAAAGGTGGCCGCCTGACGGGTATAGGACTGGGTCTTGCGCTGGGCCGGCGTGTTACCGAAGAACGGCATCGAGCCGGGGGGAGCGACAATGGCCGAAGACGGGGGCGCCGCGATCCGCTTCCGCAAGAGGTGGTCCCGGATCACCGCCAGCAGGTTGGCCGGCTGGATCGGCTTGGGCATGAAGGCGAAGGCGCCGTAGGTGAGCGCTTCCTTTTTGATGAACGGGTCCACCTCGTCAAAGGCCGTGATGACCAGGACCCCCGTGGTCGGCGAGGCTTCCCGCGCCCGTTTCAGGAGATCGATGCCCGAGATCTTGGGCAGCATCACATCAGTCACGCACAGCGTGTATGGCTTACCCTGTTTGACCGCGAACCGGACCTTGTTGAGACCGATCTCGCCGTCCGTGGCGGTCTCCACGCCATAGCCGTTCGCTTCCAGCGTGTCCCGGATGATCTGCAGGGATTCGGCATTGTCATCGATGACCAGCACTCTGATATCAACCATTGGCTCCCCGTTCAGCATCCGATCCGTCCGGGACTTCGGTGCCCTCCCGGATCACATTGCGTATGTCCATGGGCAGATGGACCCGGAACTCCGCCCCCTCGTGCAGGCGGCTGGTCACATCGAGCCGGCCGCCCATCAACTGCACCAGCCGCCGGCTGATCGCCAGCCCCAAGCCGCTGCCCTCGTACTTGCGGGTCTAGGACCCGTCCACCTGGTAGAATTCATCGAAGATGTGCTGCAGTTCGACCTCGGGCATGCCGATGCCCGTGTCGCGCACCGCGGTCACGAACATCTTCGCCCCGTCGTCACGCCAAGTCGCCACCACGATCTTCCCCTGTGCCGTGAACTTGACCGCATTCGCGAACAGATTCCGGATGACCTGCCGGTATTTGCCCATATCATTATAAACCGCCGGCAGACCCGTGTCAAGGGCAAATTCGACCGCAACCTCCGGCTTGACCAGCGACTCGTTGCTGCGGATGAGTTCCTCCAGCACCGGGTTGGGGGCGAACTGCTCCAGGTAGAGCGGCATGCGCCCGGCATCGATGCGCGAAATATGCAGAATGCTGTTGATGAGGTCGAGCAGATTCTGGGCATTGTGCCGGATCTTATCCATGGCATCGTCCTGGCGGGGGTTGATCTCCCCGTAGACCCGGTCCCGGATCAGGGCGGCGAACCCCACGATGGCGTTCAAGGGAGTCCGCAGCTCATGGGACATGTTGGCCAGGAACTGGGATTTGAGCTTGTCGCCCACCTTGAGCTTCTTGACCATTTCGGTCAGGGAGGCGGTCCGCTCGTTCACCTTGGCCTCCAGGCGGTGCGAGTATTCCTCCAGTTCCCGGGTGGAACGGCGCAAGTCCTGCTCCAGCCACGCCTGGTGGATCGCCGCGCCGACCTGGTAGCCGATCATATTGAGGATGTTCAGGCTTTCTTCGCTGAAGACATCCGTGCGTTCGAGGCTGTCCAGGTAGATCGCGCCGATGATCCCCTCCCGCCCCTCGAGCGGGACGCACATGACCGCGGTGACGTTGGTGACCGGACCGCTCTCCCGGCCGGCGAACCGCGAGTCATCGGTCACATTGGCGCTCAAGACCGACAAGCCCTTTTCCACGGCCTCGTTCACGATCGTCCGGCTGACCCGCACATTGCCGGCGTCGCCGCCGGAGATCTTGAAGGTCGCCTTGGGTTCGATCACCCGCGTGACGGGGTTGAGGATGAGGATCGCGCCCCGGTCGGCCTGGAAGAACTCCACCAGCATGCGGATGACCAGCTGGAACTTCTCCTCCATCGGGCGGACATCGAAGATGAGATTGCCGATGCGGGACAGCAGGGCCAGGTTGCCGTGCGCCTTGCGCAGGCTGTCGACGCCGGTCGGGGCCACATAATCGCCCATGACCCGCGTGGGCTCATAGGACATGCGCTTCTTGAGGCCGCTCTCCTCGGCGCCGTCATACATGAACACGGCCGAGTCGGTCATGGAGGCCTGATCGCGCAGTTCGACCCCGAACTGCACCGAACAGATCGAGATGACATCCCCGTCGACCAGCGCCTTGGTGGCCACGCGCTTGTTGTTGACCAGGACCCCGTTGACGCTGCCGAGATCGACCACGGTGCATTCGCTGCCGTTGTTGACGAATTCGCAGTGCCGGCGCGATATCTCCGGGTGCGCCACGGCGATGGCGCACTTGTGGCTGCGGCCCAGGTCCTTGGTCTCGCCGGCCTTGATCCGGACGCTGCGTTCCAGGTAACCCGGGGTCAGCGGCTTGAGCTTGAGCTCAAGCATCAGGTCCCTTCCGACCAGGAATCAAGGTACCGCCGCTGGGCCGCGGTGAGCGTGTCGATCCGGATGCCCATGGCCTCCAGCTGGAGCGCGGCGATGCGGTCGTCGATGGCCGCCGGCAGGGTGATCACGCCCGGGAGGAGACGGCCGCGGTTCCGGATGAGGTGGAGCGCGGCCAGGGCCTGACCGCAGAACGAGAGGCTCATCACCATGCTCGGGTGCCCCTCGGCGCAGGCCAGGTTCACCAGGCGACCTTCGCCGGCCAGATAGACGGACTTCCCGTTCCTGAGTTCGTACCGGTCGAAGATGGAATCCCGCACCCGGGTGACCTTGCGGACGGCCTTGCGCAGGGCGGGCATGTCGATCTCGTTGTCGAAATGCCCCGCGTTGGCCAGGATGGCGCCGTCCTTCATGCGGGCGATCACCGGGCCCGGGATCACCGCCTTGTTGCCCGTGACGGTGACGAAGATATCCCCCAGCGGCGCCGCGTCGCGCATGGGCATGACCTGGAAGCCGTCCATGCGCGCCTGCAGGGCGCAGAAGGCGTCCACCTCGGTGACGATGACCTGGGAACCCAGTCCGGCCGCGCGCATGGCCACGCCCTTGCCGCAGGAGCCGTACCCGGCCACGACCACGGTCTTGCCGGCAAAGAGGATATTGGCGGCCCGGAGCAGGCCGTCGATGGTCGACTGGCCCGTGCCGTAGTAGTTGTCCATCAGGTGCTTGGTCTTGTTGTCGTTGACGGCGATGATGGGGTACTTGAGCGCGCCGTCCTTGGCCATGGCCCGCAGGCGAATGACGCCCGTGGTGGTCTCCTCGCACCCGCCGATGATGTCCGGGATGAGCCGGGGGTACTTGCCGTGGATCTCGCTCACCAGGTCACAGCCGTCGTCGATCGTGATCTGGGGCTTGAATTCGATCACATCGTTGAGGTACTCGTAATACTCGGCCTTCGATTCGCCCTTGTACCCGTAGACGCGCACGCCGTCGCAGGCCAGGGCCGCGGCCACATCGTCCTGGGTGGAGAGCGGGTTGCACGAACAGATCGCCACCTCGGCGCCGCCCGTGATCAGGGTGCGCACGAGGACGGCCGTTTCCTTGGTGATGTGCAGGGCCATGCCCACCCGGACGCCCCTGAAGGGCCGGGTGCGGGCGAATTCCTGCCGCACCTTGAGCAGGGCCTGCATGTCCTGCTCGGCCCAGGCGATGTTCAGCACCCCCTTGGGCGCCAGTTTGATATCGCGGATCTTGTGCGCGGTCATTGCCGTCTCCTTGAGCGTTGGCGTTTCGGTTTGTTCCCGTTGATGACTGTTTTGAAGATCAGGGCGGGTTCGGCCATGGCGCCCATCCCCTCGTCCCCGCAGGCCAGCCGGCCGGCAACGGGTCCGACGATCACGGCCGTGAGGGCGACCTGGGCCAGGTTGGCGCGGGTGACCGCCTTGGTATACATGGCCGTGTTCATGGCCGGGGCGATGTAGACCGGCGTGGTGCCGGGCAGGGCCAGGACCGCGGCCGTGAGCAGGTTGTCGGCCAGGCCGTGGGCCAGCTTGGCGATCGTGTTGGCCGTGGCGGGCGCGATCACGAACGTCTCGGCCCACTTGGCCAGGGCGATGTGGGCATCGTCGTATTCGCCCGGCCCTGGGAAAAGACCGGTATGGACCCGGTCGCCCGAAAGGGTCTGGAAGGTGAGCGGCGTGACGAACCGCGCGGCCGACTCGGTCATGACCACCTTGACCGCGTCGCCGTTCCGGATGAAAAGCCGCACCAGGAAGGCGGCCTTGTACGCGGCGATCCCGCCCGTGACGCCGATGAGCACACGCATCCTACATCTCCTCCAGCACTTTGAACCCGAGCAGGCCGAACCCGGTCCGGAAGACCCGCTCCACCGCGGCAAAGAGGCGCAGCCGCGCCCGGGCCGTAGCTTCATCGCTCCCCTTCACCTTGAGTTCGTTGTACCCGGCATGGAACGACTTGGCCAGGCCGAGCAGGTGACTGGTGATGAGCGACGGTTCGTTGAGCCGTTCGCTTTCCGCGACCGCGGCCGGAAAGGCGGCCACCGCGGCGATGAGCGCCTGCGCGTGGGGGTCCTCCAGGCAGTCCCAGGCGGCATCGTCCCCCGCCGGGGCGACCTCCGCCTTGCGGAAGATGCCGCAGATCCGCGCCAGGGCGTTCTGCAGGTAGGGCCCGGTGTCGCCCTGCAGGTTCAAGAGGCGGTCCCAGTCAAACTCGATATCCTTGATGCGCCGGCTCTTCATGTCGCTGAACAGGACGGCCGTGATGCCGATCGCCTCGGCCACGGCCTCCTCATCGGCGGCCGCCACCTTCTGCACGGCCAGGGCCTGCATGCGGCGTTTGACCCGTTCGCGGGCCTCGTCGAGAACATCGTCCAGAAAGACGATGGTGCCCTTGCGCGTGGACATGCCCTTGATGTAGCCGAACGCCACATGTGCGCACCGGTCGACCCACCCGTACCCCATGCGCCGCAGGATCGCGAAGACCTGCTTGAAATGAAGTTCCTGCGGCTGGCCGACCACATAGAGCATGCGGTCGAACCCGTAGGTCGCGTGGCGGTACTCGGCCGTGGCCAGGTCGCGGGTCAGATAGGTGGTGGAACCGTTGGTCTTCTGAATGATGGGATACCCCAGGCCTTCATCGGAAAGATCGACCACCTGGGCCCCTTCGCTTGTCACCAGAAGGTTTTTATCCCGGAGCCGGGCGAGCGTGGCGTCCATCTTATCCTCGAAGAAGGCCTCGCCGTCGTAGGAATCGAAGGCGATGTCGAGGCGCTCATAGACCCGCTTGAACTCCCGGATCGATAGTTCGCGAAAGCGTGCCCAGCGTGCACGCCGGGCGGCATCGCCCTGCTCGAGGTCGCGGAACGCCTGCCGGCCCTCTTCGTCCAGGACCGTATCGCCGCCTTCCACTTCGCGGTTGATCCGCACATAAAGCTCGTAGAGGTGGCGGATCGGGTCGGCCAGCAACGCCGCCTCGCTCCCCCACCGGGCAAAAGCCACATCCAAGAGGCCGAATTGTTTACCCCAGTCGCCGAGGTGGTTGACGCGTACCACGCGCCATCCCTGAAAAACGTGGATGGCGGCCAGGGCGTTGCCGATCACCGTGGAGCGGAGGTGGCCCAGGCCGAAGGGTTTGGCTATGTTGGGAGCGGAAAAATCGATCACCACCGTGCGGCCGGTGCCGGCGGCGTCACTGCCGTAACGGTCGCCCCCCGCCGTCACCGCGGCCAGGATATCACGGGCTTTGAAGGCAGCCGGCAGATGGAAATTCAGGTATGGCCCCACTGCGGCCACGGTGGCCGGGGCGGGGATGACGGCGGACAGATGGATGGCATAATCGGCGGCGATGGCCGCGGGGTTCTTCTTGAGCCGGCGGGAGAGGATGAAACAGGGCAGGGCGATGTCGCCATGCTCCCGTTCGCGGGGCGCCTCGAAACCCTTGAGGATCAGTTCCGGGTCAATACCGTCCCGGGCATGGATCGCCCGGGCCACCTGTTGCTTGAGGTCCTCAAGGTCCATCCTTTTCCCATTTCATGTTCGGGACATCGCCCCAGATCATGCCCAGGTCGTAAAAGGCCCGGCTGGCGGGTCCGAAAATATGGACCACGAACCCGCCCGCGTCCAGGAGCGCCCAATTATCCGAATCAAGCCCCTCGGTGCTCAAGACCCTGAACTTCCGTTTCTTGAGCGCCGTGGCGATCTCTTCGCACAAGGCCTTGATGTGCCGCCGGTTATACGCCGTCGTCACCAGAAAATAATCGGTGACATGCGAGGCCTCGCGCACATCGTAGATGACGATGTCCTGACCCTTCTTGCCAGCAATGAGGCCGGCGATCTCCCTTATGCCTGCAGGGATTTTGCATACCGGGACCGGAATGGGGCGCTCCTTACTTTAACAAGTTGGCGAAGATCGGCGTCACCTTGGCAAAGATCGGCGCCAGGACCAGGGCGATGACCGACATGAGCTTCATCAGGATATTCAGCGAGGGGCCGGCCGTGTCCTTGAACGGATCACCGACCGTATCGCCGATCACCGCGGCCTTGTGCGCCGGGGAACCCTTGCCGCCGAACTGGCCGCCTTCGATGTATTTCTTGGCATTGTCCCAGGCGCCGCCGGCATTCGCCATGAAGATGGCCATCATGACGCCGCCGACCGTCACACCCGCCAGCAGGCCGCCCAGCATCTCTTTGCCGAAGAAGAAGCCCACGAAGACGGGGACAGCCACGGCCAGGCTGCCGGGGACGACCATCTTCTTGATGGCGGCCCGTGTGGCGATGTCAACACACTTGGCGTAGTCGGCGCGCGCCGTACCTTCCATCAGACCCTTGATCTCGCGGAACTGACGGCGCACTTCCTCGACCATGGCGAACGCGGCTTCGCCGACCGCGGTCATGGCAAAGGCCGAGAAAAGGAACGGCATCATGCCGCCGAGAAAGAGACCGGCCATGACCATCGGGTCGGTAAGGTCGAGGACCTTGAGGCCCACCTGCTCCCGGTAAGCGGCAAAGAGGGCCAGGGCCGTGAGAGCGGCCGAACCGATGGCGAACCCCTTGCCGATCGCGGCCGTGGTGTTACCCACGGAATCGAGCTTGTCGGTCCGCTTGCGGACTTCGGGATCGAGGTGCGCCATCTCGGCGATGCCGCCCGAGTTGTCGGCGATGGGGCCGTAGGCGTCGACGGCGAGCTGGATACCGAGCGTGGCAAGCATGCCCACCGCGGAAACGGCGATGCCGTAGAGGCCCGCGAACTTGTAGGCCATGATGATGGCGATCACGAGGCAGATCACCGGTAGGGCCGTGGACATCATGCCCGTGCCGAGGCCGGCGATGATGTTGGTACCCGCGCCCGTCTGCGACTGCGCGGCGATCTTCTGCGCCGGCTTCTTGTCGCCGGAAGTGTAATATTCGGCCAGGAAACCGATGGCCACGCCAGCCAGAAGACCCGCGATCGTGGCCCAGAAGATGCCCATGGATGAATAGTGGACATCATACAGAACGAATCCATCCTGCGGAGCAAAGTATTTGACCGCGGGCCAGGTCAGGATGGCGGTGAAGAAGGCGGCGCCCAGCGAACCGGTATTGAGCGCGGTCTGGGGATTGCCGCCTTCCTTGGTGCGCACGAAGAAGGTGCCGAGGATCGACATCACAATGCCGACCGCGGCGAGATAGAGGGGCAGGAGGATAAGTTTGATCGAGGCGGCCTGGTCGGCGGCGGCGATGGCCGCGAGCTTGGTGGCAACTTCGGCCTTCTCAACATCCGTAACGGCCGCGGTGGTGATCGCCTCAAGCTGGCCCGAGGTCATGGTGGTGATGGCCACACCGAGCACCATGGTGCCGACGAGCGCGCCGATGTATGACTCAAAGAGGTCGGCGCCCATACCGGCCACATCGCCCACATTGTCGCCCACATTATCCGCGATCACGGCCGGGTTGCGCGGGTCATCCTCGGGGATGCCCACCTCGACCTTGCCCACGAGGTCGGCGCCCACATCGGCCGACTTGGTGTAGATGCCGCCGCCCACGCGCGCGAAGAGCGCGATGGAACTGGCGCCGAGGGAGAACCCGGTAACGATCGGGAGAATAATCTCCTTCATGGGGATCGTTCCGATCCCATACTGCCAGCAGAGGGCCGTGAACACCAGAGCAAGACCGACCACGCCGATGCCGACCACGCACATACCCATGACCGATCCGCCCGAAAAGGCGACCATGAGCGCGCCGGACAGGCCGGTCCGTGCCGCCTGGGTGGTGCGCACATTCGCGGCCGTGGCCACGCGCATGCCGAAATAGCCCGCCAGGGCCGAGCAGAAGGCACCGAACGCGAATGAAACGCCGGTAAGCCAGAGGGGGGTCCCCTGCTTGGCGAGCAGGTAGCTGACCATCAGGAGGCCGGCCACCACGACCACGAAAATGCCCATCACGGTATACTGACGCTTCAGATAGGCCATGGCGCCTTCACGGATCGCGGAGCTGATCTCCTGCATCTTTTCATTGCCCGCGTCCTGCTTGTTGATCCACGAGGCCCGATACCAGGCATAGAGCAGGGCGAGCACGCCCGCGGCCGGAACACCGTATACGAAGAGCGGGCCGAAGTTTTTCATGATCCCGCCTTCACCCGCAAAAGCGACACCCGCTGTCAATCCCGTAAGCATCATCGCGCGCACCAGGGGTTTCATAGCACCGATCCTAACAAAAGAGTGGTTATTCAACTGATGAAGGTTGGCTTGACCGCTCCGCCACCGCCGTACGATAGGGAGCCAAACGCCCGGAAGCGTTGTTACCTTCAAGTTCAACAAGCAGGTCCCGGGCCTCTTCAACGGCGCCGGCGGCCAGCATCGCATCAAGGACCATTATACCCGCATCAAGGGAAATATCCACCTTTTTTTCGCGGAATTTTGCCCCATAGAGGGCCACGATCTCCTCTGGGAGCCCCATGATTGCAAGTGTTTGGATCTGCTTGAGATAATGAGCGTTGTAGAGCGCCCCATAGGTGTCATATTCCCGGTAGCACGCCTCGGGGTCTTCCATCTTAAGGTTGATGCGCTTGTGAATAAAATCGATCCCCTGATCGAACGCTTCCGTGGCCCAATAGGCCTTGAGCACCGCCTCGATCGCCCGCTGGGGCATCAGGTAGGGCGCGCCCACGATCCGGTCTTCGTACAACTCGACCACGCGCGCGGACGCCCCTTCCGCGTCGGCCTGCGCGAGCGCCTCCAGGGTCGCCTGGTAGGCCTCCTTTTCCTTCAGGAAGGCGTCCCGGTTCTGCAGGGCGGTCGTATCGTTGGGATAGCGCCGCATATGTTCGTCGTACAACCGCCGGGCCGTCTCGAAATCCCCCTGTTCCTCATAGGTGTGGATGACGGCCCGGTCGACAAAGAGCGGGGCGTCGGGGTTGAGCCGGAGGGCTTCCTGGTAATAGCGGCGGGCGAGGGAGAAATTATCCGTGCCGTAATCGCGCAGGACCTCCTCCTGGTAATCCCGGCCCTTATGCATGAACATGAAAGCCAGGTGTTTGCAGAGCTTCCAGTTGCGGGGCATGCGGCGCAACCCCTCCTCGTTCAGGTCGAGCCCGCTCTTGACCCATTTCCAGCGGTCCTCGCGGTCGTTGAATTTAACCGATACATTGTAGGCGCGGTTCCAGGAGTTGAACTCCCACACCATCCGGTCCAGGGGCTGGAGCTTGGCGATCAGGTCGCTCAAGGCGACCAGTTCGAAGAACTTGCCCTCCTGCTGGAGCTTCTGGGCCCGCAGCCAGAGGATATCGATCGCAATGCCCCGGAACCCGCCCAGCATGAGCGTGCCCGCGAATTCACCGGGAGTGATCGCCAAAAACACATCCCCCGCGGGCACCAGCTCCCGGCGCCGCTGGTTGATGGTATGCTGCAGTGGGATGAGCATCCCCCCCAGCAGGATGACCAGGGCGATCGTCAGCATCCGGCCGCGCATGGTCAGAACTCCCTGTCCCGCAGTCCGGCGTAGGCGATGCCGAGATAGGCCAAGCCGTAGACCCCCAGTGCCAGGGCCGCCGTGATCCCCAGGGCGCCCCATGGGATCCAAGTACCGGCGATGACATCGCCCGCCCGGCTGAAGGACTGGAAATCGGGGGCCACGATCCGGAAGAGAAGGTACAGGATGCGGAACGCCCCCTCCTCGGAGGGCGCGGCGTTCTCCCGGATGAAGCCCATCAGATGGCCCATCAGGATGACAAAGAGCCCGAAGGAAATGCCGCTGGCGAGGGAAAAGAAAGCGCCGCCGCACACCGCGACCGCGGCGATAAAACCGAACCGCACGAACAGGAACAGGACCCCCTTGATATAATTCACGGCATAGACGCCCGGCCGGCGGTAGACCGCCACGGAATCGGACCGCGGCAGGAGCCGGTATTTGCTGCCCGGCCGCAGGACTTCCACGATGACCGCTCCCGTCGGCGTAACGGCCGCGCCGGGGATGCGGATCATCACCGTTTCATCCTTGGGGATCACGACATACGCCTGGCCGGCCGGAGCGGCGGCGGCCGTGACCGGCAGCCGCGCGCCGGTCTCCGGGTTGATCGCGTTGATATAGACCCGCGAAAAATCGATATTGAACACCACGCCCACCCCGTAGGCGGCCAGGTCGAGGCGGGCCCGCACGGCATCCCCCTCGCGGTCGGCCAAGGTGATGCCGGAAAAATGCCATTGGGCGGCGGTGAATTCGCTGGTCCGGGTGAACGCCATTCCCTCGGCCAGGGCCGTGCGGGTCCCGTCGGCCCGCACCCATTCCACCCGATCGGCGGCAAGAAGGCGGTCGGCGGCCAGCGTCGCCGGCGCCTGCCGGGCCGCCAGCCGGATGAACCCGAAGGCCACAAGCGCGATCACGGCGACGAATACGAACACGAAAAGCATGATACCGGCGATCTTGCCGGCCAGGAATACGAACCGGTTCACCGGCTTGGTGAGGAGATTGTACACCTTGCGGGTCTCGATCTCCTCGCTCAGGGAAAGGACGGGCATCAGCAGGGCCAACAGGGAGCCGAAAAAGCTCATGGCGATGAAGGCCATCGACTCCAGGACACGCACACGGTCGGCCGCGTCGGCCGCACCCAGAAAGATATAACCGACGGTCATGAGCCCGAGGTAGACCGGCAGGATGAAACCGACCCGGGAGTGGAGCGCCTCCCGGAAGGCATGGACCGCCAGGGCCGCAAAGGCTTTCATGCGGACCGGCCCGCGTCGGCGTTGCCGTCCCGGATCGTCCGGACGAAGAGGTCTTCCAGCCGGGTCCGCTCTTCGCGGACCTCGACCACGGTCCCGCCGCTCGCGGCCACGCCCGCGGTCACCCGTTCCCGGCCGGCCGCGTCCAGGCCCGTGCAGGTGATCTGAAGCCGTTCCCGGCGCACCAAGAGGTCATCGACCCGCCCCATCACCTGGAGGCGGCCCTTGTGCAGGATGGCGATCCGGTCGCACACATCCTCCACATCCGCCAGGAGATGGGAGCACAGGATGATCGTGGTCCCCCGCGCCTTGAGGTTGCGGATGAGGTCCTTCACTTCGTGGCTGCCGATGGGATCGAGGCCGCTGGTGGGTTCATCCAGGAGGAGGAGGTCGGGTTCGTTGACCAGGGCCTGGGCCAGTCCGAGCCGGCGGGCCATGCCCTTGGAATACTCCCGCACCGGACGGTTCTGGGCATACGCCAGGCCCACCAGGTCAAGCAGTTCGCGGATGCGGCCGGGCCGGTCGGGCAGGTCGAAGAAACGGGCGTAGAACCGCAGGCTCTCCGCGGCCGTCAGGAAGGAATAGAGATATGATTCCTCGGGCAGGAAGCCGATGCGCCGTTTCACCGCCACATTGGCCGGCTCCTTCTCGAACATCCACAGCTTGCCGCGCGTGGGAAAGACCAGCCCGAGCATCAGCTTGAGCGTGGTGGTCTTGCCGGACCCGTTGGGACCGAGCAGGCCGAATACTTCACCCGGTTCCACGCCGAAAGACAGGTCGTGTACCGCCTCCGCCTTGGTCCGGCCCCAGAAATCGCGGTAGACCTTGGTTACATTCTCAAGGATGATCGGTTTCATCGTGTTCCCGCCGCCCCCTAAAAAAAACCGCATTGCATGGCACCGGGGCTCCGCAATGCGGTCGGTATTAAGAAGATGTTACGATCAATAATAGAACTTGCCCATCTTCCGCTCCCACTCGACCTTCTTCTTTTCCTTCTCGATTTTGCGTTGCCAGCGGCGGCGTTTCTCGCTCGGTTTTTCAAAGTAGGCGCTTTTCTTGATGTCCTTGGTCAGGCCTTCCTTTTCGCAACGCTTTTTAAAGCGGCGCAGTGTCTTTTCGATGGGTTCATTGGAACGGGTTTTAACGCGTATCATCGGAGGATATCACCTCGCTTCCATTTTTTCCAGGGCTTATCCAACTAAAAAAGACACATTATACCGATTCCGGGGGTTTGTCAAGCTCTTTTTGCCATCCGCCGCCCATTCATGGCGCGGCCAGAGCGGGCACCTGCGGCAGGCGGGGGCGCAGGCCGTCCAGAATGCCCGCGGTGTGCGTCAGTCCCGCCAGTTTGAGCTCATACCCCTTGGGCGAATGCAGGTCCGTCCCGGCCGTGACCAGGAGCCCCTTGGTGCGGGCCATCACTTCGTAATGGTAGGTGAGCATCTCGTCATGGGCGGGACAATAGACCTCGATGCCGTCCAATCCGCCGGCGGCCAGCTGGTCGATGCCCGCCTCGGTCAGGGTGTTCTCCGGATGGGCCAGGATCGCGACGCCCCCCGCCTTCTTCACCAGCTGGATCGCGGTAAGCGCCGGGTATTCCGCCTTGGGCAGGTAGGCCGGGCACGCGTTGCCGACGAACCGCTCGAACGCGTCACGGTAGGTGTCGGCATAGCCCCGGGCGCACAAAACCCGGGCGATATGGGGCCGGCCGTAGGCGGTGACCGTTTCCGTTCCGGCCATAAGGTCGGCGGCGGCGAACACATCCCGGTCGTGGATCATCACCCCCTGGTCGCGCAGACGAGCCAGAATGCGCTTCAGGCGCATCAGGCGGGCGGTCTTGAGCTGGACCGCCAGCCGGCGCAGATCGCGGTCGGCGGGATCGATCCCTAGGCCGAGGATGTGGACCTCGGTGCCCTGGAGATGGGTGGTGAGTTCAATACCGGGGATCACGGCCACATCCTGGCGCGTGCCGGCCTCCATTGCCGCGGCGAGGCCGGCGAGGGTATCGTGGTCGGTCACGGCCGCCACCCGCACGCCATGCCCCCGGACAAAAGCGATGAGCTCGGCCGGCGGCAATTCCCCGTCGGAGAAGTTGGTGTGGAGGTGGAGGTCGAACAGCATGGCCGTCACCTCCCGGCCCCGGCCGGGATGCCGGCCGGCCGGCGGTGGAACATCCGTACCAGGGCGCCCATGCCGGCCGCGGCCGCGGCAATGACCGCTAGGACGGTCACCCCCTGCCACCAGGCGGGAAGCCGTATGAACCCGTCACCAAGCGGGGCGATGCCGTACCACTGGTCCCGGAAAATATTGACGCCCAGAATGCCGCCCAGGACCACGGGGGGACTGGCCGCCAGAAGGCACCCGCGCACCAGGGCCGGGAGGGCGGCGGCGGCCACCAGTGCCCCGCCCCAGATACCGATCCCGATGGCGGTATGCATGCCTTCCGCGGCCACACCCGCGGGAAAGGTCCGGGCCAGGACCCACCCGAGTGCGGCCAGAGCCGCAATATACGCAGCGGCGGTCAGGGCGCAGGCCAGCCCCGCCCCTCCGGCCGACGCGATACACAAGGCGGCCGCGGGAGCAAGCAGGAGGGTTCCGCCGTTCATGGCCGGGCGGCAACCGACACGGCGCAACAGGATGGGCATCCAGTATGCCAGCCCGCCCAGGACAATGAGACTTATGGCGTGGTTATTCAACCGGTCCCTTTTCCTTTTGTTCGTCCGGAGGGTCAAGGTCTACGGGCGAGAAAAGGAAGGTTACGGGGGTACCCAGGGGAGGCATGGCCTCCTTGAGGGAAAAGAATACCGTATCGTCGCTTCCTTCGGGCAGCGGGTTGTCCAGCACCGTGGTGGTGCACCGCCAGGTGGAAATCACCGTGCCCTCGGCATCAGCCTCGTAGATCTCACGACCTTCCTTGTTCTTGAACATGCTCGATCCGCAGAAGATCCATGCCACCCGCATCATGGGTTCCTGGGTCAGCCGGTTGAAGATCAGGTCCTCCAGGCGCACCCGGCGGGAGGTCTCGGTCCCGTCCTCCGCCTTGGCCGTCCAGATCACATACACGAACACCTGCGCCCCCGTGGGCAGGGCTTCCTGGCCGGCGAACGCGGCCGGCTTGCCTTCCTTGAGCCCGAGCAGATTCAGGCCGGCGTGGACCAGGCTCGGCGGCACAGGTGTGGTGAAGCAGCTTTCATGCGACCGGGCGTTGGGGGAGATGGTGCTGCAGAGCGCCAATTCAATGATGCCGCCCCTCTGGACCACCGCTGCGGGGATCTCCAGGGTCTTGGCCTGCAGATCGACCTTGACGGTCCGGGCTTCATCCAGGTAGACAACGGTCGGCGGAGCAGGCGGCGCTTCCGGCGGGGCGACAGGCCGCGTTGCCGGCGGCGTGACGGCCGGGGCGGGTGCGACCGGCGGAGCCGCGGGGGTGTTCTCCCCGTAGGTCAGCGGTATGACGCCGATGACGGCCAGGACCGCGCACAACCCCATCCATCCGTGCAACGATCGCATGGCTTAATTGGGGAAATACTTCTTGTAGATGGTACCGCCCTTCATGGCGGCCGGGGTCGCCCCGTACCCAAGCTTCAACTGGCGGTAATACTCGGCCAGTGAATCCATGAGCTGCTTTTTCTTGTCGCGGTCCTGGGTCTTCTGAACCAGTTCATCCAGGCAGATGATGACATTCAGGAGCGATTCCCGATGGACTTCCGGATCATCGAAAAAGGCGATGCACCCGTGCAGGTAGTACCACATCGCCTTTTCCCAATCCTTGGCCGCGCGCCGGCATTCACCGATGGAAAGGTAGACTTTGCCGAGACTGCGGACCGTCACGCCCGTGGCCGCGACATCGGCCAGGATCTTGCCGAAATACTCCTCCGCATCCTTGTAAGAGGTGGCATCGCTGCTGTCCTCGGCCTTCTTGAGCAGGACCATGCCGATGAACACGCCCACATCCTGGCGGATGCCCACCACCTCGTCGATCGGATTTTCGGCGGGCATGGCGCGCATGAGTTCCTTATAGGCGTCGAGGGCCTGGTCGTTCCGCCCCTTCAGCACCAGGATGTCCCCCTTGAGTTTCAGGGCGTTGAACCGCCGTAATTGGGCATACGGGTTGCGGGCGCCCGACGGGACCCCGTCCAACAGGGCCAAGGCCTTGTCATACTGCTCCGCCCCCAATTTCAAAAGCGCGGTGGCCTGGGCCACGGGCAGGTCGAACTGGAGCCGATGGGTCGGATGCTTGGCCGCAAAGTCATCGAAGGATTTCACCGCGCTCTCATAGCGGCGTTTGACCAGGACCTGGGCGATCCCCTTGCTTTCCATCTCCTGGCCCAGCCGCAGAAAAGCCAGGCCGGTATGGAAACGGGCATAGGCGCCGATCCATTCGGGCAGGCGCGGGTTGGCCTCGGCATCCTTGATGGCCGCCCCCAGAATGGTGGTGGCCTCCTCGAAACCGCCCTTGTCGAACTCGGCCAGCCCCTTGGCGACCTTTTCCTGCGCCTTGGCGACCGCATCGCCGCCCCGGGCGATATAGACGACCTTGGAGACCAGTTCGGCCTCGATCGTCTTTTCCTGGCCTTCGGCGATCTTGTACTTGACCTCGGTCTTCGATTCGGCGGTGACGATCCCGCGGATGACCTTGATCGTTTCGCCCTTCTTGTCGGGAAACTTGTAGATGGTGTCGAACTCGACCTGGCCATGCGCCCAGACAGCGACCAGCAGGCACCACGCCAGAACGCCGATGCGCTTCATACGAATACCTCTCGATCAGCCGGACGGCCGTTTAATCCTTGCTCGACACCTTGCCCATGCGGGCCCGAATGGCATCCGGAATGGGCGGGGCGAAATTGATCTCGTCCACGCGGGCATTGACGCAGGCATTGATCGCCATGACCACATACTCGAAATCGGCGTCCGCCTGACCATCGACCACGGCGGGGATCTTCTCCCCCTGGTAGCGCGCGTCGTTCTTGATGACCCAGTATTCCGTCTGAATCATCTGGTTCAGGTTCTGCAGGCTGACCATGGAGTCGCGGCCGATGCGGAAGGTGGCCCGCGGAAAGGCGTTCTCCGGCGCGCCCGGGATGGCATCGATGGTGATCCGGAACTCGGGGATCTCCTTGGGCGGCTTCACCTGGACATCACGCAATCCCTTGTCCTTGGGCAGGGAGGCGTCGAGCCGGTAATCCAAGGTCTTGAATTTGGTGGCGCACATGAAGAAGATGAGGAGCAGGAAGACGCAGTCGATCATGGGCGTCATGTCCATTTTGGCTTCGTAATCCGGTCTGGAACTGCGGCGGCGTGCCATATCACTTCCCCTTCGGAGATTTCAGGGTCGCGAAACAGACCTGCCAGATCATGCCCTCCTGGAGCATGAAATAGACATTCTGCACATTTTTATACGGGGTCCGGCGGTCGGCCCGGATCATCACCTTCATGTCGGAGATCTGCATCCCCTGGTAATCCACGGTCTTCAGGATGCCGTAGGCGCGGATCTTGTTCTTGATGATCTCGGGCGGATACTTCACGCCCATGATCCGGTAATCGCCGCTTTTGGTGACATTGAGAACCAGCCGTTTGGCGCCCGCATCGTTGATCGATTCGGTCGCCACCGGCAGGATGATGTCCGCCGAAAGGACTTGGCTCGAAAAATGGCTCACGAGCATGAAGAAGATGATCAGGTTGAACACGACATCGATCATGGGCGTCATGTCCATATCGGCTGACATCTCCGTGAGGGCCTGTTTATGTGCCATGGCTTACGCTCCTCGACAATCCGCCCGAATCAAGTACGGAACCGATCCAGAAAATCAGACGAAACCAGGTAGATCTCATTGGCAATGCGCGCCACCCGATTGCGGAGGAAAAAGTAGCAGGTACCCATGGGAATGCCCACGCACAGGCCTTCGACCGTGGTCACAAGCGCCTGGGCGATACCGTAGGCCAGGTCGGCGGGCACGGGGTTCTCGACCGTTGCGATCACATTGAACGCCGCAAGCATACCGGTCACCGTGCCGAACAGGCCGAGCATGGGGCCGATGTTGGCGATGAAAGCGATAAGCGCGATCTTGCGCTGGAGTTTCTCGACCTCGTAGTTCACCGCGTCGTTGATCGCCAGTTCCATGGAGGCGAATCCCCGTTCCCGCTTGAGGAGCCCGGCGGTGAGCACGCGCGCGAGCATGCAATCGTCCGATTCGCCGATGGTCAGGGCCTCATCGTAATTCTGCGCATCGAGGAGTTCCTCATACTCCAGAAGGAGCGGCTGGGGAATGAAGGTCTCGACCTTCAGGGTGACGAAATTCTCGATCGCCAGGGCCAGTCCGGCGACGGAGAGCAGGATGATGCACGCGCCCACGATGCCGCCGGCCTTGATGTCGTCGATCAAACCCATCTTCTTGTGCCCGGTCCCGCTGGTGGTCGTTGCCGCGGCCGCGCCGCCGGCGGGTGCCGCCGCGGGGGCCGGATCCTGCGCGTAGACCACACCGCCCCAAAGCAGTCCGGCGACCATGGCGATCACCACACCAGCCAGCGTCAATTTCAACCAATGCCGCATACTGTCGCTCCTTGTAAAATGGTTGTTACTTCGATGGAACCTGGTCGGCCACTTCATTGATCTTCCGGAGAATACCGGTCTGTCCCGCGTAAAGCTCGCGGGCCTGGTCAAGCAATTCCCGTGTCCGGGCGATCATCTGGCCCCTGATCTCCGGGGCGTCGATCCCGGCGGCCATAAGCTCCACAAAGCACTGGGCCGCCTTGAACGAAGCTTCGACCACGGCCGGACCCCGCGCCGTCCGGTAGGTGACCGCCGTGTGCAGGTAGGCGCGCAGGGCCGCCTGGGCATCACGGGGCTGGGCGTCGAACCAGGTGTTGCCGATCGCGTTGTAGGCCTCGGCCAGCGCGGCGGCGAGGGCGACCTCGGCGCCGGCGTACTTGCGGCGGTCGCGGCCATTCACCAAGCGCGCCACACAGTCCTCCAGACTGGTCCGGGCCGGCGCGGCCGCGCCCTTGCGGGCGGTGCAGACGGCCATTTTGATCTCGATGCCGATCCGGTTGAGGTCGAGCTTGTCGGCCAGTTTGGCGACGATCCGGCCGTAATCGGCCAGGGCGCCGTCATAATCCCCGGACTCGAACTTGAGGTCGACCATCAGGGCGTTGGCGAAGCTCGACCGGTTGGGGCCGTATTTCTGTTCGGTGATCCGGCTGAGAAGTTCCTTGGCCTTGGGATAATCCTTGATGCGCAGATAGCATTCACCCGCCTTCTGCAGGGCGTCGGGCTCGTACCGGTTCTCCGCCTCGGCGGCGGCCGCCTCGAACACCCGGACGGCATCGGCATACCGCCCGAGATTGAAGAGGCAGAGGCCGCTTTTGTAAAGCCCCTGCGGCTTCACCCATTTGTCGCGCATATTCTTGACCGCGTTGGCGTATTCCTTGAGGGCTTCCTCAAAGCCCCCCTTGCTGAAGTAGAGATCGGCCTTTTCGAAGGCGCTGCCGCGGTAGGTCTTGTACTCCACCTTCTCCACGGTGTCCCAGTTTGCCGTAAGCGTGGTGTCTTCGACCACATAGACGAGCTTGTCCCAGGCATCCTTGCTCACAACGACTTCGATGCCCGCGGGCTGGCCCTTGAGAAAGAGGGTGTCGGCGGCCGCGCACGCGGCCAGGAGGCACAAAACCGCGGTCAGATGCTTCATGGTTTGACCCCCCCTGCAGATTCAAGCAATTTCTTATATTTCTCTAAAAGCGCATAGAACCGCTTCTTGATCTCCTCGTTCGGGAACTCGAAACGGCCGTATTTGACCGCCTGTTCGAGCTTGTCCACGGCAAACTTGTATTTTTCCAGGAAGCCCCACACATCGGCCCCGGCCATGACCGCTTTCCAATAATCGAGCATGCCTTCGTCCGTGGGCGGGGCATAAGTCTCGATCCAGACACAGAGGTCCTTGGCCTTCATGGCCTGGCTGGTCTTTTCATCGGCGTTGCCGGTCGCCTTGGCGAGGTCGAGATACACATCGGCCAGGGCCCACTTGGGGTCGGGGAGGAAGATGTAGTAACGGTCAAGCTCCTCCAGGATGGCCAGCGCCTCCTGCGGCTTGTTGTTGTTCCGGCAGCACTTGGCCAGCCGCTCCTTGAAATTGTTGACCGTGATCCGGTTCTTAAGGAAAGTCACCATGTCCACGAGCGGCTGGGGGTCCTTGTTCGTGGCGGTCTTGAATTCCTTGAACAGGTCGGTCCAGAACCCGCGCTCATCGTCCGACTTGGCGGAGTCGCGCAATGCGGCGCGCTTGGCGCGGGCGTCGGGGCCCAGCCCAAGCTCGGCCATCACCGCCTCGCTGAACTGGACCAGCGCGTACTCGTAGTTGCAGGGCTTTTCCTCCCAGTATTCCTGCTTGATGCCGGAAAAGTAGACATAGTCGTGCAGGGTGCCATCCTTCCCCTTGCCGTCATACATCCGGTCGACGAACTTCTCCCAAACGGCGCGCGTTTCGGCCCGGTCGAACATTTTGACCTTGATTTCATCCAACGCCTTGAGGGTGGCCTCGTCGTTGGGCGGGTATTTGCCGTCGACCAAGGGCGCGTACCGGGCCAGCAGTTTCTGGGTCACCTTCTCGGAACGGACATAATCCTGGACCCGGTCGTAGAGGATGTCGGCCGCATCGCGGAGCACGGCGTCCTCCACATCCTTGGCGTTTTCCACGAAATCGAAAAGCAACGCGCCGGCGGCATCCATGGCCTGCGTGGCCGCGGCGGCGGTCGCCTCCTGGCCCCGGCCCTTGACCGCGTAATTGAAGAAGGTGTAGCCCAGGTTCTTCATCAGCTTGACGATGTACTCGTCCTCGGGCGCCTCCTGTTTCAGGGTCTCCAGCAGAGCGCGCCCTTTGAGCAGGTGGGCCACTTTGCGGTTGAGGCCCGCGTCATCATCGCCGGTGCCGATCTTGATCGGCGCCATGATCTGGTAGCGCAGGGCCAGGGCCCGGGTGACCTTGGACTTGGGCGGCTGCTGCCAGAACCGGTCGATGTCGTCAATGATCTGCTGGTATTTCTCGACCTTGTAAAGCATGGGGATCTTGCGGCCGTACAGGTTGGCCAGCTGCAGTTCGATCTCCACCTTGTCGGCGGCGTCGGTGGCGGCCGCCAGCTGATCCTTGAACGCCTTCTCGACTTCATCGAAGACCTTGAAGGCCTCATCGGCCAGCCGCTTATCCTTTTCCCCGTCCTTGATGAATTTCTGCCATTGGCACTGGGCGATGTGAAGGCGGGTCCGCAGATAATCAGGATCGGTCTTGGGCACTTTCTGGAATTCGATGCTCGCCTCGGCATACTCCTCGTTCTGTTCGAGGATCACGCCCAGGAGGAAATTCATGTTCTTGCCGCCTTCCTCTTCCTCCCCGGTCGAGATCTGGCCGTAGGCGATCAGGGCCTCCTTGAAGACATCCAGCGCCAGGTCCGACCTGGTATCGCGATAGTACATGCTGGCCACGCTGCGCCAGTTGTCGCGGTTGTGCAGGAACCACTGCTTCTGCTCCGTGCTCAAGCGTTCGCCCCGTTCGCGGAAATCCTGCATGAAGCGGGTCGTCCCCTCCTTGAAGCAGATGATCGCCGGCAGGCGCATGCCCTGGTGGTAGTAGGCGAACCCCAGGTAATACCAGGCCTTGGCCACCACCGACATGCGTTCTTCAACGGTGAGCCTGGCCGGCATCTCCTTCAGCCCCTTCTGCAGGGCCGTGATCGCCTTGTCGTATTCCTTGCGGAGGAAGGCCTCCACCCCTTCGGCGATGTATTTCACGGGGCCCCTGGCCCACTCGGCCAGCCGTTGGCGGGCATCCTTGGAACGGGGTCCATTCTCCGCTTCGATCTGAATGACGATCTTGATCGCCTCTTCCTCGCGGGTACCGGCGAAGTTGAACAGCGTTTTGATTCCCTCGTAATCGGCCGGTTCCATGAAGTAGAGCGACTGGGCCAGGTTCAACCGGATGGTCTGGCTGCGCATGTCGGTCCGGTCGCCGGCCCCGGTGAACTCAACCTTGGCGCGGGCCACATAATAGAAGGCGGTCTCGGCGCAATCCTTGTACCTCTTGATCTTGTAATACGCCTCGGTACCCCGGAAATAGGACTCGCGCCGGACATCCCGGTTCTCCGGGGACGCTTCGAAATCGATGCACTTCTGGAACTGGAGCCCCGCGTCGTTGTAGTCCTCGGTCTCCCATCCCACCATGCCCGCAAAGAACGAGATCAGGATCACCTGGCCTTCATACAGGAACGCCAGGGTCGACAGGGAATCCTTGGCCTCCTTGAGCAGCTCCTTGCGCGTCTTCTCGTCGTCGCCCTTGAAGGCGAAACTGAAGTAATAGAGCGTCTGGGCGAGGGCGAACTCGGCCCGGTCGGATTCGACCTGTTCGGGTTCAGTGAGCTGGCCATCCTTCACCTGCCTGGCATCGAACCCCTTGGTGATACCGCGGCGATACCGCAGGATCTCGTCGCCGGTCCGGCGGGCATCGCTCTGGAGCTGTTTGATCCTGGCCGTATCCTTGCCGGCATCCCCCAAAAGGTTGTCGATATCATTGGCGAGTTTGACGAGGGTCTGTTCTTTGTTATCCCAGGTGCGCCCCTGGATCTTTTCGGCCTCGGCTTTGACCAGCAGATCGTTACTGCCGGCCGCCGCCTTGAGAAAAGCCTCAAAAGACTGGTCACGGCGGCGGAGATCGCCCTGCTTTTCAAAGATCCTTCCACGCACGAGAAGGCTCAGTGCCTTTTCGTTGACCGTGCCGTCCTGTTCCATCCGCTCGAGCTCCTGGAGCGCCATCCAGGTATAGCCGGCATCGTTCAAAGAAATGGCGAACTGGATGTCATCGTGCTTGGCGCCGGCCGACGCGGCCAGCACCAGTACCAGCACACAACACCACGCAAGTACACATCTCATCTACATGCCCAATATACCAACAAACCGGAACGCTTAATTCGACGGTCCCGCAACCGTCGTATGCACGCTTTGGACCGCCATACCGGGAAGTTCAATCAGGGCGACCGATCGGGTGTTATAGGCAACACCCCGGATAAAAGGCGCTTCAGGACCCAGTTCAGCCTCATAGCCCTGAAGGGCCGAGGAGCATTCGTCGATCACGGAACTCAAGGCCTCCTGATACCAAGTGCCGCCCACAGCATGATCCAGCATGCCGCTCAAGCACCGGGCCCTGCCGGCGGCCAGGAGCCGTGCCCGGTATTCCCGTTCATGGGCGGCCGTGCGGTCCCGCATCGATTCGTAGGCGGCCAACTGGGCGAGGCGGTACCGTTCCAATTCCGCCACCCGGCTTCTCAAGTCCGCCGGCGGCGACGGGAACCTGCCGTCCGCGCCGGAAAGCATGTCCTCCCCGACATAGGCCCAGGCGGCCGCTTCGGCCGCCTCGCCCCGCTGCCGGGTCACGACCTCAACGGCCTGCCGGATGCGCGGCGAATCGGCCCGGACGGCAGCGGCCAGGAAGCGATCATACGCATCCCCGGCGGCCACGGCATTTCCGCACCGTACGAACAGGTTGCCCAGCCTGAAATCCAACAGGATCTGCCGTTCAGGGTTCAGACGATCCCGGAGAGCCTGGAATTCCCCTACTGCCGGCCGGTAGTACCCGGCCTCTTCAAGGGAAACGGCATACACGAGATCGTCTTCAGCCCCCGCAATACAGGCTGACACCGCCACGACCGCCACGCATACCGATAGAATTATTCTCCGGTCCATTATCGATCCCCTTCAGATTTCCTGATCCCTATCCGTAACCGGTCATGTTTTTCGGAAAAAGGTTTGGCACTTTTTTCGACCCGCAGGTGATTGTACGGGGAACATCCGGATGTCAACCGTGTAGGGGCGGGTTTGAAACCCGCCCTCCCGTCTAATCGCGAAACGGCAATAAAGGGCGGGTTTCAAACCCGCCCCTAACCACCCAAACCGGCCTATGGTTGATTCACGCGCCTGGCTGACGCCAAAAAGTGCCAAAGCATTTTCCGCCGGGATCAGGAAATCTGCCCTTTGTGACAGATCGTAATTCAAAGTCCACTGCCAAAGAACACTAACGGATGAGAACGCCGTGCATTCAGATCCGATCGATGAAAATTACAGTTCGGCTTCCAATTCCTGGAAGAGGGTGATGTTGCAGGTGATCATGATCAGCAGCGTTTCTTTCTGGTCGGAAGTGACATCGCGGCTGAAGAGGCGGCCCAGGAACGGGATATGGGAAAGGAACGGGATACCCTGGCGCATATGCTGTTTCCAGACCGAGTTCATGCCGCCCAGGATGATCGAGCCGCCATCGGGGATGACGGCATTGGTGCGGACACGATGGATCGTGATCTCGGGCATCTCGATTATGGCGGTTGACTGTACATTGTAGGCCGCGCCTGTGACCGTGTAGCCGCGCACGGGCTGGACATGCAGCTCGGCGCGGGTGGGGCGCACTTCAAGCGTGATATACTTGCGGTCGCTCGAGACCGTGGGACGGATGTCAAGCACCGTGCCCGTGGTGTAGGTGTCGATCTCGGGGTCGAAGCTCGTGGATGCCTCGGCCACAACGGGGGTCACATCGCGGACATACGCATGCTGGGTGACCACCATGATATGCGCGCGCTGGTTGTTGAACACCGTCAACCGCGGTGCCGCGAGCGTGCGGCCGGTCTGGGTGGCCTCGACCGCGTGCAGGGTGAAATCGGCGGTGACGCCACCGTCGACATGGTAGTCGAACCACAGGCCGGTATTCAACTGCCCGACGGGGTTGTCCGTGATCAACCGGTTGTAGAAATTGGTGTTGACACCCACGAAGCCCTGGTCCCACGCCGGCCAACCCGCCGGGCTGACGGGATAGACCTCGAATTGGGACAGGGCGCCATTCGCGCTCATGGCCGGATGGGACGGGTTGGCGAACGCATCGGTGGCGGTCGGGATCGTACCGGTCCCGTTCGGCGTGAAAATGTTGCCCACGCCGGGGATCTCCTGGTCGCGGGTGTTCCAGTTGCGGATGGAGACGCCGATGTCGTCGGCGAAATTGTCAGCCACTGTCAGGAAGCGGCAGTAGACATTCACCTGCAACACATTCTGCTGGCGGAAGTTGTCCAAAAGCTGCTGGATCAGTTCGTGGACGCGGTCGGGGGCCGTGACCACGAGCTTGCCGCCGCTCACTTCGATGCCGACCCGCGTATCCTGCTGGGTCCAGATCTCGGGGGCCACGCTGCCCTGGATGAGCTCGCTGATGGCCTGGGCGTCGATCGTATCGGCCCCTTCATCGAACGAGGAAATGGAGATGTCGGCCTCGCCGGAAACGAGCTCGATGTTCGGGCCGGGCATGTCCTGGGGCTGAACGGTGAGGTCGCGCACATCGTAAATGCGCAGGGCCGCCTCGGTATCGATGTTCTTGCCGATGAAGATCGCCTCGTCACGGAGGGACATTTTGAGGTCGGTCAGGCGAAGGATCCAGTTCAGGGCCGATGAAAAGCGCATATTATCCACGCGCAGGGTCACATTCTTGGGGACCGGGGTGCCCATGTCATCGACCAGGGCGGCCGGGTCGAGCACGATGGTGATGCCGGTGACGCGGGAGAGGAACTGCACCACCTGCTCCAGCGGGGTCTCGAGGAAGTCGAAGGAGACCTTCTTCTCCATCAGGTCGATGATCTTCATCTTCCACTCGGGATCATTGGCCATGCCGATACCGGGGGCCGAACGGCCCTTGACCCGGTCCAACCAGCCCTTGGGATACTGGATGAGCGCGGTCTGGGGGATCATGGATTCGTCCAGGTACTCGTTGAGGCTCTCGACCTCCTCTTTGTCCTGCTGGCGGATGATCGAGCGTTTCTGGTTGTGCCGCTTGGCCTTGGCTTCCCACTTCCACTCCCAGGCGAGCTTGTTATTGGGATCGATGTTCAGGATCTCATCGGCCAGCTTTTCGGCGAGGTCGAAATCGCTCTTGTTGTAGTAGGCGTTCTTCATACGGTCGAACAGCCCCTGGATCCGGCGCTCCTCGAGCTCCTGCTCCTTCCTGAGCCGGATGATGGCCTCGTTCTGGGCCTTTTCCTGCCGACGCTTGCGATCGTTGATGGCCTCGTCATCGGCCTTCTTCTTGGCGTCGTCATAACCCGACTGGGCTTCTTTTTTCAGCTCGGGGAATTCCATGCTGTAGGGCATCCAGCGGTGGATCTGGAGGGCGGCCTCGAACTTGTCGGCCGCGTCGGCGTACTCGCCCTTGGCATTGAGCGCCCGGCCCTGATCGACCAGGTTCTCCATCTCCATTTTGCGTTGCTGGACCTTGACCTTGTGTTCCTGGAGGGCCCAGTCGTACATGGAGCGCACCTTGCTGGGCCGTTCACCCAGCAGGCCCATGACCTTGTCGAGCAGGTCGGCGGCCTCCTGCATTTCAGGATCATAGCGCAGGGCGAGTTTAAGATTTTCCTTGGACTCCTCGAGACGGTAGGCCGCGTATTGGGTCTTGCCGATCTCAAGATAGTTGCGGGCATAGGATTTGTTCATCTGGGTGACCTTGTCCATCTCCTCCACGGCCTTCTGGAGATTCTGGGCGCCCTGGTTGTCCCCCTCCACCGTAAGCTCCTGAGCAAGGGTCCATCCCCCCGTCAACAGGAGCGCCAAGAAAGCGATCCACGCCTGCCGCATACGCAATCCTCCAAAAAATAAACACATGGGTTTAACTGGCATATCAATCCCCCATCACAGGGTCTCGTTCATCAATGGGGCCCTTGGGTCCCGGTCCCTTCGACGGACCCGTCGGACCGGGCGGGCGCTCCTCGCGCCCAGACCGCGGCGCCCGGGGCGCCGTGTTCTGCTGGGCCGCCTGGATCTGCGCCACCACACGGGCGGCCGCCTCGGCGGCGGCTGCCCGGAGACGGTTGATCACATCGCCGCCGACGAGCCACTTTTTCTCGGTCTGGTCGGTGATGATGTTGCGGATGACCATAAAAAGCACATCGGTCTGGATGTTCTGCTTTTTGATCTTCTTCAGTTCCAGTTCCCCTGTTACGGGGTTCTTGATCCAATCCTCGATCTCCCGCTCTTCCACCAGGTCACCGCGGCCCAGTTCCTGGATCACCCACGGCGTGGTGAAATCGATGGGACGACTCTGCCTGTCCGGGAAATTGGTCCCGCCGACCGTGCGGAGTCTGGCCTCCTTGCCGATCCGGTCACCCACGATGTGGCTGAAGTTGAAGAGGAGTTCAACCCAAGCCGTTTCTTCGATCATGTCCTCCGGACGGGGTGCCGGGGCGGCACCGCCCGGCTCAGGGCCATACCCACCACCGCCGTATGGATCGTCAACCTTGGGCCGTTTGTAAGTAAAACGGTAGTGTTTCACGATATAGACCGCCACCGCGCCGCCCAACTCTCCCGAAAGGTAGACATCGGAGTCAGGCATCGGCGTGGCGGTCGTTTCGGCCGACCACTCGGACCGGACCAGATAGAACGGGACCACCGCACCGGCGTCGGTCTTGTCCGTCTTGGAGCCCTTCACCTTGTCGGGCTTGGCCGACCCGGCCGCGGGCTGGGCCTTGAGCTCCGGCAGACCGGTCACATTGAATTTATTGACCAGGACCGCCTTGTCGATGGTCGGGTTGCCGATGAATGCATCGCCCGGGGCGTACTTGTCAAGGTTGAATTCGCGCTTGGCATCTTCGTCCAGTTCCAGGTCCTCGGGCGTGGAGGCGATCCGGAAGAGGCGCACCCCCTTCTGCATGGCCGCGACCACGGCGAACCGGTAGGCATAGGTCTTGCATGCCTCCACACCGGCATCTTCGCAATTGAACTGCAGGGAGACCGTGGCGACCTGGGCCTCGGCCCCACGGCCGCGCGATCCACGGCCGGACATCCGGTCGCGTTCACCCTCGTACCGGTCGGGATCATCGACCGGTTGATTGCTCCCGGCGGCCGGAACATCGGTCACGGACGGGACCCCGCCGACGAGCAGGAAGGTCGTGGTGAGGGGTTCCTCGAGATCGGCCCAGCGCGGATCGGCCGCGGAGCCGGTGAGCGTCTCCCACGGCGTGTCGGTCAGGGCGTTCTTGCCGTCATGGACCAGCCGGCGCTGGGCCAGCCCGGCGAAGACCACGGCCGCGTGCTTGTCAAAATCCTCCGCGGTGGATGTCTGGGAACGGCTGGTGTTGACCACCAGCCCGGGCACCGTATCGTCATTGTCAAACACGGCCGGCACAACCTGGTAGCCGGCCTTCACCACCATCGTGGCGGCCTTGGGCGGGAGCAGGGCGAACCGGACCCGCTCATCGATCGGGACCTTCTCCTGGAATTCACGGTTATAGGCCAGGTCCTGGGTGCCGGGGATGGGGGCCAGGCGGACCACCTTGCCGCCGACCAGGCGTTCCTCAATGCTCCCCGCGTAATCGGGAACGGGGTCGATGGCCGGGGTGGTCGGGGCCTCAACGGCGATCTTGACCTTCGCGCGGAACGCCTCGAGCGCGGGAGCGTCGGTGCGCATCGCCACGATCACCATGATGTTCTGGATCACAAGCGCCAGACAGACCACGGCCACGATCCCGAAGAGGAACTTCTCGAAGTGGGCCACTATGAACTTTTTCATGTCGTTGCGTTCTCCCTCGAACCGCTATCCCGCTCCACCGATGCCCCCCCCCCCTTTCAGCGGGGGGCTCCACCGGCCAGGCGGGTAAAGTCGAAAAAGAGCACCCGGCCCTTGATGAACAGGGTGACCGGGGGTTCCTTGGCCGCCGAAACGGGGCCCTTGAAATCGCGCGCGATCTTGTCATCCTCGCCGCTGCGCATGATGGCCTTGGTGCTGATCCCGTCAATGACGAAGAACACATCCGGATCGGCCAGGATGTTGTTGATGAACGCGGGCAGGGATGACAGGCGCACCTTGAATTCCGCGCTGAAATTATGCTCGTCAGTGAACTCGCCCTTGGTGATGTAATTGACGCCTTCACCGTCCGCGCCGGAAAAATCGCGCCGATTCTCCATGCCGACCGCTTCCGGGGGGGCAAACACGATCCGGACCAGGGCGGGCGGCGGCGGTCCCTTCTTCTCCGTATCGACCGTGATGCCCCGGCGGCCGGCCGGACGGCCCCCATCCATGCCGGGGGTCGCGGCCACCGGTTCCTTGCGTTTATACTCGTAGGCGGCCCATTCATTGGCGGTCTCGGCCGCCATGAAATGTTTGATGAGCGCCGCCTGGAGCCAGTACTGGAGTTCGGCCGTCTTGCGCTGTTCGGGCGCGACGGCCGTGACCCGGCCCTGCGCCACCCAGCCCATGCTGATACCAAGGGGCTGGGCCAGGGCGCCGCTGTTGAACTGTTCGGACAGGTTGGCCAGGGTGACGGCGGCGTTGCTGACCTCAAACCCGCCCTTCAGCAGGTGGGTGAGGATTTCACCCCAGACCTGCTTGAATTCCCCGTCAAAAAGCTCGATCCGGCCGGACCCGGGAAGCTTTTTGCTCAAAATGGCGTTGTAACCGCTCAAGCGGCCCTTCAATTTCTCTTCCTGGCCCTGGAAAGCCTCCAGTCGGCGCTGGAACAACTGGGGCCAGGCCCCGGTCGGCAATTTGTTTTCATTGATCTTGGCCTCAATCTTGTCGGCATTCAACTTCTTCTCTTGGTATTGGCCGTCCAACTTCACATTTGTCTGGTCGACCGACCGCAGGACAAATATCCCGCCTGCCAGCACTACCAGGGTCACGCTGCCGTAAATGATCCAGAATAGTTTTTTCATCATCATCTCTTCTTACGGTTGTCTGATCTTGATCACGGCGCCGGCGCCGGCCGGTGCGGCGGCACCCACGGACGCGGCCGCCGCGTCCGGTTTCAGCTTCGCCACCCAGACGATCTTGAACACCATGTATTCCCGTTGTTCTTTACCCCCGCTGACGGCCCCCACGCCGGAGCCGGCCTCGCTGCGCATGACGCCGGTGGCGCTTTCCACGAATGTATAGCTTGAGACCATCTGGCCGCCGACCGTATTCTCACCGCTGGGGGTGGAGAAGAGGATGTCGCTCATCGACTCGTTGACCACTTCAATGAATTTGATCACTTCGGCATTACCCTGGCGGGTGCGGCCCTTGAGGTAGCAGTAGAGGACCTCCTCCCCCGACGCGGTACCCGAGCTTTCGGTCGACATGCGCCCCGGCGGGCCGGGCATACCGGGCCTTTGCGGACCACCGCCGGCCGCGGCCCGCTGCGGCGGCACGATCACGCTTTCGATCGAGCCGAGCGGCATGTCCCCGGAGATCCGCGCCGCGGCGACGATCCGTTCGTAGATCGCATCCCAGGTCCGCGGCATCTTTTCGATGGTACATTCGTCGATCCAGATGGACTTGGTCTCGTCATCGGGATCGTTGAACTTCGCGACCGTGCCGAAGATCCCGTTCAGGGCCCGGACATGGGCATACCGGGCCGGCACATCCTTGCCGCTCGTGACATCCTCCAGCAGGTTGGAGAGCCCCACCAGTTTCTGGCAGGTGGCGTTCACCGGCTCGATCTGGCCGACCAGCTTCGTGTAATCAGCCTCGTACTTGCGGGACTCGTCGACCAATTCGGTCC
Source organism: Planctomycetota bacterium (assembly GCA_043820325.1). Classification (GTDB taxonomy): domain Bacteria; phylum Planctomycetota; class JBDREB01; order JBDREB01; family JBDREB01; genus JBDREB01. The sequence goes on along the minus strand of JBDREB010000391.1, from coordinate 4,192 downwards.
ACATCCCGATCTCGCCATCGTAGAACCGGGCCTTCTTTTTGCCGACCCAGATGCCCAGGACCAGCGTGATGATGACCACGATCAGGGCGACGATGGCGTAGGGGCGTTTCCGCTCATAGGTCTTGGCCGTGCGGACATCGGCCGGGAGCAGGTTGACGGTCACCGGGCCTTCGCCGAGCGCCTGCAATCCCGCGCCAAGGGCCATGGGCATACGCGGCAGGATATGGAAGAAGGCGTCCACATCGCGGATGCCGACCGAGATCCGTTCCATTTCGTCGATGTTGATGACGCCGATCTGGAACCGGTCGGCCAGGAACTGGAGCGTGCCGGGCATCTGGAAGGTACCGCCCGAGGTGATGATGCCGTTGAACTCGACCCCCTGGTTCTGCGACTTGAAGAAGTTGATGGTGCGCTGCATGTCGCCCACCAGGTCGTTCATGATGGGCGCGACCACCTTCTCGAAGAGCTTCTGGGACTGTTTCGAATCGGTGATCTCGCGCTTGATCTTCTCGGCCTCGTCGAACCCGACGGAGAACTTGCGCTGGAAGGCCTTGGTGATGTCCTCGCCGCCGATGGGGATGTTGCGGATGAGGAAGTTCCGTCCCGAACAGATGACGAGGTCGCTGTTGTGCGCCCCGACATAGAGCAGGATCACATTATCCTCGCCCTTCGCCGGCGGGACATCGTAGAACACGAAATTGTAGAGGGCCATGGGCGCGACCTGGAGGATCTCCACCTTGAGCTGGACATCCTTGAGGATCTGCAGGTACCGGTTGACCAGCCCCTTCTTGATCGCGAAGAGGGAGACCTCGTATTCGGTCCCGGATTCGGATACGCCCAGAAGCTGGTAGTCCCACACCACCTCTTCGAGAGGGAACGGGATCTGCTGGGCCGCTTCGAAGCCGATCATCCGCTCCACCCCCTTGACATCGGGGGTGGGGAAACGGATCTTCTTGACCATGGCCGTGTGACCGGGCAGGACCACGGCCACCTGGACATCCCGGAGGCGTTTGCGGTTCACCAGGTTCTGGAGCGCGCGCTTGATCTTCTCGTATTGGAAGTCCTCGGCCTCGCCCTCGAATCCCTCGAAGTCGGCGATATCGACGGTGTCGTAATCGGCCACCACCACCTGGTTCTTGATCTTGACCAGCTTCATGGCCTTGATGGCCGAGGCACCGATATCGATGCTCCAGATTTCAGTCAATCCGAACAATAGACGCGCTCCTTATGCAAGCGGTCCAAACCGGCGAATAGCGCCGTTTTGATGCACTGCACTGCGGCCCAGATACAATAAATTAATTCATTATAGTTTTGTCACTGGCGATGTCAAACAAAAAACATATTTTTTTAAGTTTTCAACGCTCCAGCCATCCGAACGGCCCCGGACGACGGCCGGTGCCTGCATATAGATACTCGCCTCCGGCCGGCGTGTTAACCGATTTTCGGAGGAATTTCCCCTTCCGGGCCGTACTGGGCCAGCTTCCGATAGAGGGTCTTCAGGCCGATCTCCAGCTGTTCGGCGGTCTTTTTCTTGTTGCCGCCATTCTGCCCCAGGGCCTGAAGGATGGCCTGCTTCTCGATCGCGGCCATGGTGGCACCGGCCGCGGCCGCCCCGGGTCCCGCCGCGGGGACCACCCGCTTCTGCATGATCTCCGCCGGGATGTCCTCCCGGCCGATCGCCTCGCCCCGGCTCATGATGGCCGCGCGCTCAATGGCGTTCTTGAGCTCGCGCACATTACCGGGCCAGGCATAGGACCGGAGCGCCTGGAGGGCCTCCTCGGTGATCCGCTTGTTGAGCCGGTAGCGCTCGTTGATCTCCTGGAGATAGCTGAAGGCGATGAGGGGTATGTCCTCCGTCCGCTCCCGCAGGGGCGGCACATTGATGCGGAACACATTCAGGCGGTAGAAAAGGTCCTCGCGGAACCGCCCCTCGGCCACGGCCTTTTCCAGCTCCACATTGGTGGCGGCGATCACGCGCACATGCACCTTCAGGCTCCGCTGGCCGCCCACCCGCTCGAACTCCCCCGACTCCAGGACCCGCAGGAGCTTCACCTGCCCGGCCAGGGAGAGATCCCCGATCTCGTCGAGGAAGATCACCCCCTTGTCGGCCAGCTCGAACCGCCCCTTGCGCTGTTCGATGGCGCCGGTGAAGGCCCCCTTCTCATGCCCGAAGAGCTCGCTTTCCAAAAGGTCCTTGGGCAGGGCCCCCAGGTTGACCTTCAGGTAATGCTCGTTGGCGCGGGCGGAGATCTGCTGGATCGCGTCGGCCACCAGTTCCTTGCCCGTGCCGCTCTCGCCCATGATCAGGACCGTGACATCGGTCGGCGCCACCTGGCTGATGGTCTTCTTCACATCCTCGATCGCCCGGCTGGCCCCCAGCAGGCGCTGGAACGCCTTCTTTTCCTGGAGCCGCCGCGAGAGCATGATGTTGTCCTTGAAGATGCGGCTCACGGAAGCGGCGCTCTCCAGCTCGGCCTCCAGGCGCCGGCTGTTGATGGGCTTTTCCAGGTAGGAGCGGGCCCCCCGCCGGATGGCCTCGATCGCCGTGTCCACCGTCGCGTACCCGGTGATGAAGATGACCTCGATGTGGTAAAAATCGGCCTGCAGGGTCTTCAGCAGATCGAGCCCCGACATCCCCGGCAGCATCAGGTCGGTGATGATCACATGGACCACCCCGCCTTCATTGAGGAAAGCGATCAACTCCTCGCCCCGGGTGAACACCTCGGCGCGATGGCCCTTGCTGCGCACGAAATCGACCAGGGTGTCGCGCAGGGTGACATCGTCGTCGATGATGCCCACGATCAGTGATTCAGGCATGGGGGGCGTCTCCTTGGCTGGGGGTTTCAAAGCGCGGGCGGTATGGACCGCCGCACGGGCAGGTCGACAATGAAGGACAGACCCTCATGGGGCCGGTTCTCGAACCGGATGGACCCGCCCAGAACGGCGACCGCTTGGCGGACAATGATCAGGCCGAGGCCGGTGCCCTCCTCCTTGGTCGAAAAAGACCGTATGAGCAGGCGCGACGCGACCTCCGGGGTCGCTCCGCCGCCCGTGTCGGCCACGGAGAGAGCCACCCCATCGGGACCCGACCGGGTGCTGGTTAGGGTGATCACGCCGTCGGCACCGATCGCCTCGCGAGAATTAACCACTAAATTGAGCAGGATGGTGCTCAGGATCCGGCGGTCCGTCTCCACGGCCGGAAGGTCTGCGGCCAGGTCAAATACGATCCTGATCCGGGTGGCGGAACACTCCGGTTCTATGAACGCCGCCAAATCCCGAACGACCGCGTTGATATCGATGGGGGCGAAGACCGGGTTCAAGGGATTCGACAGCCGCAGGAAATCCTGCACCATGTCGGTGATCAGGTGAAGACTGGTCCGGATGCGGCCCACCTTGGTGCGCGTGCCTTCGTCCTCCAGTCCCCGGCCGGCGAGGTTGTCTTCCAGCATATCGACATTCATCTTGATCGATGCCAGATGGTTCTTGACATCATGGGCGAATAGCCGGGCGATCTCACCCGTTGTCGTCAGGTCACCGATCTTTTGACTCATGCCCGATCAGCCCTTGCGAGAATAATGTCAATATGACACGATTGCAATGTGTCAAAGTGGGCATTTTACCGGATTTAACGCTTGAGTCAATAAAAAAAGGGCGTCTTTCGGCATTCGCGGTAAAACCGGCTACGGTAACAAAGCCTTTCGACTCGAAGCTCGCTCAAGGTCCATGACCCGTATCGGCAAGGGTAAACGGTTACGGTTTGGGGATCACATCAGATTTCCTGATCCCTATCTGTAACCGGGCATGTTATTCGGAAAAGGTTCGGCACTTTTTCCGACCCACAGGTGATTGTACGGGGAACATCCGGATGTCAACCGTGTAGGGGCGGGTTTGAAACCCGCCCTCCCGTCTAATCGCGAAACGGCAATAAAGGGCAGGTTTCAAACCCGCCCCTACGGTAACCACCCAAACCGGCCCATGGTTGATTCACGCGCCTGGCTGACGCCAAAAAGTGCCAAAGCATTTTCCGCCGGGATCAGGAAATCTGCACATATCTAAGTACACCGCCCCATAATTAAGGGGCCAGATCTCAATCATCATAATGACCCGATTCCGGAACGTTGGTTCAAGCCGGATCTTGTTTGGTAGGGGCACGGCATGCCGTGCCCAACCCAATTGGACCCAAAACAAGCGT
>JBDREB010000390.1:0-8259 GCA_043820325.1 Planctomycetota bacterium | reverse complement strand
GCGACCCTTGCGGTCGCCCATCCGGAGGCGGGGTCAAGCCCCGCAGCTACAAGGACTTGCGAGGAAGCATGGTTACCACCGGCAGGACCGTCCCGGGACCTGTGGAGCATGACAAAGATCCTTTTTGCGAGTCCGTCATACATGGGGATCACAACGGCCCGCCGCCCCACGGGAAGAGCGCGGGAGCGACCGCGTCCATGTCCACGGTGGGGATGTCCCGCCATACCATGCCCGACTCGGGCGGCCCCCCTTCCCGGGCGAAGACCGCCTGCCATTTGCGTTTGAATTTGAGGCCGTTCTTCACGGTATTGTAGACGGGATTGAGGGTGGCCGACCGGGAGGTGGTCACATTCTCGAAATGATAAAGTTCGACTCCGGGCAGGTAATACAGGCGTCCGCCGCAGGCTTTGATCCGGTAGGAGTAATCGATGTCCTCGAACTGTACCGGCGCGAATTGCGGGTCAAAACCGCCCACGCGGTCCACCATCGCCCGCGGCACCGCCATGCACGCGGAGATCAGGGCCTGGACCGGGGTGGTGCGGGCATGGGCCGGGTCGGTGCGCGGCAGGCCGCGGCCCCGGAAATCGACCCGCCCGGTGGGGGCCACATCGCATCCGGCGCACTGGATCAGGAACGGCGGCACGGGATAGACCAGCCGGGGCGATACGGCCCCGGCATCCGGAGTGGCGGCCAGGAACCGGACCAGCCCCCCGACCCAATCGGTCCCGGCGGGCGCCACATCATTGTCCATGAAGACGAGCACCCCCCCCTGCCGCAGGTCCAGCGCCTGGTTGCGGCCCTCGATCGCCCCCCGGTTCTCCCGGTTCATGATCAGGGTGACCCCGATCCCGATGGCCGCGGCCCGGTCCCGGAAGGCCTCGATCAGCGCCGGCGTCCCGTCCGTCGAGCCGTTGTCGACCAGGATCACGCGCAGAGGCCTGTGCGCGGTGTGCAGAACGCCATTCAGGCAGAGCCGGGTGTAGGCGGCCTTGTTGAAGGAAAGGATGACGATATCAACCGCGGGGTCCCCGTGCATATGGGCACCTTTCTGCATACGGGATGGTCCGGAACCGGTCCGGCCGCCCATCATTGTATACGGGGTCCTTAATTTTTCCATGTTTTTTCTTGACTAACATTTTACCCGTACTATAATGCGTCCGGAATTTCGCGTTAATACCAGTGCGACCAGGGATCTTGATGCAAAGGGACGCGAATGGCCATTCTTGATTTCGACAGCTCCTCGGTTGAACTTGCCAATGGCGAAAAAGCGATAGCCGTCAGCCTGACCGGTTCGATCGATGCCACCACCAACCAGCAGTTTGAACAGGAACTCACCGACATCCTCGCCAAGGGTGTCAAGAAGGTCATTCTGGTCCTGCGCGGCATCAAGTACATCAACAGCACCGGCCTCGGCACCATCGTCAAGTGCGTGGACATCTACCGCGAAGCCGGCGGCGACATCAAGATGGTGGGCATCCCCACCAAGGTCATCGCCCTTTTCGAAATGCTCGGCCTGCTGGCCCTGTTCGAGACCTTCGACCAGCTCGACGAAGCGGTCATCTCCTACGCGACCGCCGCCCAGGAGGCCGCCGCGCCCAAGCGCTTGAAGCAGGAATTCCCGATCCAGTTCAAGTGTACTTCCTGCACCGCGGGCGTCAACCTCAGGGAACCGGGCAAGTACAAGTGCCCCAAGTGCGGCGACTATTTCGCCGCCGCCGAGGACGGCACCATCGAGACCTACAGCATCCGCAAGCCGAATGTGGTCCAGTTGCAGATCCCGGCCGACGCACGGTTCGTCGAAAGCGTCAAACAGATGGCCGCCGCCTCGGTCCAGCGCTTCGGGATCCCCGCCGATCTGGTGCAGAACATCGCCGCGTCGATCGACGCGGTCTTCTCCACTCTCGACAACGGGGGCGCCGCCACCCGCGAGACCATGACCGTCCTGATGGTCGCGGACGAACAGAAGCTCTCGATCGGGTTCGTGAGTTACCAGTGTTCGTTCAACCTGCCAGCCGGTGACCCCCGCATCAAGACCATCCGGCAGTATATGGATGAGGTCGAGGTGGTAAAACTGCCCCCCAAGGGCACCATGATCAAAATGAACAAGGTGTTCTCCGCATGAGCGCGCACGGCCGGTTTTATTTTTACGGGGGGACCATGGTCCCGTAAGGGCTGAAGGTGCGGATTCAGCCCCGGGGTCGGTGCGGCACCCGGGGTTTTCTATTTTTCCGAATGTCCGGTAATGCGACTGGCGGCGCCGGAATGAATGTGTCCCGCCGCCTGAAGGCACGGGGGTAAATAAGGATGCAGGCATGATCATCGTCATGAAGGAAAACGCCACCGAACAGGAGGTGCGCAAGGTCCAGGAGTTCATCGAGCAGGGCCGCATGAAACCGGTCCTGCTCCACGGCACTTCACTGAAGGTCTTCGCCGCCATCGGCGAAACCCGGTCCGTGGACCTCGATCATGTGAACGCCATGCCGGGCGTCGACCGGGCCATCCGGATCCTGACCCCCTACAAACTGGCGGGGATACTGCCCCGTGAGCGGGCGACCACCGTACACCTGAACGGCTGCGACCTGGGATCCAACCGCATCGGCATTATCGCCGGGCCATGCACGGTCGAGAGCGAGGACCAGATCATCGGCATCGCCGAACGCGTCAAGGCCGCCGGCGCCATCGCCCTGCGGGGCGGCGCGTTCAAGCCGCGTTCTTCGCCCTACGCTTTCCAGGGTTTGCATATCAAGGGGCTCGAATACCTGGCCCTGGCCCGGGCCAGGACCGGCCTGGCCGTGGTGACCGAGGTCATGGCGCCCGACATGGTCAACCTGGTGGCCCAGTACGCCGATGTGCTCCAGATCGGCGCGCGCAACATGCAGAACTACGCCCTCCTTGAGGCCGTGGGCACCACCACCAAGCCGGTGATCCTCAAGCGCGGCATGTCGGCTACCATGGAGGAGTTCCTCCTCGCGGCCGAGTACATCCTCGCGCGCGGCAACCCGCATGTGATATTGTGCGAACGGGGCATCCGCACCTTCGAGGACCATACCCGGTTCACCCTGCCGCTGGCGACCGTCCCCTTCCTCAAGGAACATTCCCACCTGCCCGTGGTAGTGGACCCCAGCCACGGCACGGGCAAGCGCAGTTTCGTCGCCGCCATGTGCCGGGCCGCCGTGGCCGCCGGCGCCGACGGCCTGCTCATCGAGGTCCACACCGATCCCGAAGGTTCGGTGGTCGATGCGGCCCAGACCATTTCGTGCGACGAATTCCAGTCCATCATGGAACAGGTCCGCAAGGTGGCCGAAGCGGTCGGGAGAACGGTATGAGCGCCATCCGCGTCATTGTCCGGATCCCCACGCCCCCGTCCGGCGCCTACCCCATCGTCATCCAGAACGGCCTGTTGGCCCGTCTGCATGCCTTGGTGCCCCCGCGGCGGTACGCGGTCATCGCCGACACCCGCGTCGCCGGACTTTGGGGCCGGCGGGTCATCGCCAACCTCAGGGCGCACGGGATCGACGCGGGCCTGGTCACATTCCCGGGCGGGGAAAGGTCCAAAACCCGGGAAATGAAGGCCCGGATCGAAGACCGTATGTTCCAAGACCTCTACGACCGCAGCGCTGGCATCATCGCCCTCGGCGGCGGTGTCACCGGCGACCTGGCGGGGTTCGTGGCCGCCACCTACATGCGGGGGATCCCCTTCGTGCAGGTGCCCACCACCCTCCTGGCGCACATCGACAGTTCCATCGGCGGCAAGACGGCCGTGAACACGCCCCTCGGCAAGAACCTCGTCGGCGCCTTTGCCCAGCCCGAGGCCGTGCTCATCGACACCGCCACCCTGCGCACACTGCCACGCCGCGCCGTCCTGGACGGCATGGCCGAGATCATCAAGCACGCCGTCATCCGGAGCCGGACGATGTTCATCGAACTGGAACGGAACATGGACGCGATCGTCGACACCCGGTCGGGTTACCCCATGGGCCGGCTCATCGCGCAGAACTGCCGCATTAAAGCCGCGGTGGTGATGGCCGACGAAAAGGAAGGCGATGTGCGCCGCGTCCTGAATTTCGGGCACACCATCGGCCACGCGGTCGAAACGTTCAGCAAGGGACGGCTATCCCACGGCGAAGCGGTGGCCATCGGCATGGCCGTCGAATGCCGCATCGCCGCGATGCTTGGCCTGTGGCGGCCCGGGGATGCCGCCCGTGCCATCGCCCTCATCCAGCAGGCCGGCCTCCCCTTCCGCCTGCCCCCCCGTTTCCCCGGTCCGGCCATCCTGGCCCAGACGCGTCATGATAAGAAATCCATCGGCGGCACGGTCACCTACGCCCTTCCCGACCGCATCGGCAACTGCCGCCACGGCATCAAGGTCGACGACCGCACCGTCCGTGCCGCCCTGGCCACGCATCCGCGGGGTTAACGGGCTGCATAAGCTCCAGATCACAAGTTCCCAATCAAGGGGAACGGGGCTTTGTATATTATCGACCTTCAAGTCGGGCATGATAGCGCAAGAATAAGCCTGATGCAAATTATCCATCTTAATCCGTCATCCCCCGGCTTGACCGGGGGATCCAGTCCTTTCACATAGAGTGTTACGATAACTCATATTTTGCATTTTATAAACAGCCGCGCTTTAAAGTATTTGTTTATCAATGGAACATATCTCAAAAAAGCAAAAATAGACGGTATTTTCAAGTAATGCGAAAGGAACACGATCTCAATCTCTCTAAAACCTGTTTGTTGTAACAGGTCCGAATACTGTTCGGGGGTTCTTACAGCTACATGCTCTGGCAATTGCCGCAGTATTCCTCTCGCTTTGAGTATTTCTAAAATATAATCCCTGTTGGGAGTGTGAAGATATAATGTGCCTTCTTTATTTAAAGATCTACTGATGGCGGCAAATATTTCCAGGAAATCTTCGTTATAAATATGCTCTGTAAAATCCAAGGCGAATATCTTATCGAATTTAACTTCAGACTCTCTGCAAAATGCAGTTACATCTCCACAAATGAATTCAGCGTTATTTATTTTATTTGACGCTTGCCGCGACCTTGCCACTTTAATGAATTCTTCCGAAAAATCAACCCCATAATAACGATTTACTTTATCGGCAACATAATCCAATAAGAGACCATTGCCGCAACCGATATCAAGCACAACGTCATTTTTGCCGAATTGTATCAAGTTGATCATTCTTCCAATTCTAAAGCCGTCAGTTTGATGATATCTTTCAACATAATCCTTTCCATGTAATTCCCTCAATTGTTTTTGGCTTAATTCTTTCATCTAAACTGCCTGACTGGATTGGAACCTGGAGGTCCGGTTTCCCATTAATGCAAATGCTGGAACAGATACATGATCCCCGCCGCGATCGCCGCGCCACCCGGGAGTGCCGGCCATATCTTGACCATGCTCCAGGGCCGATCGCCCTGCACCTCACCGGTGCGCGCGTTCACGACGAATTGGAAGACTTTGTCCCGATAGCGATACGCGCTCACCCAGACCGGCGGGAGCACATGCTTGAATTTCCATGATCGCCACGCGCTCTCCATCGAGTCGATGCGCTGGTGATCCCCGCCGATATCGCGGTTGATTGCAGTGCGGATGACGGGTTCCATTTTGCCTTTGGCAATGCCCACGCCCTCCTTGAGGCCGACCGCGTAGCGTTCCGACCGGAATCCCTGGACAAACGCCTCGCTGAAAGGGACAAGCTTGGGGAGGTCCCATGGCTCCAGCTGGTCGAGTTTAGCGGGCGGGATCGATCGCGTGGCCGTCACCAGCACATCGTCAAAGACATTACCGACCGATCCAGCCACACTGCGCCAGCGGGTTTTTTTGACCTTGCGCGTGCGGGTCTCGCTCTTGCCGTTGACGGTCACGGAATGTGTTTCCGTGGTTTCGTGATCGTCGCCGCGCTGCCCGGTGTAGGCGGTCCGCGCCTGGGCGTCAAATGTCCAGTAGGGCAGGTACATGCCGGTCAGTTTGTTCGCCGATGCGTACTTCTTAAGGTCGCCGGGGGCGAACCAGAGCGTTTTCAGCCACGACCCGAACGAGGCATTCGCCTTTTTATCGTCCAGCGTGAAGGGCAGCAGATACTGCGGCTTGAGCGCCGCTTCGCTTTGTGCCGCCGTGTTCTTAAGGGAGGAATTGCAGAACGGGCAGAAATCCGTGGCCATGCCCGCCGGCATTGTCACGGTCGCGCCGCAGCCTTTGCAGGCGATGGCGGCGACGGCGCGCGTATCGGGGTTCTGCGATGCGCCGGCGATATATGCATCCAGGTCGAATTCCCTGACCGCCGCGTCCACGCCGGGCGCCGCGATCGCGACCGAGGCGCCGCAAAATTCGCAGTGCAGGGTGGTCGTTCCCGGTTCGTAGTGCAGCATGCCCCCGCAACCGGGGCATTTGGTCTCGCGGGTCGGCGAAGGCTGGGACATGCGGATCCCCTAAAAGGCGAACAGGTTGATCTCTGCTGGAGATAAGCACTACATACGGCTGAGGATCTCTTTCTTCTTGGCGTCATACTCCGCGGCCGTGATCAGCCCGCCGTCAAGCATCTGCTGCAGCTTCTGGAGTTTGGCCATCGGATCGTTCGCCGGCGGCTGGGCCTGCTGCGGCTGGTTCATCTGCATCATGCCGGCCATCATCTGGCCCATGCCGATCCCGGCGCCGAGACCCAAGCCCGCCCCGGCGGCGCCGCCGGGATTGCGGGCCGCTTCGCGCATCGCCTCCAGCTGCTGGACCTGGGCATAATTGACCCCCACCGCCTGGGCCGCCTGCGCTTCCGCGGTCATATCCGCGATGCGATTGATGCGCCGCATGGTATCATCGTCAAAACTCGTGCCCTCGATGCGGAAATCCTTGATCTCGAAGCCCAGCACGGCGAAGTCCCGTTTGAGTTTGGCCGCAATGCCCTGGGCAAGCTCCTCGCGTTTGGCGTCGATATCGGTATAGGTATATTTTGACTCCGCGAAGAAATCCGTCAGGGGCTGTATGATCCGCGCGCCCATGACCTGGCGGAAATCCTCGACCGCGTAGCGGCCCGCCCCGCCGACAATATTGAACAATCCCATGACCTACTCCCTTTAGAAGAATACGCGGATGACTAACGATCTTGCGACCCTGAATTGCATGTCTTTGTGTGCCGTTCGTCGATTTTCATTCTAATCCATCGGACGGGAAAGTCAAGGATAATGCGGCCATGCCGGGGCCGGATACCTGTGCCGGGCGGCAATGCGGGCCGGCTTCTTTCGGCCATGGACCCGCACCGGCCGCCGTCAACCCCGGCAAGATGCCGTGTACATGTTCGCCTGGATGTCAATCCAACCCGGAATACCCGACAGCATCCCTTTCCCGGGTCGATGTTTTCATGAATACATCTTGACAAATCCTGTCGCAGGGTAGAATCTGCCTTGAAGTGCCGCTTGGCCACATTTGTTATCAGGCTGGCAACCGGCGGCCCCTGATCATGCCGGGCGAATGTTGATATTCCTGTTCGATCATGGAGTTGGGAATGGTTCATTCAGATAAAATCCTGCTGGTCTACCCGGGAGCCAAGGCTGCCAAACCGCGACTGCCCATGTCGATCCTGGCATTGGGAACCCACCTAGCGGCCAATGGCATGGATTGCGGCGTTGTTGATGAACGGGTAAGTGAGCTAACCGATGAAGCCATCGTATCGGCCGGGATCATCGGCATCAGTTCCATGTCCGGTATACAGCTGAAAGCGGCCATTGCCACGGCAGAAAGAATAAAAAAGCTCAACCCGCGGGCCCCCGTTATCTGGGGCGGCGCGCATGCGACCTTTTGCCCGGTGCAGACGGCCCAAAGTGGCCTGGCTGATATCGTGGTCAAAGGCGAAGGGGAAGAGGTTTTTCTTGAGCTGTGCCGGAAAATACTGGCACAGGAGGATTATTGCGGCGTTCCTTCAATTACCTGCACCTGCAAGGGTACCATTCAGGACAATGCCCGTCGTGACGGATTTATGGACATGGAGGCGCTGCATTACCCCCTGTATTCACTTTTTGACCTCAAGAAATATGCGGATCATACCGAGGGCTTGAGTTATGAATCATCCCGGGGGTGTGCGCACCGATGCGCTTTCTGCTATGTTGATCATTTCCATAAGCCCATATTATTCATAGACAACCAAATTTCCTCAAACCAAAATCCTCTTTAACCGTTATATAGGGCATGGCAGCACCCGAAACAGGACTGAAGAGGAGACCCCGCATGGGAAGTGAAGCCGATCGTGATGTATTCAGG
>JBDREB010000389.1:0-4466 GCA_043820325.1 Planctomycetota bacterium | reverse complement strand
CCCGGGTCGGCGCTTGTTTTGGGGCCAATTGGGCACGGCATGCCGTGCCCCTACCAAACAAGATCCGGCATGAACCAGCGTTCCGGAATCGGGTCGTTATGATGATTGAGATCTGACCCCTTTATTGTGGGGCGGTGTACTTAGGGTACGGACACAAAAGGCGGATCGGTTGACAGTATACGGTTTACGGCTTTGATCGGGACCGAAAGCCGGTTGCCGATACCGTTACGCCTGTCGTTCCCGTAAACCGGTTCCCTATGCGAACCCCGTCAGCCGCTTGAAATTGCCGCCCAGCACCGCGGTGCGTTCCGCGTCGGAAAGCGGTTCAGCCAGCACGCACTGGACATACATCGCCGGGTTGCAGATCGGCGCATCGGTCCCGAGGAGGATCTTTTCGGCCCCGCAGGTGTCGATGGCGTGGCGGATCAGTCCCCAGCGCATCACCCCGGAACCGGAGAGGTCAAGGTGGAGATTCTTGTGTGCGGCCACGAGCTTGAGCCGTTCGACCGCCTCCTGCTTGCGGTCATGCGGGTGAGCCAGCACAAAATTCAACTGCGGGAACGCCTTGCAGATCCGGTCGACATTCGGCAGGTCGGAGGAATGGAAATTCACCGGCAGACCAAGCGACTGGGCGAGATCGTAGACCGGCGCACTCCCCTTCGGGTAATAATCCTCGTTGTACCCCATCATGTACCCCACCAGCTCGCCGATCCAGCGCACGCCTTTGCGGTGGCAAGCTTCGATCTCCCGGCATGATTCTTCGGGGTACCGCGGGTCGATGTGGATGGCGGGCAGGTAGAAATCGGGGAACGCCTCTTTGAATGCGAGTGCTGTCCGGTTCAAGGCCGCCACGGGTTCAAATGATGTGATCTCCACGCGGGCGATCACCGATCCGCAAGCCCGGCTGATCCCGCATTCCCGCATCTTGGCCACAAAAGCCTCCGGCGATGGGACCGGAAAATACCACGACAGGTCACTGGACGCATCAGCGGGCGGGTGAATGTGACAGTCAATGATCTCGAATGGCAGATCAAGCATGGGTGAACCTCCTATTATGCCCGGCATTATACCCCTGCCCGGCCTTTTGTACAGGTTTTTCCCGCCTGTCCGGGAGTCAATAAAAAGGCAACCATGCAGCCGGATGAAAAGACTGGATCCCCCGGTTCCCCCGGTCAAGCCGGAGGACAGGCTCGCCGGGGGATGACGGACAATACAGGGCCATCCAGCAGCAATCCCCCCTCTGTCGCTGTCATTGCTCGACTTGATCGGGCAATCCAGGTTGTCCATGATCGTTCCACTCGGGTACATTGTTACCACAAAAAAAGCGGGCTGCCGGCATCTTTTCCGGCAACCCGCGCTTTAAACGGGACGAAAGAAAGGCTTATCCGGCCTTGAGCAGCCGTGCGGCCAGACGGCCGTAGAACGAATCCGGGAAGGTCCCGGCCACCTTGGAAAGGTACTGCCGGGCCGTATCGTCCTTGCCGGCGGCGTAGAACTTGAAGGCCGCTTCGTACACTTTGCGGGCCTGTTCCAGGTTCTTCACCGCTGTCTCCTTGCGGAGGCCGGTGATGATGGCCTTGAGACTGTCGGTGAATTCACAGTCGATGTTCTGATGGTCTTCCAAAGCCTGATTGGCCAAGCGATAGGCCTCATCCGCGCGGCCGGCCTTGGTGTTCTCATCGATCGCCTTGAGCACCCCGGCCTGGTAGGCGTTGATGCGCACCATGGTGAGCCGGGCGGCCAGCTTTTGGGGTTCGCTGCCCTTGTCGATGAACGGCCGGACCATCCGGAATGCCTGGGCGTATTGGCCGTGCCTGAGCAGCCAGCCGAGCTGGCCGAACTGCTCCGGCAGGGCGGCAAAGGCCGCATAGCTCTCGTTGATGGTGCTCTTGTGGTCGAGGAACAGATCGTCGAACAACTGCGTGGATACCGGGTATTCGGCCAGGGCCGCCGCTTTTACCACCGCACCTGAAGGATCAAGGACCACGATACCGTTCATCCCCTTGATCCCGCACAATCCGCGTGTGAGGCCGGCATGGTCCTTCATCTGCGGGATCTGCTCCAGGCCGGGGAACTTGGACTTGGCCACGAGATACTGGCCTTCTTCAAAAACACCCACAACGGCCACATTGGAATCGGCATGTTTTTTCAGGCTCTCGGCGACCCACCGGGTCGCACCGAAGTCGGTGACTTCGCGGTTAATGCCGCTACTGTCACCGCCTCCGCCGCCCCCTCACTGTCGGGTCTGCGGCGCACCCCGGTCACAACTCCCGCCAGGAGGGGCGGTCGTTGTAGTGCCCTGGACATTGGTGACTTCTTTGACCCCCTGGCTCCAGAACACCAGCACTGTATAGGTGCCGCCATACCGGAGGTTTTCAAAATTGACCGTATCGGTCGTCAGCCACTTGTCAAATACAGCGGCGGACATGGTGTCACCGTTCTCCGCCGCGGCCAGCGCCGCGCCGCATGCCAGTAACACCCCCAGAACAAGTACCTGTTTCATGCGCATCTCCTGACAAACCGCATCCGATACAATAGGCCGCCACATAGCAACTAATATATAGTATACATCATACTTGTCCCGGATTGTTGCCGATAAATCGGCGTCCTGATCGAAGCGCATCATAACATGTTTATTGCATTGTGTTTGTCCATATAATATTCAAGCGCTCCGATCCCCGTCACCCGGAGGGATTTGGCGCTTGCATTTTCGGTCAGGCCCCTACAATTATACTGAGCCACTTGCAAAACCCCCAATAGTCAGCGAGCAAGCCACGGTCTGTGGTGGCGGCAACAAGAACAACCACTACATATAGAAGCGGTCAGGGGGTTTTGCAAGTGGCTCATACTGACAATGATCGGCCCCAAAAACCAGCAAAGGAGGAATATCCGTGAAAAAGCCCTGCCTATCCGCATGCCTGATCATCATCGCCCTCATCGCCGCTCAGGCCGTATTTTTCGGCCAGAACCAGACCGTACCCACACTGCTGAAGCTCGCCCCGCCCGACCTTGCCAGCGGCGGCTCCCTTATGCAGGCGCTTAAGGACCGCTGCTCGGTCCGTTCCTTTGCCGACACCAAGCTCACGCCGCAACAGCTTGCCGGCCTCCTGTGGGCGGCCAACGGCGTGAATCGCGACGATGGCAAACGCACCGCACCCGCGGCATTGAACAAGCAAGTGGTCGATATCTATGTTGTCCTCGCGGATGGCGTTTACCTGTATGACGCGGTCGACCACCAGCTTTTACCGGTCGCCCAGGGCGACCATCGCGCCAAGGCGGGCCGCCAGGATTTCGTGGCCGGTGCGCCCGTGAACCTGGTCTTCGTAGCCGACCTCGCCAAGCTCAAGGACCTGCCCCCCTTCGCCGCCGGCCTGCCCGATGCGGAAAAACTCAAGTGGGCCTACATCGCGGCCGGATGCCAGGCGGAAAATGTTCACCTCTATTGTGCCGCCCAGGGACTGGGCGCCGTGATCCGCGGCCTGGTCGACCCCGCCGTCTTCGGCCCGGTCATCGGCCTCCGCCCCGAACAGACCATCATCATGGCCCAGACCGTGGGAGTGCCGAAATGAAACCGAACCCTGAAAAATCCCCCGGAACCCACCTGGTCAACGCCCCACGAAGCGCAGAAGTAAACCGGGTGCGGAATGAGATCCTGGAAATATCCAAACGATGCAGTGCCCTGCCTGATATGGATCTCCGCACACCCGATGAAATACTCGGTTATGCCCCGTGTACCGAGGCGCCGGCTCAAGAATGAACACGCCTGACGGCGTCAACTACAAACAAACCCACAACGCCTTGAATTGTTTGTAGTTAAGCCCGTGAGGGCTGTTCCTACGCTTTGTCCAAAATGACCGGCGAACCCAAGGGCGGCGATTTCGCCCGGACGAATGTGGCGCGTATACCGGCTGCATGATCCAAGCCGGGTGATACCGGACCATCCACAAGAAACTGAGCTTCGCACCCGACAAGAGCCCATCCGAAAACCTGTCCGTAAGCCCGAGGTCGTGCGAGGACAAGCCCTGCGACACTGCTCAGGGCACTGAGCGCCAATCGAACGGGCCGGGCACGAAGCCCGAAGCAGGCTATGCCGCGAGTCAAGGCATAGTCGATGCAGGGCGACAAAGCCCGGCGCCCTTCGATACGACTCAGTGCCCTGAGCGCCAGTCGAACGGGCTGCCACAGCCGACCGAAGCCCGGAAGGGTTGTCGGATGGGCTCTATGTACGGGCCCCGAAAAAGTTTCTTGAATCCATCCACCTTCATCCTCCCGCTCCGCCCGCGGCGTTTTCATCAAAACCGCCATCCCGGACCGGTCCCGCTATGTCATCGTCCGTCCCTTTTCTGTACTTCCGCCATCCATTCTACATCCGCCCCAGCGCCAGCTTCAGATTCAGCGCCGCCAGACCGGCGTAGATCCATATCTGTGCGCCGTTCTCGCCCGGATACCGGATCGGCCCAAGCTGG
>JBDREB010000388.1:0-10393 GCA_043820325.1 Planctomycetota bacterium | reverse complement strand
AAGGACTGGATCCCCCGGTCAAGCCGGGGGATGACGGATGAAGAAGGATAATTTGCATCAGGCTTATTCTTGGCTGTCATTGCCCGACTTGATCGGGCAATCCAGATCTCCTATGATCGTTTCACTCGGCTAAAGTGTTACGAATGGATAAACCATGAATGCCGGCCGCGGGTTGATAGTCGGTTTGCTGGTGGCGGCCATGCTTGTGGCACCAGCCGCAGTCCAAGGCATGAATGTACCCTCATGCGGGCCCACCGCACCGGCGGCGGCCGCATTGACAGGCGGCGCGAAAGATCCCATGCTGGCGCACAAAGGCGACATGGTCAAGGCCGGCGTGACCATGATCGTGATCGTTGGCATCGTGGCCGCCATCCAACTTACGGACAGCCGCGGATCCAATGATACCAGCGGGTACCTCTACCTGGCGCTGGCCCTCGCCGGCACCGCGGGCGTGGTCATGGGGGCGGAGTGACATGAATTGCGGAGTGCGGATTGGCGAATGCGGATTTTAAGACGGGAAAGCCAATGATTGAAAGGTCTTCATCTTCTGTAGGGGCACGGCATGCCGTGCCCTCAGCCCACGAAGGCGAGAAAACGCTCAAACCAGAAAAACGAACCGCAACGGTTCCTATTTCTTGTGACCGTTCTTCGTCATTTGTAGGGGCACGGCATGTTGCTTTGAACCCCGAGGGCGCCTCGCCGCTCGGGGCCGTGCCCACAGCCCCCGAATGCAATAAATCGCCGAAACCAGCCGAACCAATGCCCCCGACCGATGCATTTGATGCCGTGCCCTCAGCGACATTGACGCGCCGGTCGATCCGTTTACATGGGTATGACTACACCTCGGGTGGAATGTATTTCATCACGATCTGCACCGCCGGCAAGGCGCCGGTTTTTGGTACCGTCCAGGATGGTACAGTAGTTTTGAACGACTGCGGCCGGATCGCCGAACAATGCCTGATCGATATCCCGGTCCATTTCCCGGGATACGGAATGGATCTGCATGTCGTCATGCCCAACCATGTTCATGCGATCATCGGCATTTCCGGTGACAAGGGCACGGCATGCCGTGCCCCTACACATGAAAAATATGGGCAGCCCGTGGCGCGGTCATTGGCAACTATCGTCCGGTCATACAAGGCGGCCCTTACCGCGGGGATCAATAAGATCCGCCGAACAGAAGGCCAACCGGTCTGGCAGCGCAACTTCTTCGAGCATGTCATCCGGAACGAACAGGGATTGAATTCGGTCCGCGAATACATCCAATTCAATCCCCAGCACTGGGCGTTTGACGCGGACAATCCGGTCGGTAAACAGGATAAACAGGAAATTGAATTCTGGAATGATTTGGGTAATGACACATAAGATAGAAAGGGTACAACATGGGAACGCTAAGGATCCGCATGCAAACCGCAGTAATAATGCTTGTTGTGATTTCGCTGGTGCTGAGCCCCATCGTGACGGGGATGCCAGTGCCTTCACAGGCGCCGCAAACTGAGATGCCCTGTCCATATAGCGGCGGGGGGGGGTGAATATTTTGTCCCGTTGGGAGCAGTGATGGTATGGGCTGGTTTGGCTGGGATAGGAGTGGCATCATTGATTTGGATCGATGGTAATACCACAAATAACATTGGAGCGATTTGGTTTAATTCGGGATTATCCATTGGCCTGGTGGGAGGTGTACTATTTGTGATAGGTCTAGAAAGCATGGAAGGCCCTTGTATATGACCCAACCAATATTTTCACTAACTCTTGATAATGAACAGATTGGCATGGACAAGGAAGCAATCCACATAACAAGCCCTAACTCGTTCAATTTAAAATGGTTACCAATCAACTGACTGAGTCAGGCAAATACCCCATATACACAATCCATTGAATGGAATGCAACCTATATGACCCACGGAACGATCATCAAGCTCCTTGACGCGGCCTGCACCCGCTTCACGGCCAAACCGCTCTTCGCCTATCCCGACGGCGACGGGTGGCGGGAGATCGCCTACGGGCAATACCGCGAGGCGGTGAGTCGCATAGCGTGTGACCTGGTTGCCGCCGGAGTGAAGCCCGGCGACCGGGTGATGCTCCTTGGGGCGTATGGACCTGCGTGGTGCGCGGGATACATGGGCATCCATGTTGCGGGCGCGACCGTGATCCCCATGGACGCGCAGTACACGGCTGCCGAGGTGGCTACGATCCACGCCTACACCCAACCTGCGGCCGTGCTGTGCGACGCAGCGCACCGCGGCGTCCTCCCGGCCGGCGTAACGCCACTTGCGCTTGACGATGTCTACACCCGGACCGGCGAGGCCGCATTCGCGCCCGTACCCCTGCCCGACGGTGCGCCCATGTCGATCATATTCACCTCGGGCACCACGGGCGATCCCAAGGGCGTGATGCTCTCCGAGGCCAACTTCATGGCGAATGTTTCGTTCCTGCATACATACCGGGGATTGATGTCGGACCGCGATGTGATGCTGGCCATGCTCCCCCTCCATCATGTATACGGTTTCACCTGCACTTTTCTGGCGCCCATGCTCATTGGCGGTACGATCGTCTTCCCCAAGACGCTGAGCGGCACGGAGATCGCCGCCGCGGTCCAGGCCCGGGGCGTGACCCTGCTGGTGGCCATACCACAGGTACTGAACCTGTTCCACAAGAAGATCTTCGACGCCGCAGGCAAGGCCGGCTTTTTCACCCGCGACCTCTTCCGCACTCTGAAGGACATAACCCGCTGGTCACGGAAGTACCTAGGGTTGAACCCCGGCCGCCTCTTCTTCGGCAAGGTCCACCGCAATTTCCCGGCCCTGCGGTTCATGACCTCGGGCGGCGCCCGGCTGGAACCGCAGATCCTCACCGACCTGCATGACCTTGGCTTCAATATCATCGAGGCCTACGGGCTCACGGAGACCGCGCCCATCGCCTGTTTCAACCATCCCCGCCGCCCCGTCCCAGGGAGCGTAGGCACGGCGATCACGGGCGTGGCAGTGAAGATCGACCGCACCGACCCCGCTCTCGAGCAGGGCGAGATCTGCATCAAGGGACCCATCGTGATGATGGGCTACTACAAACGCCCGGAGGAGACGACTCACGCGATCGAGGACGGCTGGTTCCGCACCGGTGACCTGGGGTACATGGACGCCCGCGGCAATGTGTACATCACCGGCCGCAAAAAGGAGATCATCATCCTGCCCAACGGCAAGAATGTCTACCCCGAGGAACTGGAAAAGGCCTACGCCCGGTCACAGCGCATCGCCGAAGTCTGCATCCTGGTCACCGGCGAACCGGCCCGGGAACAGCTTACCGCGGCCGTGTTCCCCGACATGAAGTATTTCCGCGAGAAACAGAGCGCCAACATCCACCAGGATGTGAAGTACGACATCGAGACCATCGCCGCCGGCCTGCCCTCGTATCAGCGCGTGACCCGCGTGGAGGTGCTTGACGCCGAGTTCCCGCGCACGCGGCTGGGCAAGATCAAGCGATTCAAGGTACGCGAGCTCATCGAGCATCGCGGCGCCGCCTCGACGCCCGGCGCCGCCCGGTCGAAAGATACCGATGACCCGTTCCTGCGGTTCCTGATGGAGGAGCTCAAACTCGATTTCGCGCCCCAGCCGGAGCACAACCTCGAGACCGACCTGGGGCTCGATTCGCTGGGCAAGCTCGAACTTCTGGCCGCGGTCGAAAAGCAGTTCGGCGCGCGCATTCCGGCCGAACAGGCGGGGACGCTCATCTCCGTCCAGAACCTGGCCGCGGCCGTGACCGCCTCGGGCGGCGCGCCTGGCGGCGCGGCGGGGGCCGGCTTCGACCTGCCGGCCGAGGTCCGTAAACCGCCGGCCGTGCCCCTGCGCCGGCATGTGGCCGTGGGCTGGGGATTCTTCGGCGGCATCCTGCGCTTCACGACCCACTTCATCCAATGGGCCTTCGTGCGGTTCTGCATGCGCGGCCGCATCGCGGGGTTGGAGAAACTGCCCGCCACGGGCCCCTTCATCATCGCGCCCAACCATCAGTCCTATTTCGACGCCGTCCTCATCTACGGCATGCTTCCCTGGCGCGTGACCCGCCGCATGTACTCGATATCCCTGCCCGAGATATTCGGCCGCTTCCCCCTGAGCCTGGTGCGCAAACCAGGCCGCGTGATCCTTACCGGCACGCACGAGACCATGATCGAGTCCCTCCGGTATTCACGGGAGGTCCTGGAGATGGGCGAACCCATGGTCGTTTTCCCCGAAGGCAAGCGCTCCGTCGACGGCCGGGTCGACCGGCCCAAGCCGGGGATCTTCATGCTGGCCGGAGAATGCCGCGCGCCGATCGTGCCCGTCCATCTCACGGGGCTCATGGCCCTTCTCTCGCGGCCCAATCCCGGCTTCCGGTTCACCCCGGTGGCGGCCGAGGTCCTGGACCCCATCCCCGTGGCCGCCGGTGACCCCCGGCCGGCCATGGACGCGTGGCACCGGAGCATGCAGGCGCGCGACCAGGCCGCCACCGCCACACCGGCAGCCCCCCCCGCCGCCGGTGCCGGCGCTCTGCTGCGGGCCGTGGCCTGGTCCATGTTCGACTTCGCCAACACCATCTTTTCGTTCATTGTGGTGACCATGTACCTGCCGCCGCTTCTGGAAAAGATCACCGGTTCCAACTTCCTCATGTCCACCTCCAATGTCATCTCCATGATCGTGGCCGGTCTCACCGCCCCCGTGCTCGGCGCACTCACCGACCGTTCCAGCCGCGCCAAACGCTGGCTGATCGCGGTCACGGTCGTCTGCTGTCTGGCCTGCGCGGCGATCGGGTTCCTGGTGGGACCCGAAACAGCGCCAAGCACCATGCGCCTTTTCGCCATCGGCAGTGCGTTCGTGGTCGCCAATTTCACCTACCAGCTCGGGCTGATGTTCTATAACTCCTTCCTGCCGACCCTCGGCACCCCCGAATTCCAGGGCAAGATCTCCGGCCTGGGCACGGCCCTCGGGTATGTGGGCGTGCTGGTGGTCATGTTCCCTGCCGCGGCCGTGGCCAATTATGCCGAATGGCTGGTCTACCCATTCGGCGCCGCGGCGTTCTTCCTCTTCGCCCTGCCCATGTTCCTTTTAGTGCCCGAGCGGCGGGCGGTGAAGGATGAACCACTCACCGGCGCGGTCATCCGCCAGGAAATGGGCCGGTTCTTCCGCCTCTTCGGCCGGCTCCGCGAGGACAAGAACCTGCGCAACGCCTTCCTGTCGAGCTTCCTGGCCGTGGACGCGGTGAACACGGCCATCCTCTTTTTCACCACCTTCCTGATCAATGCCGTGTTCGTCGACCGGACCGGCGAGGCGCTGAAGGAGGCGGTCAAGTACCAGATGCTCGCCCTCACGGTCTCGGCCATCGTCATGTCGTTCGTGATCGGCTGGCTCTCCGACCGCATCGGATCGAAAAAGGGCCTGATGATCGCCATCGTCGCCATGGCGGGGGCCTCCCTGGCCGGGTGTTTCCTCACGGCCGGCTGGCCGTTCTACATCATCATAACCCTGTGCGGCGGCGCCGGCCTTTCGGGCGTCTGGACCGCGGGCCGCAAACTCTTCGCCGATATTGCGCCACCGGATAAAGTGGGCGACTACTTCGGCCTCTACGGCCTCTCGAACAAGGCCTCGGCCCTGGGCACCGTCATCTTCGCCGCCATCACCTGCTACCTGCCGAAATGGGGGTTGACCTCCGAACCCGTCGCCTACCGCATCGCCTTCGCCTTCGGCGTGGTCACACTCA
This sequence comes from Planctomycetota bacterium, assembly GCA_043820325.1. Taxonomy (GTDB): domain Bacteria; phylum Planctomycetota; class JBDREB01; order JBDREB01; family JBDREB01; genus JBDREB01. Next base: position 4,666 of record JBDREB010000388.1, on the reverse strand, counting down.
CCGCCGCGGCGTATTTCCTTGCCAAGGTGGAACTGAAACCTGGATCTGCCACAAAGGACGCGGAATGATCAAGAGTCACAGGTCTCAAGTCACAGGTCTCAGGTCTGAAACCAAAGTCCGCATCACGGACTTGCGACATGCGACCTGTGACCTGCGACTCTTCTGCCGATCGACATGCAATCCCTCAATATTCATCCCAAAAGACATTGAGGAGCGACACTGACATGGAATACGATGTGCTTTACAACCGGATCGAGATCGTCCTCTGGGCGGTGATCGGGATCGTGTTCCTGGTCCGGGCCCTGCGGCCGGAATTCCGGCGGTTGAAACTCATCGCCGCCGCGACCTTTTTTCTCTTTGCCGTCAGCGAAGTGATCGAACTCCGCACCGGCGCCTGGTGGAAGCCCTGGTGGCTCTTCGCGCTCAAGGCGGGGTGCGTGATCTGCATGTTTATATGTTTCCTGCGGTATGTGCGCCTCAACAAACGGAGCAAAACACATGCGCAATAAAAACCTTGCTATTGCCCTGCTTGCCGCAGTCATGCCCACGATCTTCGTGCTGTGCTACTTCGTGTTCTTCCCTGATCCGCCTCTGTCGCGGGTGTTCTACGGATTATCGCGGGCGTTCTTCATTCTAGTGCCGGCGCTCTGGGTCATGCTGGTCGACAAACAGCCGTTCCCCTTGCCGCGGTTCAAGGCGGACGGCATGCGCGTGGGCATCATCTCCGGCCTGGCGATCAGCATCGCGGCCATCAGCCTGTATGCGAATGTGTTCCAGAACATCCTGCCGCTTGACAAGGTGCACGCCAAGGCGGGACAACTGGGCTTCGGCGGCGGCATGTTCCCGCTCTTCGCCCTGTTCATCATCATCGCCAATTCGACGATCGAGGAATACTACTGGCGCTGGTTCGGGTTCGCCAAACTGCGCGCGGTCATGCGGCCGTGGCCGGCGATCATCGTCTCGGCGCTCGGGTTCGCCCTGCACCATGTGGTCATCCTGGTCCTTTTTATCGGCTGGCCGTGCGGCCTCTTTTTCGGCTTCAGCGTGGGCGTGGGCGGTGGTCTGTGGTGCTGGCTCTACAAACGCTACGACAGCATCTGGCCCGGCTGGGTTTCCCACGCCATCATCGATGCCGCCGTGATGCTCATCGCGTTCGACATGCTGTTCTGCAGGTGAAGGAGCCGATCATGTTCCTCCGCCAACTCTGGAAACCGGTCCTCCATCGGATGGTAACGGGACAATGGGAACGGTTTCTCATGCAACCCCGACCGGTGCCCTTCCCAGGCCAAATGCATAATCCGGGATTGTACCTACATGTGCCCTTCTGCAAAGAACTTTGCCCGTATTGTCCCTACAATAAAATCAAATTTGACGAGACTCTATACAGATCATTCATCACCGCCATACACCAAGAGATCGATCAATATGCCGCCCATGTGCCGGGCCAGTCATATACCAGTCTGTATATCGGGGGCGGGACACCGACCATCGTTCCCGAAGGGCTTGTGAACATGGTCGGCCACATTCGCCGAAACTTCAACATCACCGGCGACATCTGCGTGGAATTGCATCCTGCAGCCATGGATGACACCTGCCTCGACACCCTTAAACGATCCGGTGTGACGATGGTATCAATAGGTGTGGAGTCGACGGACGACCATATCCTCGAGATCATCGGCCGACGGCATGACGGCCCCACCGCCGTTGATGCCGTCCGTCGCGCCGTGGCGGCGGGATTCGATGCCGTGAATGTGGACCTGATGTTCGCCCTCCCGGGACAGGGATTGGAGCATCTGGACCGGGATTTAAATCGCGTATTGGATGCGGGCGCCGACCAGATCTCCACCTATCCCATGTTCGGGTTCCCCTACACAGAGCTGGGGGAACGCCTGGGCCTCAAGGGCATTCGCCGGCCGGACGACCGTCTAACCCGGCGCATGTTCGACCTGATCACCCGCCGTGCCAAGGCGGCCGGCATGGAGCGCTGCGCAGTGTGGTCGTTCATCCGTAAGCCCCGCAAGAAATTCAGTTCCATTACCCGCCATCACTATATCGGCTTCGGCCCGAGCGGTGCGTCCATGACGGGCGACTGGTTCTATGTCAACACCTTCTCCGTGCCCGAATATGTCAAAGCCCTACCGGAACGGCGGCCGGTGACACTGGCCATGCCTCTAACCCGGCGTCATGAAATGGCCTATTGGCTGTATTGGAGTACATATGAAATGGAGATCGACACCGCCGCCTTCCATCGGCTCTTCCAAGTGGAACTGGATGCGATCTTCGGCCGGCTCCTCTGGGCCCCCCGCCTGCTGGGTATGGTCCGCCGCGTGGACGGCCGGTATGAGATCAAGGAGTCTGCGGCCTATTTCATCCACAAGATCCAGAACGAGTATTCACTCAACTATATCAACCGGCTGTGGGGCACCTGCCGGGCGGACCCATGGCCGCAGGAGGTGAGATTATGAGCCCGATGCGATCCCCCCGCCAACACACATCCGGTATTATCGGTCAGGTGGGGTATTACATTCATTTCGGTTTCCGTACCTTCATCATGCGCCGGCCGATACCCATCGTGGGCGGGCTTTCCATCACCGATGTCTGCAATCTCGATTGCCGCCACTGCTGGCGCAAGAACACCGGGCAGGGACCGGCCTCCTTTCCGGCCGTCCAGGACGCCATTGCGATGTTATACGGTCGGGGGGTACGATTCCTGTACATACAGGGCGGCGAGCCATTCACCTGGGGCGACGGCGGGCGCACACTGATCGATGTCGTCGACCTGGCCAAGCGTTCCGGCTTTTTCCATGTGGCGGTATGCACCAATGGCACATATCCGCTCAATGCCGTCCCGGACACCTATTGGGTCAGCTTGGACGGCATTGATGCGACCCATGACCGCATCCGCGGCGAGGACGCATTCCGTCGGGTCCAGGCTAATGTCCGGGCATCGGACCATCCGAATATATGCGGCAATATCACCATCAACCGGGAGAATGCTCCGGAACTTGAGCGGATACTCCGTTTCGCTGCCGGGGAACCTCATCTCCGGGGCGTGCTTATCAACTTTCACATCCCGTATCCGGGGGTGGAGCATCTGCGTCTTGATCCGGCGATGCGCCGGGAGGTCGCGGACTGGGCAATCACCTTGAAACGCCAGGGGCTTCCGGTCATCAACTCCATTTCGGGACTGCGGTCTCTAGGCCGCAACACCTGGCCCCGACCCTTGAAACTCTCCCTGGTTTCCGACTGCATTTCCCTGTATACATGCTGCCGGGCGCATGGGCAGGACCACATCTGCCGCGAATGCGGGTATGCTGTATGGGCCGAGTTGTCACGGATATTCAGGCCGAACATCCTGGAATCCTGCCGCCTCCTGTTCCAACTATACCGGTTCAGGACACGCGCATGAGGATTGCACTCGTCGTCATCGATGACGGATTATACACCCACCGCTGGGTCGCCAGCCTCTTCCAGCAACCCATACATACCATCGTTGCAGGCGCCTGTCTGAGTCCCTTCCGGGCGATTAATTTCAGCCAAGGTCGCGGGATGAGTGGCACACTGACCGCCCGCCTGGCTTATTACGGGCCATTGGCCACCCTATACTTCGGTCACCGTTTCATACTGGGGCGCATGAGTGACAACCTGCACCGCTTGACAGGGAAGGGCTCCCCGCGTAGCGTCCGATCCATTTTCCGGGAACATGGCATACCACATATCACCATTCCCGGGAACGATATCAATGCGCCGGTTTTCCTCGACGGCCTGCAGCAATTCGCCCCTGATGTTCTCCTCACGGCATTCTCCCAGCAAGCGGGGCCAGCCCTCCGCGATCTCGCTCCGGGGGGCTGCCTCAACATCCACTTTTCCCGGCTGCCTGAACAGGCAGGCAGGGAACCGGTCTTCTGGTCATTGGTTCACGGCCGCGGTTACGGGCTGACCATTTACCGCATGGGCCCCGGCTATGATACGGGTGACCTGTTGTTCGCCCAAAGCCTCGAAGCAACCGGCCTGCAAACGCTTGACGCAGCAATCCGACGCATCACGGATCAAATCCCAAGCGCTGTCATCCAAGCCCTCGCCAACCTGACGACAGGCTGCATGGCTCCACTCCCAGCCCCGGTTTTTAACCAATGGCCCGACCGGGATGCGGTTAAAGCATTCAAGCGGGCGGGATATACATTTATATAAACAGACTACCAGCCCTTGAGCGAACGGCTTTGGTGCACGGCGCAAGCAGGATCAGCTGCGCACTACCATTTGTTCCTACCGGCACGCAGCCTACTTCTTGATCTGCTGGGTCACCTGGTCCTCGAAGAGGCTGCGCAGGCACACGGGCAGCTGGCCCTTGGCCTTGTGAAAAGCCACGCACTCGCAGCAGCGGCCTTTGCGGTCGCATTCGCCGTTCGGGCAGGCGCAACGGGCCTTGTTCTTCTCGCGCTGGCATTCCATGGCTTTCTCCTGATCAACAATGCTAACGGTTACGGCGACGCGACGGACGGTGGCGCGGACTTCATTTGTCATTTGTTACTATTCAGGTGCCTGAATGGAAAAATGTGGTTGGTTGGGGTGGGGGCCACGGATAATGGCGGTTGCCCATTTTTATATTTTCATGCCGTTTTTTTGTTGACAATACCCGATAGCCGGATATAATAATCGGATTGTC
>JBDREB010000387.1:0-6828 GCA_043820325.1 Planctomycetota bacterium | reverse complement strand
GAGCCATCAAAAGACGCAAGAAGGCGTATGACTTGATCAATCAGCCAAGGTTTGTTCTACAACAAAAACTTACGGGGGTGGCTTCTTGATCCTTATCTATGTGCCATTCGGGCTTGACCCCGCCTCCGGATGGGCGACCGCGAGGGTCGCAGTTACGGGGAAAAATACCGGGCACAAATGGATTGCGGACTTTTTGCGAGTCCGTCATTCTTCAATACGATAGCGCTTCCGACCCCGGTAAAAGCCGGTCATGTGCAGCATCCCAGTCGCTGGGCACGGTATAGAGGCTGGTGCGGGGCCGGACCGGGCACCGGCCGCAGGGCGGGTGCCCGGTCCGGCCGTTCTTGAGGAGGTTCTCGATCACCGGCCGGCATTCGCGCAGGCGGAAGACGATGATCTCGGCGTTGCCGACCCGGTGCCGCCGGTCGGCGCCCGCGGCCGCCATGAGCGTGGCGATCGGCTCCGGCGCCTCGGTGAGCGGGCAGTTCTGCGCGCGCCAGCCCCAGGTCCGGCCCTTCACGATCCGCCCGTCGGACAGGCGTACGGGGTGTTCCTCGGTGCGCAGGCCGAGACAGGGCGTGTGATTGGTCTGTTCCACCACATGCTTGAAAGTGTTGGGCCCGTACCCCACGCCCAGAAGCGCCACCTTGCCGTCCTGTTCCTCCAGGAGCGCCAGCGGCGAACCGGCGCCCATGGTCAGCACCCGGTGGTGGTTCTTGACCAGCGCCTCCGCGCCCGCGCCCCAGGCCGCATACGGATGGGTGGGGTTGAGCGACCGCACCACGCCCGGCATCTTCCGGAAGGTCTCGGGCACGATCCCGTCGATGGTGGGACTGGTGCGCGGGTCGTAGCACGCGCCCGGGATCGGCCGGTGATCCTTGTCCTGGAAGATGGTATCATGGTTGAAGGACGGGAAGAGCAGGGTCCCCTTCTCCGTGACCACGGCCTGCAGGGCGGCGATCACCGCCGCCGGCCCGCCTTCAACGCGGCCGAAGGCGCGCAGGGAGGAATGCACCATCACCCGGTCGCCCGCCGCCAGCCCCGCCACCCTCAGGCCGGTGACGATGTCGGCACGCGTCACGGTCACGGGACGGATCATGGTCATGCGCATGCGCCCTTCAGGCGCGCCACGGACGCGGCCAGGCGGGCAAAGGCTTCCTCCGCGGCACGGACGAATGTGTCCTCCGCGGCCGGCGTGTGCGCCTCGGCATAATCGAGGATGATCCGCGCGCCCCGGATGTCATCCTTTTCCTTGGACCGGCGGATGTCGTCGACAATGGTCCGCTCCGAAACCACCAGGGCCTCCAGGAGTCCGGCCGCCGTGGCCGCGGGCCCGAACTCGGCCGCCAGCTGCCGGCGTTCATGCTCCCAGCGGGGATCATCCGCGGCAACGGTCAGGATGCCCCCGGGGGGACGGCCGCGCTCCAGCTCCCGCAGCAGGCCGCGCAGGGCGTAGTTGCGGATGTAGAATGTGTAGGTCCCGATCCCCTTGACCCGGTGCTCCTCGAACATGAAGTTCTTGCCGAGGCCGGGGATGTCATCGGCCGTGTACACCGCGTGCCCCCCCGCGGCGGCGAGCCGTTCGCGCGCCGCGAGCATCAGATCGATGATCTCCGGCCGGAAGACCTCGAAAGCGAAGGTGCTCCGCCGGGCCTTGTTGCGCTTCTGGTATTTGCCCTCGTTGCGGCGGATCATGTAGATATTATCCGAAAGCACCCAGGCCGGCCGGATCTCCATGTAGGCCGGGGAAATGCCGGTCACGGCCACGGCCGGGATGTTGATCAGGGCGAAGGGGAACTCCATGCGCTGGGCCAGGACGAGCACGCCGGCGGCGAGGATCGTGTAGGGCGCGTGCGTGAAATCGCAGGGGAACTTGACATGGGTGTCCAGGCCGATGAAGAGCCCCTCCCCGGGCCGGATCTCCTGGTCGGGCGCCCGCGAGGGATGGTTGGACCCCACATTGGCGCCGTGGGCCACATTGCCCTTGCCCTCGGGCCAGAGCGCGGCGATGAGGAGCGACTGGTGGTGGAACCCCACGAACGGCCCGATGAGCGACGCGGTCACCTCCCCCTCGGCCACGCCCGTGTTGGGCCCGACCACGCTCTGGGTGATCTTGCCGTGCCGGTCGGCGTGGGCGTGCTCCATGAGCACCGAGGACTCCACGATCGCCATGCTGGTGACCACGCTGCCCCACTGGAGGATGCTGTCACTGACATAGGCGCCGTGCGCGACCTCCGTGGGTTCATCCGCATTGCTCAGGACCGTCGTGTTGCGGAGCAGGCAAGCGTTGTCGATCCGGGCGTGCGCGCCGATGTAGGCGTCGGCCACCGCGGTATGGTGGACGCGGGCACCGGTGCTGATGATGCCGTGCGGCGCCGCGGCCCGGGCGACATACGCGTCCACCGCCGCGCTGTAGGCCTGCAGGTGCGCGCGGTCGCCCCGCCGGCTGGCGATGCGGTCCGCCACCGCCACGGTCATCTCGGCATACATGCGGACCTCACGGCCGCCCGTCTCGATGCCGAGGGGGATCTCCACGCCGTTGCCGCAGACCGCGCCAGCCCGGAATATGACCGCCGGGCAGTCGGTGACCGAGGCGCCGGCGCGCACGATATAGTTGGTCACCGTCGCCCGCCGGATGCACACCTCCCCTTCCAGCCGCACATCGGTGAGTTCCGCCTGGTGGATGCCGCCGCCGGCGCCGGTGGGCCCGATCCACACATCGCCCGCGAACACCGTGCCGTGGATCCGGTCGGGATCCGTGCCGGGGAACACGCGCACGCGGGACCAGTCCGTGCAGAGGTTGCCGTGCTGTTCGAGCCGGCGCACCTCGGCGGCCGTGAGCGGCCGCGCGCCCGTGGTGTCGTACCCGCGCGCCAGGTCCTGGAGAAACTCGGACCCGGTCAGGGCGCGCTGCACACAGGCGACAGCATCGATATCCATGGGTGCTCCTTCAACCGTGCAGGTTCAATCCGCCGGGGACCGTCCCCCGGAGAAGCGCCGGCAACTCCGGTATTGTACGGCACCCGGCACTGTCCGTCAAATCATTTTTACAGGGGAACAGACGACCTGCGATCTGCGTGCGGCGGCAACAAGGCCCGCTCACCGCGGCTGTTCCAGCCGGCGCTCGTACCGCGCGTTCACCATGGAGAGCGGCGCCAGGGCCTTGCTGAGCGGGTCGTGGTTGCCCTCCTCGGCCAGCCCGCGGTAGAGCCGGCGGTGCCAGCCCTCGGCATATTTGTACTTTTTTGACACCCGGCCCACCTCCAGCGCCATGTCCTCCATGGCCGTAACATAGGCCTCTTTGCCGCGCTTGGCGTCGTACCATTCCTGCTGGCTGTGGTGCATGGCGAGCATCTCGCGCTTGTTGTCGATCACCGGGGTGATATTGATGAAAAGACCGGGAACCACGCGGCGCCGCATGGCGTCGCGCAGGCCGTTGGGCATGGCATGGTAAACGGCCATGTCGTCGAGCACCGGATCGACCGCAGGCGTGGTGGCAAACCGGCTGAATCCCCGGTAAAGCGCCGCGGTCACGGCCAGCCGGCTGGTGTTGGCGTGTTCTTCGCGGTAATCGTAGGGTGAGGGCAACAAGAGAATGGCGGGGTTCACCTCCCGGACCACGGCCGCGACCCGTGCCAGGAGCTTGGGCTCGAAAAATATCTGGGCGTCATCGACCAGCGGCGCATGGTAGACGGCCATGATGAACTTCGCCGCTTTACGCGACTCCTGGTCGCGCAGGGCCACGGTCCGGTCGTGAGGCAGCTTGGGCCGGCAGCACGAGCCGTTGGCCAGGTTGAAATAGTGCAGGTGCCAGCCGGCCTGGCCCAGGAGGACGAGGGTGCCGGCCATGCGAAATTCAATGTCGTCCGGCTGGGTGCCGACGGCCATCACGATGTTGCGGGCGCGGTGCATGGTTGTTCCTTCAAAGTTGTCCGGTGCGTGTTTTCATGTTCCGTTCACGGTCCGACCTCAGACCTCCGACCGCTCTTCTCTCCGACCTGCAACTCTTGCCCCTGCGACTTCTTATCTCTTCTTCCGTCTCCGACCTGCAACCTGCGACCCATCCGGTCAAGCCGGAGGGCAGGCTCTGTGACCTGCGACTCTTTTATCCTTTCCAATCCGATCTCTCTTCTCTCCGACCTGTGACCTGCAACTCTTATGTCTTAATGCATCTCCGCCGCGCAGGTCCCGATCCCGGGCCGGTAGAAATTGAACCGGACATTCGGGTGGAGTCCCAGAAGCGACATGGGCACGGCCGTATCCGCGATCTTTTTGGCGATCATGAGCGTGGTCAGGCGCATGCCCAGGGGATTGTCATGACAGCCGGCATGCCAGATGGAGACCCGCTCCGCCTGCCAGGTCTGGACCGGGCCCACGGTGAGCGCCTGGACCGGTACTTCGTAGACCTTGCCGCCACCCGAGGTGCGCGCGTTCTGCATGAGCGTGACCGGATGCAGGTCGACCACGCGCGTGCCGAGCTTCAGGAACTCCTGCGGCGTGGGCGGGGCGTTCTTGTATTTGCCCGTACGCCGGACCGGGTCGTTGAAAGCCCAGTGCTTCACCTCGCCCTGGCCCCCCTGCATCACCATGCAGCGCACGCCATCCCAGCTCTTCTCGTAGGCCCGCACATCGGCCTTGGGGAAATGAAGGTTGGCCTCGGGCATGGCCAGCCGGCGATCGATACGGTCAAAGCAAAGCTCACGGTCGGCCCGTTCGAAGGAAAGCGGGTGCGTCACGGGCGCCTCGCGGCCGTTCTCGTACCACTCGTCCATGCCCCAGAAATGGGCGTGGTCGAGTTTGAGACCGATGGCGTTCACGATCTGCGCCACCAGCGGCAACTGCTCGGTCGGGCCGATCGGGCCGCAGATGCCCGCCGGGCGGCCAGGTGAAGCCTGCCGCCAGGCCTCGATGTACTCGAGCGCCTCGGCCAGGTAGAACGACTCGAGCGTGTCGTACATCACCACCTCGAACCCCTTGCGGGCCAGCCCCTGCATCGCCTTGGGCGTGAGCTTGGCCGCGTCCTCGAGGATCCGGCGGTCAAGGGTCGTGTAATCCCACCACTGGGGCGCCACGGTGCTCAACGGGCGAGGCATGGATTTTCTCCGATTCCAAATTGCCGATTGCCGATCTTCAATTGCCGATTTAAAACCGATAACGCCGCGCAGCGGCCACATCGACTTTGCGACCTGTGCGACTGTGCGACCATCTTACTTCCCGACCTTCCGACCCGACTTTTCTTCCCAGCGCCTCCGCCAGCGGGTCGGCATCTTCAGCACTGAACCCCAGGTGACTGTGCCTGCGCCAGCCCTCGGCGAACCTGAACCGCCGCGACATGCGGCCAACCGCGCGGGTCATCTGCTCCATGGTCGCCAGGTAGGAATCGAGCCCCTGGCTCACATCGAGCCATTCCTTCTGACTACGGTGCAGGGCCAGCATCGCCCGCTTGACGGCCAGGATGCCGGATACATCCACGAAAAGGTCGGGCCGCACCGGCCGGCGCATGCCGTCGGACAAGCCGTAGGGCAGGGCGTGGTAAACGGCCACCTCCCCGGTCACCGGCCGGCAAGCCGGGCGGGTGGGGAAATTGCGCATCCCCCGGCAGAAGGCGGCACTGACCGCCAGCCGGGCCGTGTTCACATGGTCCTCCATGTAATCCTCGGGCGAGGGGATGAGCAGGATGGCGGGGTCAACTGCGCGGATCACCGCGCCCAGCCGGGCGAGGGTCTTCTTTTCGTAGAACACTTCCATGTCGTTCACGAGCGGCGGATGAAATGCCGCGCCGATCGACCGGGCGGCGGCGCGGGCCTCGGCCGCGCGGAGGCGCACGATGCTCTTGACCGACCGCGTGGCCGTGCCGCAGGAGCCGTTGGCTACATTCATGTAATGGAGTTCATACCCGGCGCGGCCGAGGAGGACCAGCGTGCCGGCCATCATGAACTCGATATCGTCCGGGTGGGCGCCGATCGCCATGACCGCCCTGCGCGCTGTGCCCATGCGTGGATCCTTCATAGACCCCCACATTTTCCGGCCCAGCCCCCGCTTGTCAAGTGATTTATCCCGATTTGTTGGTCCGGAAAGGGTGGGGCGCATGAATTGGCCGATGACACCCTGGACGATCCGGACATGACGGTCACGGCGGGTTAAGTATTTCTCCGGAGATTTCGACCAAACTTTTGCAAATGAACCGGCCATCGGTGTACGGAAACGAGAGGCGTAACGGCATACGGCTTACGGTCATCGGTCCGGATCAGAACCGTACGCCGTGTATCGTCGGCCGATTCGCCTTTCGTTTCCGTAAACCGTAGCCGATCTTTGGTTGCGGCCGCAGGCCGCGCTAAAGTGGGAGGAGGTCGGATGTGGCTCACCCACACATTTTAGCCGGGTTCATCTGGACCGCTTTGGCCGACACGATACCTGTCGCAGTAGGAATGCAGATTTACTCTGGCGGCGCATCAGCCGGTGTTGTCCGGCATTTCCCGCCCGAGCCCCAGCGCCTCCCGACTGCACGCCGTCCAAAGGCCCTGTCCGAGGTCCTTCAGCCACTTCGCCGCATGGCGTTTGCGCCGGGCGCCCTTTAAACCGGGATTGAGGTGATCATCATAGAACTTCCGCACATACTCCGACCGGCCCACCACTTTACCCAGGATATATTCCCGGACCTTCTCGCCAAGACTTCCAGCCTTGACCTCGATCCCCTTCTCTTTCAGCTCTTTCTGCATCGCCTCGGTTATGACAAGACCATTGGTTTTGCCCTTGTGCGGCCGGGCGCCACTGGCATAGACCAGCGCCGTGTAGGTCTGGAGTAAACCTGCCAGGTCACTCTTGTCC
>JBDREB010000386.1:0-2810 GCA_043820325.1 Planctomycetota bacterium | reverse complement strand
GACCCTTGCGGTCGCCCATCCGGAGGCGGGGTCAAGCCCCGCAGCTACAAGGACTTGCGAGGAAGCATGGTTACCACCGGCAGGACCGTCCCGGGACCTGTGGAGCATGACAAAGATCCTTTTTGCGAGTCCGTCAATATTGACTTCCCCATATTCGATGGGCACATGCACTGGTCGCAGGCGTACCTGGACGACATCCTGCTTTCATTTGGGGAGAACGGGGTCAAGGCCGGGGTGAATCTGTGGTGGCCTGACTATCACGATTATGCCGGTTTCCTGCGGATCTGCCGCAAGCGGGGACTGTTCGAGCGGTTCGCCCAGTTCTGCCGGCCCGACTGGCGGCTCTTCGGATGGCAGGGGACCAAGTTCGTGAAGAAGCTCTGCGCCGACATGCCGAAGTTCGCCAAGCTTGGCGCCACGGGGCTGAAGGTCTGGAAGGACATCGGCATGTTCAACTTCCATGCCGACGGCACGCCGGTGGTGATGGACGACGAGCAGCTGGAACCGGTCTGGCGCATGGCCGCGGAACTGGGTTGGCGGATCGCCGTCCACCAGGCCGATCCGTCAAAGAGCTACACCCAGCGGGCCCGCACCAAGATCCCGCGCGAGGAGATCTTCAAACGCCGCGACGCGGTCATAAGCCGCCACCCGGAGATCAAGTTCACCCTGTGCCACAGCGGCAACGACATCGAGGATTACGACAAGTTCGCCGCGCACCTGGACCGGTTCCCGAATGTAAACGCCGACCTGCGCTGGCCGGCCAACTTCACGAGCGCGCCGGGCCGGGAAAAGGCCTTCCTCGAGAAATATTCGCACCGGCTCTATCTGGGGCCGGATATGGTGATGTCTGTTGAACGGCCGCCCGACCGGAAGTGGAACAACGAGCAGTGCTACGGGCCCCTGCGCAGGAACTTTACCGCCTGCGGGCTTTCGGCCGAGGCATTCACCAACATCACCTGGAAGAACGGCACGCGCGATTTCCTTAAAAAGACATAACCGCAAAGAATGTTATGGTGCGGATGGGATGAAGACTCACCGCAAAGGCGCAAAGGGCGCAAAGGAAGAATTTACAGTTGCGGAGAACTGAATGGTATTTTGATCCAAATGCAGGCTTTGTGATCCTGATCGGTGGAAGAAGTCAAAAGGTATTATCCGGATCATAACCTTTGCGAACTTTGCGCCTTTGCGGTGAGTCCGTTCCTGTCTCCGGTTCGCGTTTAAAGGATAGCTGATGTCGTTCACCGTTGACTGCACTTTTCCCGGCGGCAACATCATCGTGGAGCGGGTCGAGGGGGACACGGTCTTCCTGCACCAGGACCTGCGCGACACGACCACCGACTGGTTCTACTGGTGCTTCCGCGTGCGCGGCGCGGCCGGCCGCATCGTCCGATTCCGGTTCACCGAGGCGAATGTGATCGGCGTGCGCGGTCCGGGCGTGAGCCTTGACCGTGGCCGCACCTGGACCTGGCTCGGCACCGCCGCGGTGGAGGACCGCTCCTTCGTATACACTTTCCCGCCCGACGCGGATGAAGTGCGGTTCAGTTTCGGCATGGCCTACCTCCAGGAACATATGGACCGGTTCCTGAACGGACACCGGGGACATCCCTGTCTGCGGCGCGAGACCCTGTGCGTGACCCGCAAGGGCCGCAAGGCCGAACTTCTGCTTTTCGCGCCCCGCCGGGGCGGCACCAAGTTCCGCCTATTAGTCACCGCCCGTCACCATTGTTGTGAGATGATGGCCAGTTACGCACTGGAGGGTTTGCTGGGCGTGGCGCTGGCCGGCGACGCGGAAGGGGCCTGGTTCCGCGACAATGTGGCCATCGCGGCCGTGCCGTTCGTGGACAGAGATGGCGTGGAGGACGGCGACCAGGGCAAGAACCGCAATCCCCGCGACCACAACCGGGATTACGATCCGCCCCACGCGCACCTGGAGACCGCGGCGCTCGACAATTTCGTCAAGCGGTGGGGCGACACCCGGCCCGACCTCGGGCTGGATCTGCACTGCCCGCACATCTGCGGTAAATGGAACGAACAGATCTACTGCGTGGGCAGTGAAGACCCCGCCAACCAGGTATGCGAACGGCGGTTCGTGGCGACTCTGGCCGGTGTCCGGCAGGGCGCTTTGCCCTTTGACGCCGCCTCCGGTTACCTGCCCTATGGCGAAGCCTGGAACACGGGCGCCAACTTTTCCCAGGGCAAGGGGTTCAAATCCTGGCTCCTCGGCATGCCCGGCACGGGCGGGGTGTGCACCTTCGAGATCCCGTACGCCAATGCCGGGGGCGTGGAGGTCACCGCCGACAGCGCCCGCGCCTTCGGCCGCGACCTGGCGCACGCGGTAAAAAAATACCTCGAGGGTGTGGGCGCGTAGGGTCTGATCGATGAAAATAGTGGCCCATAATTAAGGGGCCAGATCTCAATCATCATAATGACCCGATTCCGGAACGCTGGTTCAAGCCGGATCTTGTTTGGTAGGGGCACGGCATGCCGTGCCCAACCCAATTGGACCCAAAAACAAGCGTCGTCCCGGGCTGGATCTTCATCGACTCCGTCCACAAGCTGGCGCAAGCGAGGGCACGGCATGCCGTGCCCCTACAGCGGAAAAGAATGCCACGGTGGTACCGGCGCGCCCTCTTTTGGCCCCTTTATTGTGGGGCGGTGTACTTAGCTCATAACTGCAGATTTCCTGATCCGGGCGGAAAATGGGTTGGCGCATTTTCACATCAGGCAAGAGTGTAAATCATCCACATTCCGGTCTCGGGATGGTGGAAAGATAATTCGTTCAGTTCGAGCAGCAAGGCGCCAATTGCCTT
>JBDREB010000385.1:0-2482 GCA_043820325.1 Planctomycetota bacterium | reverse complement strand
CAAGGCAATTGGCGCCTTGCTGCTCGAACTGAACGAATTATCTTTCCACCATCCCGAGACCGGAATGTGGATGATTTACACTCTTGCCTGATGTGAAAATGCGCCAACCCATTTTCCGCCCGGATCAGGAAATCTGCATTTAGCAGTTATCATTTCCGGAACAATGACACGAGTTACATGCTACATGCCAAATGCAAAATGAATCCGTTGCCGTTTAGGCGTACGAGTGCATCCCCATGAACATCCGTGCCAGGTTGACCCAGGTGAGGGTGATGACGATCGCCACGAGGCCGGCGATCAGCAGGCCGGCCAGGAGTCCCGGCTGGCGGCGGACCACCCGCACATGCAGATAGGCGGCATAGACCAGCCATGAAACCAGGGACCAGAGTTCCTTGTGGTCCCAGCTCCACCAGTCGCCCCACGCCACCCGGGCCCAGAGGGCGCCCAGGATGAGGCCGGCGGTGAGCAGGGGGAACCCTAAAAGTGCGGCACGGAACCCTTCCTCTTCCCGGGCCATACGGGCCGCTTCGTCGTTCCGGGTCATGAGCGCCCGCGCGGCCAGGACCGCGGCCTTGGCCATGAGCACATAGGCGAGCAGGTATACCGCCACATGGGGGATGAAATAACCGCTCTGGAGGGCCGGCGGCAGGGGCCGGAAGACGGGATCAAAGACGAACGCGGCCGGCACGAGGATGAGCGCGTTGACGAACGCATCGTACCATTCCAGGCCGACCCCCAGGGTGCGTTCCACCAGGAGCATGAGCGGAAAATAAGCGGCACCCAGGGCGAGCATCACTTCGAACATGTTCTGCAGGGGCGGCTGGCCCGTGGTGAGCCAGCGGTGGATGAATGCGGCGGTCACGATGAGGGCGGCCGCTGCATGCGTGTATCGTGCGGCGTGCCGGGCGCCGCGGCCATACAGGCCCAACGCGGCGGCGCAGAGCCACAGTCCCGCGGCGAGCAGGTACTGGGTGAGCACGAACCGCGGACCGGCCGGATGCAGGCGGAGGGCGGCCATGGTCATCGGCAGGCCGATCACCGCCGCGGCGCCGAGCGCCTGCATGAGCCGTCCGGCCCAGACCGGGCATGCGGCCGCGGTCGAAGGTGCGGGCTTCGCACGGGTCACGGCGGCGAGTCGCCGGATCGCAAAGAGCCCCGCACCGGCGGCCAGAAGGATCAATCCGGGCAGTACGCCCCAGTACCAGCCGCGATCGGAGACCACCAGCAGTATGGATTCGCCGTCATCGACCGCGTATTGGAGGAAATGGAAGCCGCCCATCCGGAGGGGGCGGTTGACCTCGATGACATGGGTGCCGATGACGCGGTCGCCTTCGCGGACCTCGACCGTGCTCAGGTAATCCTTGACCGGGCCCGCGGGGGCGGCCTCGGGGGCGGTGTACGACCAGGCCATGTCCGCGGTGTCGTCCGGGGGCGGGGTTTCACCGGCGGGGAAATACATGGCTCCGAACCGGGCGAAGACCACCACTTCGAAAACCCGGCCGTCAAGCGTGGCGCGCAGGTGGACGGCGGGGTTCAGGGGACGGCCGGGGGCATCGGCGAATACCGGCGCATGGCGTGATCCGCTTTCGCGCGGCAGTACATTGAAATTGCCATAGACACTGAGGATTTCCACTTCAAGCCGTCCACCGGCCAGTGTGTGCCGACTGCCGATGGACGGGTCGAGATCTTCGGATTTCAGATCATTCAGGCGGACCGCCAAGCGGCCCGGTACGGCCTGAACGGCCGTTTCGGCCGGGTAATGCTCGATCCGCAGTTCTTTGAGATACAGGCTGAACGGTAGCGTGTGTGTGTCTTTGCTGCGGCCGGGGGCGCCCCGATCGACATGAACCGTATTGCACGGCAGGTCCTTGACCAGGCGCATCCGCCCTTGGACCGGTTGTCCGGCCATGCCCATGGCGGTCGCGACACGATGCCCGGCCATTGAACCGGTCATGCTCCCGGCCACAAGCAGGACCAGGCCGGCATGGAGCGCGAGCCTGCCGGGGTCCCGGCGCAGGGCGGGGACCCGGACGAGAGCGGCCAGCGCCGCCAGGGCGGAGGTCAGCCACACCGCGGCAAAAACCCAGGAGGTGAACATGGCTTCGGCGCGTTCCAGGCCCAGGAAAGCGCCCACCACGGAGCCGGCGGCAACGATGGCGATGAGCGCCACGGCCGTGATCGCAAGGGCGGTCTGCGGTTTCATGCGAATCTCCAACCGGCATTATACGGACGGCCGGTAATATTGCCATCGAAAAAAAACGGTCGGGCGCCTCGCGGGGTTTATGCTTGACTTCGTCCCGTTTTTCCCTATTGTAGCGGGTTTTGTGATGGGGGCTATTGTATAGAGGGACTTGCAAAACCTCTCGGTGAGGACTTATTGACAAGGGCGATGACTTAATGACATGGTCGGGTTGCGTGTTGTGTGGGTGTCAAGGCCCTTGACTCGCGTCACCGGCGCCAGTTTTGGTCCTTGACGGACAGT
>JBDREB010000384.1:0-9903 GCA_043820325.1 Planctomycetota bacterium | reverse complement strand
CAAGGCAATTGGCGCCTTGCTGCTCGAACTGAACGAATTGTCTTTCCACCATCCCGAGACCGGAATGCGGCTGATTTACACTCTTGCCTGACGTGAAAATGCGCCAACCCATTTTCCGCCCGGATCAGGAAATCTGCAGTTCGTGAATGTTGCGCCGTACTCGTCGATGACATTCTTTGTCCACACCGCCTGGTGCGTTTCTTTGCTGACGCAGGTGAGGTGGCCGAACGGACCGAGCGCGAAGACATATGCGTCGTCGACGGCGTGGAGGTTACGCGAGCCGTTGTAGTTGCCCGAGTATTTGCCGGGGCAGTCGCAGGCGTAGATCCAGTCCTCGGCGCCGGATTCAAGGTCGAGACAGCGCAGGACATCTTTCTGGTCATTGACGCGGTCGAGAATGTGACCTGGCTGGCGGCGCAACCGCAGAAGCAATATCCGAACACATTGAACATCTTGACCGGGTCATGCGGGTGACCCTCCTGGGTGAGGTAGTCGTTCGGCGGGTCGGTCTGCTGGCGGAATTTTACCACCGTCTCCCACACGGCCAGGGCCTTCTGCTCGTCGGTCATGCCCGGTTGGACCATCCAGCCCAGGATCGCCTCCATGGTGCTTACATCTTCGACCTTGCCGGAGATGACCTTGATGCCGGAGACCCGTCGGCCGACGGGGGTGGCGGGCGCGGCGTTCAGGGACTTTACCGCCAGGGGGCCGGTGGCGCCCGCGGTCACGGTCTGACCGGCGGCGACGGTGGCGGCGGCGCCATCGGATGCGCGGGTGACTTTGGCCGTGCCCTGGGTGACGGTGGTGGTGGCGCCCGTGGTGTCAACCGCCACCCCGAATTCGGTGCCGACCACCACGGTGGTCGAATACGGAGTGATCACGCGGAACGGCCGGCTGGCCGGCTGGGGGGCCACGCTGCAGCGGATGCTGCCCCGGTCGAGCCGGATGACCTTGGCGCCGTTCTCCTCGCGGAAGGCCAGGACGGTGTCGCCGCCGATCTCCACATGCGTTGATTCGGACCGGTATTCGACGCGCGCCGCGGCCTCCGGGCCCGTGGTGAGGCTGTCATCCCGGTAGAGGGCGAGTCCGGGTGTCCCGGTCACGCGTGCGGCGGCGCGGGCGACTGTCACCCCGGCCGTCGCCCGGGTGACCGCGGCATTCAGCGCCGGAGCGGCCGGTTCTCCCGGGGCCAGGAAGCGGAAAACCAGAGCGGCGGCGATGACCATCAGGGCGGCGATGGCGGCGAACGCCGGCCAGGAAATGCGCGCCGGCCGGGCGGAACGGGGACGGTGACGCGTGGCTTTGCGGTCCATGGGGCGGGTTTCAAAGGAGCGGGCGAACCCCTGGGCGTCGTCCTCGGCGGCCAGCCGTTCATTGAACGAGCGCGCGAATTCATCGTCCGCGACCGGCGCCAGGGCCTGGGCTAGGTAGCCGGAGAAACGGATGTCGTCCATGACGGTCCGGGCGTCATCGCCGCCGGTGCGGATGATCCCCGCCAGACGCTGGGCGTCGGCCGGGGTGATGGTCCCGTCGTGGTATTCGTCGAGGAGCAGGAGCAGTTCTTCGCGGGTCATGCCTGGGCCTTTCCGATCCGGGTCTCCATGCACTTGTGGAGCATGGCCTTGACCCGCATGATCAACATGGATATGCTGGCGGCGCTTTTCTGGAGCTGGTCGGCGATATCCTTGACCGCGATGCCGCCGTGGTACCGCAGCTGGATGATCTCCCGGTGGTCCTCCTTGAGTTCGCCCACGCACTGCCGCAGGGCGGAGATCCGTTCCAGTGCGTCACCCTCGTCCGGCTCGTCATCGATCTGCCCGGCCAGCGCCTGGTCGACCAGGTTGCGGGCGGCGTTCTGCTGGCGGCGCTGGGCCCGGAAATGATTGCGGACGCGGTTGAGGCAGATCGCCCGGAGCCAGGGGGCGAAATCGCGCGTGGGATCGAACCGGTCCAGATGGCGGAAGGCGTCGAGGAAGGCATCCTGCACCAGGTCGTAGACATCGTCACTGTTCGGCACATACCGGACGGCATAGGCCCGCAGGCGGGCCTGGTACAGCTCCACGATGCCCGCGAAGGCATGCCGGTCGCCCTGACGGGCCTGATTCAGAAGTTCTTTTTCGTCCATGGTTCATCTGCTCCGGTATACAATAACCATACGGGTGAAATGGAAAATGGTTGTTAAATGGCCGGAAATCCGTACAATCGTGAACGCCCGGACGGTCCATCCGTTGGTCATTCGGGTATATGGCACTGGAATACGGAGCAAGTGTCTTGTCGAATTCTGCCGACCCACGCACCGACATCGACCTGATGACCGCCCTCCAGAGCGGTGATCAGGATGCATTGGCCGTCCTCATCCGCCGGTATCAGCCGGGATTGGTGAACTTTTTCCGCCGGATGGGCGCTTCTATTGTTGCGACCGAGGATCTGGTCCAGGAGACCTTCCTGCGGCTCTTCCGGTACCGGGAAAAGTACCGGCCGACGGGGCGTTTCGTCGGCCTGCTCTTTGTCATGGCACGGCATGCCTTGGCTGACGCGCAGCGCGCGAGTATGCGAGATGAACGCAATATCCGCGAACGCGCCGCCACCACGGATATGGCCGCCTTTGACCGTACGGCCGTGCGGATGGATATGCAGGAGGCCTTGGCCGGTTTGTCCGAAAAACTGCGGATCGTCGTGGTCCTGAACGCGTACCAGGGGATGAAATTGCAGGAGATCGCCGATGTCCTCGATATCCCCGTCGGGACGGTGAAATCCAGGCTGCACCTGGCCATGAACCGGTTGAGTGATATTCTGGGTGGAGATTATGGAACCGAATGAACCCCACGACCGCCGTCCCTGCCCCCAGGAGGAGGATACGGCGGCTCTTGCCATGAACGCCCTTGAAGGCGCGGCTGAGACCGCGGCGCGCGCCCATCTGGAGGGCTGTCCCGCCTGCCAGACCGCATTTCGGCGTTTTCAACAGGTCCGTGCGGGACTGCTGGCCCTGCCCTCCGAGCCGCCGGTAAGGGACCTGGCCCCGGACATCGTTAAAGCCGCGGTCTGGCGGGCCCGGGATGGTCAGCACCCTGCTGCCGCTTTCCGGCCGGGTTGGTGGCGCCATGCGGCCATCGCTGCCGTGGCGTGCGTGCTGGTGCTCATCGGGGCCGGCATGTGGTTCATGCGTCCGGCAGGGGATACAGCCATTTCGGCGGTCCAACCGGTCATATCGCCGTGGCCGCTTACCGCAACCGTCACCGCCGCCTCACAGTGGCTGGTCGGATCCCAGAAGAGCACGGGGGAGTGGATCGCCGTCGAATGGGGCGGCCAGCCCAATTATTCGCTGGGGGTCACGGGCCTGGCTGTACTGGCCCTGGCGAGCGTGGAGCAAAGCGGCATTGAGCAGGGGGTGCCCCAGACTCTGGCACGGGGCGTGGAACACATCCTCAGCCTGCAGTCGCCCGAAGGGCGGCTGGGCCCCGAATGCCGGCCGGTCCTCTACAACCATGGCATCGCCACCGTGGCTCTCCTGGAAGTCTATGAACGCAAACACGCGGTAGAATTGAAGGGACCGATCCAGAAAGCCCTCGATTACATCGGCCGGTGCCAGTCTGTCAAGGGCGGCTGGGGGTATTTGGAACCCTCGGGGCGATGGACGGCGCCCAACACCTCGATCACGGTCTGGCAGTTGAATGCGCTCTCCCTCGGCCGGGAATTGGGTTTCACCGGGTGCGAGTCCGCCATTGACCGGGGTGTCGCCTGGTTCAAGACCATGGTCGATGCCAGCGGCGCCATCGCCTACAGCGAACCGGCCGACCGCAGTCCGGCCGAATCGTTCACCCTTTCCGCAATGGCGGCGGCCTATGCCCCGTCCATGGGGAGGGCCATACCGGGGGCGCCCATTGCCGCAGCCATGGATGATCGATCGGTGCTCAAGGCCGCGCCCGATTTCTACCAGTGGTACGCGCTTACTTATGGCCTGTATTACACCAACCGTGACAAGTACAAGGCCTGGTTCAATGAACTGCACCGGGCCCTTGACGCCATGCAGATCGCCGAAGGACCGTCCCGGGGCAGTTGGGAACCGGTCGATCAATGGGGTTCGGCCGGCGGCCGGGTGTATACGACTTCGATGGCGGTGCTGGCCCTCCGTTCCGAGGAACGCGCCACCCGGATCACGGCCTGCATCGGGGATTGATACTCCGGATGGAATAAGGACGGTTCATGGCACTATTCGCGTCTTGAAAGCATCGAATATGCCCAGGCGATCTCCCGGGCCATCGCATCTTCAACGGATCCCGTAAAGCCGGGCAGGATGTCGAGCGTGTAGGTTTCAACTTCAAAATGCCTGACGCCGAGGTCCAATGCCGCCTTTAACAGACGCGCATTGACCAGGGAACTGGTATCGGTCACCGGTCCGGCCAGCGACGCATGCGGCACATGGAAATGCACCCGCCAGGTCCCCGGCAACGCCTGCTCAATGGCCGCGGGCATGTCCAGGTAATGCCGGAACCCGCCAGCCTGCGTACGGACGGTCACCTGGTGCAGGTAGACCGCTTCATTGAACCGTGTGAGATCCGCCGACGGCCCGTCTGCCCCGACTTCGGCCTGGACCGCCGACCCGATATGCAGTTTGAGCACCCGGATGCCGTCACGGCCAAGCCCCGCGAGGGCCTGCACCGGGTCTTCAAACATGACCGCGGCATGGACCAGATCATAGCAGACGCCGATGCGGCGGCGGATGATTCTCTCCGCATCGGTCCGGCGCACCCCCGCCTCACCCAGCCAGGTACAGCCCCGCGGAAGGAGTTCTTCCAGGAAGAAGCGGCGGGCATCTTCGGCTGTTTCAAGGTAACAGGCCGGCTCGGGTTCCAAGGCAAGGGCGATATCGCGCCCGGTGGCCCCGGCCAGTTGATCGAGGAACCCGGCCAGACCGGCCAATTGAATGGCCGCCGCCGCCACGGTCTCCCGGTCGGCCCAGGCGCGAAAGGTCACCGGCACCGTGCTGATCGTGCCTTCCACGCCGTCCGGGAGCAATGGTGCCAGCACTTCGGCAAGGGTCCGGGTGTATGCCGCCCGTGCGGGCTTGGACCAGTCCGGCTGGTAGACCCGCTCCTTGACCCGCGCGCCGTGGAATTTCCCGAACGGGAAACCGTTCACGGTGAAAACATAAAGCCCGTTTTCAGTCAGGCGCCGTTTGAGATCGGCCACCGCCCCCGGCGCGGCCAGTTCGGGGAGGGATACGGCCGGGACCCACAGCCCCAGACCATATGGCGGCTGCACCGGCATCTTCTGTTCCAGGCGTTTGAAAACCTTGATGGCCTTTGGGAATATGTTCGCTTGCACATCCGCGTAACAGGTTGCCGGATGGACATTCAGACAATAGGTCAGGTGGGCGTCCGAACCGTTGATCCTCATCCATACGCCTTTGCCAGATAAGCCGTGGATTCTTCAATTGTCTCCGACTGCATCGCATGGACCTCGACCGCCGCCCCGATGGCGGTGGGGAGCGTGATTGACAACCGGCCGCCGAGATGCTCCCGGAACTGCTCCAAACCGGCAAGGACCTGCAGACGGCCGGTATCGTCGCGGGCGGACAGAAGGTCATTGTACAGGGCGATCCCGCAACCCCGCATGGCGCCGTGGATCGACTCCATCTCTCCGCGGGTGATCATGTCGAGTTTCCAGGCATAGCAGGCATCGAGGGCGATGCCGATACCCACGGCCTGGCCGTGGCGCAGGCTGAAACCGCTCATGGTCTCCAGGCGGTGGGCCGACCAGTGGCCGAAATCGAGCGGCCGGGAGACGCCGAACTCGAAGGGATCGCCGGCCCCCCGGATATGCTCCAAGTGGATCAGGGCACTGCGCCGGACGCATTCCTCGATCACCGGGGCTTCCGCGCGGCTGATCCGGTCCGCGTTGGACGCCATGTACCGGAAGAATTCCCCATCGCGGATAATGGCGACCTTGAAGGCTTCGGCCATCCCGTCCCGCACCAGGTCCCCGCTGAGCGTACTCAAAAAGGCCGCATCGTTGACCACGGCATACGGCGGGGCAAAAGTTCCGAGCATGTTCTTCGCGCCGTCCAGATTGATCCCGTTCTTCACACCGACGCCCGAATCGCCTTGAGCCAGTGTGGTCGTCGGCATGCGGATGAGCCGGATGCCGCGATGCACCAGGGCCGCCGCAAATCCCACCGCATCAAGCAGGGCGCCGCCGCCGATGGCGACCACAAAGCTGTGGCGGCACAGCTTGAGCCGGGCGAGGTCGGCGATGATCCGGTTGACGCAGTGCCAGCCGTTCTTGACCGGCTCGCCGCCGGGCAGGATATGCGGTGCTTCCGCCAGTTCCATCACCGCCCCGTGACCCGCCGCATATGCGGTGATCTCCGCTTCCAGTCCCGGATGGGCCGCGGCCACGCCTGCATCGATATACACCGCCAGCCGGGCCGGTTGCGGCGCCGCTTCGCTGAAGACCCCGGCCATGACCGGGTTGTCGGCCCCCCAGGCGTTCCGGGTGAAGCAGACCGGATAGGACAGGGGCACATTGATGGATTGCGTGTGCCGTGCGGCGGATGGAATGAGCAGTTAACTCATGCGGTTCCTCCCATGGTGTGCCGGATCATCCGCGCCAGGGCCGGCAGGTCGCCGATCTCCCCCTGTGGTTCGAATGTCGATGTCCAGGCGATCTCCGTGCCCGGCCCGGTCCGGCCGTGGGAGCCCCCGATCCTGGCGGGGTCGGTGGATACGACAAAGGGATGCCGGCCGAAAAAGAGTTCGCAGGGATCGTATCCCGGCTTGTTATGGATGTCGATATGCGATGCATAGTCCGGCGCTTCACCGGGATCCTCCCACCACGGGTAGGCGAACCACGCGCCCGGTTCAGCCACCAGGACCAGGTCGCCCGTATTGGCATGCGCGATGCCGGCGGCCTCCAGCGCTTCGCCGCGCAGAATTTCGTGGACGCCCTCAAGGCCGGCCAAGGCTTCGGCGGCCGCGTCGGCCGCCCCGGTCCCGGTCGTGTAGACATGGGCGATCTCGTGGTCGGCCACGGCGAACGCCCGGCTATAATGAAAATCGGGATAGAGCCGCCGGCCGATCGGCCGCGTCCGCATCAGGCCCCGTTCGCACAGGCGCCGGTTGGGGTGCACCGGTATGTGGACCGCGTCGATTGAATAATCGCCGTACACGGCCGCATCGTACCCGTTGCCGCGGGCGGTATCGAGGAGTTCTTTCAACAGATCGAGAAGATCGGCGAGGGCCTTCCCCGCCTGGGCCGACCCGGGACCATAGCGCTGGAGGTCGTAATCCAGATGCGGCAGATAGGTAAAGAGCAGGTCGGGCGCCTCCGGCCCCGCCGTCACCAGCCCGGTGGCCTTGGCGATCCAGGCCGTGGCCTTCACCGACGCCCGCGGACCCCAGTAGCTCGAAAGCCGGAAACGCCGTCCGATCTTTCCCACCAGACCGGCATACAATCCCTCGGGCCGCGAATAGACCGCCTCCACCATACCGCCGCCGTGTTTATGGACCGGCGCAGGCGAGAGGAGGATGTCCGCATCCTCACCCAGGCTCTGTTGCCAGAAGAGCATGCCGATCCCGGCCCGTTTGCATCCATTCCACAGACGCGCGCCGGAGACCAGTGCCGACGATTGTTCCCAGAACAGGGGTTTCCTGAGTGTACGATCGTAAAATCCATTCATGACCATACCGTGACCGCTTGGGGGCAGGCCGGTGCGCATGGTCGCCTGGACGGGACAGGTCAATGCCGGAAAAAGGCTTTGGGCCTTACGGAAGCGGAACCCCTCCCAGGCGGTCCCGCCGATACCCTGCGTCAGGAATTCATATCCCAGCGCGGCGACCTGCACCACCAGCAGCTTCCGGCCCGGCATCCGTCGTTCCCGTCTAACTGCCGTAAAATGCGTGGGCGGCGCGATCGGCACCGAAAGCGAGCCCCGCAAAGGCAATAACGGTCCCCGCCACCCAAACCCAACCCAAGTGTCCGAACGCCGTGCACACCCAAGCCGCCTGCAGGACGATCATCATCCGGATGAGTCGCCCGATGAAGGCCGGCACAGGTGCGGCAGTGGTGTTGACTTGGACGGTCCACCCGATGATCCGGATGGCCGCCGCGGCAAAGAGGGCCGTGCCGATCCATACGGCCGGGGCCAAGCCCCCCATCCACGGGCTCACCAGTCCGGCCGCGATCACGACCGCCGCCGGGAGATATGCCTTGGCCCCGGGTCGGCCGCCCGACATTTCGCCCCGCGCCACACCGGTCAGGACCGCTGTATAGGCCGTGGCCATCCCCGCCACTACCATAACCGGCATGCCCACGGTCCCGGAGGTTGCCGCACCGCCGACGAGCACCGCGCCCCCGCGGCATAACCCCATCACCAGCGGCCCCAATAGCGGGAGGCTCTTCACGCCGCCGTCGTATAAGAGGACCAGGATACTGGTAGCCAAGGCAACACTGCCCGCCGTCGTTCCCCCGGCAAGCCAGGCCAGCCCTGTGCCGCCGGCCAATGCCGCCAGTCCTGCCGTCAGCACGCTTGTGGCCTTCACTCTCTCCGACGGGATGGGCCGCTGGGGCCGTTCCCGGGCGTCCACGGCCCGGTCAAAATAATCATTGAGCAGGAGCCCGCCCGCGTAGATGAGCATCACGGCGGGAACGGACCAGGCTGTCGCGGCCAGATCCCCGCCGCTCCATGCCGCCCCGGCCACGACATCCCCGGGTACGGTGAAGAGGTTCGGAAGGCGCAGGAGCCGGCCCCATGCCGCCGCCCGTTGCCGGAAGGGGATGTTCACCGCTGGAATTCCCGCGGGTCGACCGGCTTCAAATCCAATTCCGGCTTGAACCGCGGCGACTGGGAATAGAACGCCTGCGCTGTTTCGCACACCAGCTTGCGGATGGCCCCGTCCGGATGCCCGTTGGCGGCCAAATACTCAGCCACCTTGACCAGGCTGAGCGGATCGGAGACGCCCCAGTCGGCCGAACCGTTTACCAGCACCTGGTCGGCGCCGAATTGCCTGATGATGCCCGATACGCGCTCCGGCGTCAGCTTGGATATGGGGTAAACCGTCAGACCAAGATAATACCCGCGGCCCACGAGCAGGGGCATGGTCTCCTCGGTATTGTGATCGATGAGGATCCTGCCCGGCTGGATCCCCGCATTCTGCACGACGCCCAGGATCACCTTCACGCCCTCCGGCTTGCGGAGATGGGGCAGGTGGATGATGACCGGCATGTTGTTCTTGCGGGCCAGTTCCAGCTGTTCAGCCAGCACGGTTTCTTCGTTCCGGGTGATGGCGTTCAGGCCGATCTCGCCCACTGCCACGCAGCGGTCGTGAGCGAGGTATGCCGCCATGCTGGCCATGACTTCCCGCGCCAGGACCAGATCCTCCGCTTCCTTGGGATTGACGGACACGGCCGCGTAATGATCGATGCCGAAGCGCCGGGCGCGGACGGTCTCGAATTCGAGGATCAGCTGGAAATAATCGAGGAATGTCCCCGCGTACCGGCGGGGCGATCCCAGCCAGAACGAAGGCTCGATGCAGGCCCGGATCCCGGCCGCATACATGCGCTGGTAATCGTCCGTGGTCCGCGAATACATGTGGATGTGGGGCTCGATGATGATCATGGTGCCGTCTCCAGCAAGGACATGGCGCCGCCGCGGGTAACAATATATCCAAGCGCTGGATCAACGGTAAAAGTTCACCGGTTTATGCGGTTTTCCGGGATTTGTCCCCATGCACGAGGTTTCAGGCGGAGGATCATCGCTCTACTGCTAAGTACACCGCCCCATAATAAAGGGGTCAAAAGAGGGCGCGCCGGTACCACCGTGGCATTCTTTTCCGCTGTAGGGGCACGGCATGCCGTGCCCTCGCTTGCGCCGGCTTGTGGACGGAGTCGATGAAGATCCAGCCC